>CAYQDR010000111.1:0-16883 GCA_964416315.1 uncultured bacterium
CTCAGCGCGACGCCGATGGGCCGCCCCAAACGGCCCGCGGGAAACTCACGCTAGCACCCGGCGATTCTGGGCGCAGCCAGTGTGGGTGCGGCGGTCGCTCCTCGGGGATCTATTGACCCTCAGTGAGGTTCCATAGACGGCTGGCTGAGGCGGGGCGCTGCGCACCGGGGTCGGCCGCCGGCGGTTCGCCGAAACCCGGCGCGGCGTCCGCCTACCGGGACCGCCCGCGGGCCTGGGCGATTGCCTGCCAGATCCTGTCGGGCGTCAGCGGGATGTCGAGGTGGCGGATCCCGAGCGGGGCGAGGGCGTCCATCACGGCGTTCGCGACGGCGGGGGTGGAGCCGATCGTCGCCGACTCGCCGATCCCCTTGACGCCGAGCGCCGTCCGCGGGGACGGGGTCACCGTGTGGCCGGTCTCGAACGACGGGAGGTCCTCGGCCTTCGGGATCGCGTAGTCGAGGAGCGAGCCCGTCACGAGCTGCCCCGCGGCGTCGTAGCGCCCGCCCTCCCAGAGGGCCTGGCCGATCCCCTGGGCGAGGCCGCCATGGACCTGCCCGGCCGCGAGGAGCGGGTTCACGATCGTGCCGCTGTCGTCCACCGTCACGTACCGGAGGAGGCGGACCACCCCCGTCTCCGGGTCCACCTCGACCATCGCGAGGTGGGAGCCGAAGGGGTAGAGGAGCCCCTCCCCGACGAAGTCACGCCGCCCTTCGAGGCCCGGCTCGAGGTCGGCCGGCCGCGGGCCCTGGTGCGCGGCGCGCGCGACCTCGGGCCACGTGACGCGCCGATCGGGGACCCCGCGGACGTGGAAGGCCCCGTCGGCCAGCACGATGTCGTCGGCCCGCGCCTCCAGGAGATGCGCGGCGAGGCGGCGGGCCTTCTCGACGACCTCGCGGGCGTTCAACACGCCGGCCATCCCCCCGCGGGCGATGCTGCGGCTCCCGAAGGTCCCCGTCCCCTTGCGGACCTTCCGGGTGTCGGAGTGGACGACCGTGACGTCCTCGACCGGCATCGAGAGCTCGTCGGCCACGATCTGGGCGAAGCTGGTCTCGTGCCCCTGGCCGTGCGGCGAGCAGCCGGTCAGCACGGTCACCTTCGCATCCGGCCCCACCACGACGTCGCTGGTCTCCTCGTCGACGAACCCGCACATCTCGACGTAGGAGGCGAGCCCGATCCCGACGAGGCGGCCCTCGGCGCGCGCCCGCGCCTGCTCGGCGCGGAGCCCCCTGTAGTCGGCGCGCTCGAGGAGGGCGTCGAGGGCGCGCGCGTAGTGGCCGCTGTCGTAGTGCGGCCCCATCGGCGCCTGGTAGGGGAAGGCCGACGGCGGGATGAAGTTCTTCCGCCGGACCTCCGCGGGGTCCATTCCGAGCTCCCGCGCGAGGAGGTCCATCATCCGCTCGATGAAGTAGGCCGCCTCCGGGCGGCCGGCGCCGCGGTAGGCGGCGGTGCCCATGGTGTTGGTGTAGGCGCCCACGACCTTGGCCCGGACCGCGGGGATGTCGTAGCAGCCCGTGATCATCTGGCCGCAGAGGACGGGGAGGAGCGGCCCGTCGCTGAAGAGCGTGAAGCCGAGGTTGCCGACGATGCGGGCCTTCAGGCCGCGGATCCGGCCGTCCCGGTCGGCGGCGAGACGCAGCGTGGCCACGACGTCGCGGCCGTGTGAGGTCGCGAGGAGGTCCTCGCGGCGGGTCGCGGTCCACCGGACGGGACGCTCGAGCCGCCGGGCGACCCAGGCGGCCAGGAGGTCCTCGGAGTAGAGGGCGATCTTGGCCCCGAACCCGCCGCCGACGCGGGGGGCGATCACGTGCACCCGCTCCGCGGGGTGCTTCAGGTGCTGGGCGATGGCGTCCCGGAGCCCGTGGGGGATCTGGGTGGACGCCCACACGGTGAGCTCCCCGCTCGTCGGGTCGTACCGGGCGGCCACCGCCCGCGGCTCCACGGCGACGGCCATCAGGCGCTGGTTGCGGAGCGTGGCCTCGACGATGACCGGCGCGTCGGCGAACGCCGCCTCCAGGTCGCCGTGCTCGCGAGCCCAGCGGATCCCCGTGTTCGACCGGTAGCGCTCGTGGATCCGGGGCGCGCCCGACTGGAGGGCCGCCTCGGCGTCGGTCACCGCCGGGAGCACCTCGTACTCGACCTGGATCAGGTCGGCGGCGTCCTGGGCGGCGTAGGGGCTGTCGGCGACCACGACGGCGAGCGGCTCCCCGACGTAGCGGGTCTTGCCCTCGCAGAGGACCCGCCGCGCCCGCGGGTTCACGTGGTCGAAGGCGTTCGTCTCGATCATCATCGGGATCTCGCCGAGCTCGGTCGTGAAGTCGGTCGCCGTGAAGACGGCGACGACCCCGCGGGCGGCCTGGGCGTCGCCGATCGAGATGCGGCGGACCTGGGCGTGAGCGTGCGTGCTCCGGACGACCGCGAGGTGGAGCGCCCCGGGAAGCGGCACGTCGGCGACGTAGTGGTCGGCCCCGGTGAGGAGGCCCCGGTCCTCCTTGCGCTTGAGCGGCTGGCCGACGGTCGGCGGCGTCACGGCACCCTCACGGCCGGTCGTTGCCGGGCGCCCGCCGCGTCACGAGGCGCATGAGGCCATCCAGCGTGTGGCGGAGCCCCGCCGTCGGGAGCAGCCCGATCCGCTCGGCGGCGCGCCGATCGACGCGGACGCGCTGGGACTGGAGCACGTACGGGGAGCGGAGGATCTGGGCGATTCGCTCCTCGGGGAGGCCGAGGTCGGTCAGGAGCGTCTCGAGCGCGTCGGGGTCGGCCAGGCTCACGATAGGCGCAGGGTCTCCCGACGGCGGGCCGGCCGGCACGAGGCTCACCTCGAAGGCGCCGCGCTCGTTGCAGCGGATCACGAGATTCGCGTCGATCTTCACGGCGCAGCCAGCATAACACGTGACACGGCCGTGACATCCGGCCGCGAGCCGGCTGTACAATCACGGCGATGGAGGCCGTGCGCCCCCGCCTCTGGCAGCGCTTCGGCGTCCGCGTCGCCGCGGGCTTCGTTGCCGTGACCCTGCTCGGGATCGGGCTCGTCGGGCTCCTGATCTACGAGCGGCAGAAGCAGATCCTGCAGGAGACGCTGGCCACCCTGCTCCTGAACATCGCGCGCACCGGTGCGGTGTTCATCGACCCGGCGCTGCACGCCGAGATCGAGCGGACGCTGACCCAGGACTCGGCCGCCTACCGCCGCGTGCGGACCGTGCTCGCGGCCATCCAGGACGTGAACCAGCTCGAGACGCCGATCTACACGCTGACGGGCTTCGACCCCGCGGCGCGCCAGGCGCGCTTCATGGTGACGAGTCGGGGCCCCGGCGTGCCCGGGGAGCCCTACCCCCTGGTGCCGGCGCTGCTCGGGCCGCTCGGTCGGGCCTTCCGCGAGGGCATCGCGACGCACACGGGGATCTACCGGAACCAGTCGGGGACCTGGCTCACGGCCTTCGCGCCGCTCCGGGGCGCCGACGGGCGGGTCTTCGCCGTCCTCGACGTGGACTACCAGGTGGACGTGTACCTGGATCGGTTGGCCAACCTCCGTCACCTGGTGCTCGGCACCTCGCTGCTCGGGGCGGTGGTGGCGCTGGCGCTCGGGCTCGCGGTCGCGCGGCGGGTGACCGGGCCGGTGAGCGACCTCACGCGCGGCGTGGCCCGCGTCGCCGCGGGGGATCTTTCGCAGTCCCTGCCCGTGCGGTCGGCGGACGAGCTCGGTCAGCTCACCCGCGCGTTCAACGCGATGCTGGAGGGGCTCCGGCAGCGCGACTTCATTCGGGACACCTTCGGACGCTACGTCTCCCCGGAGGTGGCGCAGACCCTCCTGGAGTCACCGGAGGGCCTCCGGCTGGGCGGCGAGAAGCGCGAGATCACGGTCCTCATGACCGACCTCCGGGGGTACACGAGCCTCGCCGAGACGCTGGACCCCGCCATTGTCGTGCAGGTGCTCAACGGGTACCTCGGGCGGATGACGGACATTCTCATCGAGCACGGCGGGACGATCGACGAGTTCATCGGGGACGCGATCCTCGCGATCTTCGGCGCGCCGATGCCGCACCCGGACCATGCCGAGCGCGCCGCCGCCTGCGCCATCGCGATGCAGCTCGCGATGGACGAGGTCAACCGGGACCACGCGGCGCGCGGGCTGCCGCGGCTCGAGATGGGGATCGGGCTCAACACCGGCGAGGCGGTGGTGGGGAGCGTCGGCTCCGAGAAGCGTGCGAAGTACGGCGTCGTGGGCAACACCGTCAACCTCGCCGCGCGCGTCCAGGCCTGCACGGTCGGCGGCCAGGTGCTCCTGAGCCCCTCGACCCACGCGCGGATCCGGGAGGTCGCGGAGGTGGGGCCGCCGCTCCCCGTCGAGGTCAAGGGGATCCGCGAGCCGCTCCTCCTCTACGAGCTCCGGGCCCTCCGCGGCCGCTACGCCCGCCGCCTCCCGGAGCTCGCTGCGGGCGAGGCGCCCGAGACGCCGGTGGCTCTGCCCCTGCGCGTGTGGGTGATCGACGGGACCCGCGTCCGCGCCGAGCACGTCGGCGGCGAGGTGACGCGGCTCGGGCCGCGGCGCCTCGAGGCTCGGCTCGAGGCCGAGCTGCCGCCCCTCGCGAACGTGCGGCTCCGGCTCCGCTACCCGGCCCTCGGGCAGGACTCGGGCGACCTCTACGGCAAGGTGGTCGCTGCGGAGCGGCAGGACGGGGAGTGGGTCGCCCGGATCGGGCTCACGTCGGTGGACGCGGGCGACCGGCAGATCCTCGAGGAGCTGCGTCGCGCCGGCGGGCCGGCCTAGCGGGACTCGGGCCGGAGCCGCAGGATCTGCCCGGAGTCCTCGGCGACGACGAGGCTGCCGTCTGCGAGCGCCACGAGGGCCATCGGGCGCGTGAGGCCTTCGACGAACGGGTGCGTCGCACCGTCGGGGCCGACGCGGACGATCCGTCCGCCGTAGTGGTCCAGCGCGTACAGCTCGCCCTCCGCGCCCAGGGCGACCAGGTGCGCCCCGGGGACCGAGGCGAGCGGGACGATCGCCGCGTCGGGCCTGAGGCGGTGGAGCTCCCCGGCCGGCCCCACGAGCAGCAGATCGCCCCCGGGCAGCGCGCGGACGCTCCGGTAGCGTGGCAGCGTCGCGCCGGCGCGCCGGAGCGCGGCCGGCGGGAAGACGGGCTTCGCGTACTCGAGGTTCCGCGGGAGCGGCAGCGGCTCGTCCACGGCGAGCCGGTAGAGGACCGGCCCCTCGTAGCGCTCCGCGTCCCCGAACCACTCGCGCTCGGCCGGGAGGGTCGGGTCCGCGACGACGCTGCGGCCCGCGAAATCGAGGACGACGAGGCGGCCGTCCCCGTCGAAGGCGAGCGCCCAGAACGCCGCCTGGTTCAGCCCGCGCGCGTAGAGGACCGGGGCGCCTCCCGGCGGGACGCGGTAGAGGTGCCGGCCGAGGCGCTCCGCGACGTAGAGGTCGCCGGTCCCCGGATGGCGGGCGAGGCTCCCCATCCGGAACCGCGCGGGGTCGGGCGAGAAGGGGATCGAGGCCGGGCGGAGCCTCTTCGCCTCGACCGGGAGCGGGCCCGCGAGCGGGATGCGGACGAGCGCGCTCGCGCCGCTGCCCATCGGGTCGAGCTGGGTGAGGACCCAGAGGCCGTCCGGCGGGTCGACCGCCAGATCTTGCGGCAGCCGGAACCCCACGCCGACGAGCTCGACGCGCCAGCCGGGCGGGAGCTGCAGGGTGAGCGCCCCCTGCAGGGAGGCCCCGCTCCACACCTGGGCCGTGGCGGCCGTCGTGAGGCCGAGCCCGAGGGCGAGCGCGGGCAGGACCCGGAAGCGCATCGGCCTCGGCCTCAGGCGCTGACCGTCCCGTAGACCCCCGGCGGCACGAGGCGGTAGACGCGGACCGGCTGGGCGACGTTCTTGAGCTGGTGCTCCCCCGTGTCCTCGAGGACGTACTGCGCCTTGACCCGCTGGGCCGTCTCCGGCCCGATCTTGACCTCGCCGCCCCGGGTGAGGCCCGCGATGCGGGCCGCGAGGTTGGTCGTCGGGCCGGAGGCGGTGAAGGTCCAGCGACCGCCGCCGCCCGCCTCCAGCTTCGTCGCGCCGACGAGCGCCGGCCCGCTGTTGATGCCGACGTGGATCGCCACCGGCGGGTAGACGCCCGCGAACTCCTGGTTCAGCGCGGCGACCTTCGCGAGCAGCTCGAACGCGGCCCCGGCGGCGTTCAGCGCGTGGCGCGTCGGGCTCCCCTCGCTCTGGAAGATCACCATGAGGCCGTCCCCGGCGGTCTCGTTGACATCGCCGTGGTGCGCCCGGATGATCTCGAGGAAGGTCGAGAAGTAGTCCTGGATCATCCGGTTCAAGCGCTGGGGCGGGACCTGCTCGGAGAGGCGCGTGTAACCCTCGACGTCGAGGAAGAGGACCGAGACGTCCGCCTCGCGCTTCTCGAGCTCCCGCGCGTCCGGGTTCTGCTCGAGCAGGCGCGTGACGGCCTCCGGCACGAACTTCGAGAGCTCCCCTTTGACCTGCTCGAGGAGCTCGACCTTCTGGAGCGACTCTCTCAGGCTCTGGAGCGTCGCCGCGAGCTCGGCGTTCCGGGTCTCCAGGTCGGTGTGGAGGGTCCGCAGCCGCTCCGCCATGTCGTTGAGCGCCTGGCCGAGCTGGCCGATCTCGTCCCGGGTGCGGACCGCGACGCGCGCCGCGAAGTCGCCGCCGCCGATCCGCCGCGCCGCGGCGGCCGCCCTGCCGATGGGCTCGAGGACGACGCGCCCCATGAAGACGACCAGGATGGCCGCGACGCCGAGGATCGTGAGCAGGGCGACGACGAGCTGGCGGTTCCGCGCGGCGCGGAGCTCGGCGTCCAGCTTCTCCAGCCCGAGGCTGATGCGCACGATGCCGCGGATCTGGTGGTCGGCGCCGTGGCACTCCTGGCACTTCGGGAGGTTCCGGAGCGGCCGGAACAGGGTCAGGACGCGGGTGCCGTCGAGCTGCTCCTGGATCTCCTGCGGGGCGCCGGTGTCGACGGCGCGCGCGAAGTCCGGGTGGCTGAGGCGGGCGCCGGGGGCGCGCTGCATCTGGCTGATGCGCTCGATCAGGCTCGCCTCGAGCCCGGCGATCCGGTCGACCTCGTGGACCGTCTCGAGGTCGGTGAACGCTTCGACGCCGTTGCGGCGGTAGACATCCAGGCGGCGGACGTCCTTGAGCTCGGCGCGGAGGTCCTGCACGAGCTGGCGGATGATGTCCGGCCGCCCCTCCACCATCCCGTTCTCGATGCTGGCGAGGATCGACGCCGCCAGGAGCCGCGCGGTCTCCCGGTTCCCGGCGCCGAGGGCCCGCCCCTCGTACTGGATGTTGAGGATCACGAGCCCGCCCAGGCCGAGGATCAGGGCCGCGACGATCAGCGCGATGACCTTGGCGCGCAGGCGGTGGCCGAGGAGGTCGGGCAGCAGGGTCATTCGGGGGCGCGGCTACTCCTCGTCCCAGTTCCCCTGGTTCACGTTGCGACCGCACCAGGGGCACTTCGGCGTATCGGGCGGCACGGGGCTCCGGCACCCGGGGCAGAGGACGGGGATCACGGCGCTACTGCTCGAGCTCGATCTCGAGGCCGCCGACCACCCCGGCGATCACGTTGTAGATGAACGCCGTGATGGCGCCGAAGATGAAGCCGGCGACGGCCCAGAAGATGGGGAAGAGGATGATGGCGAAGATCCCGAACGCGCCGAGGCCGAGGCCGGAGAGGTCGCCCGCCGCGGCGCCGAACATCGCGCCCATCCCGCTGATCAGGGCGAAGACGAGCCCCTGGAGCAGGCCCATCACCGCCAAGATCACGGCCTCGAGCTTCGCCATCGAGAGGACGCCGATTCGCTTCAGCGTGACCATCGTCGTGCTCCTCTGGTGAGTGGGTGAGGCGTCACGCCGCGGCCTCGCGGGGCCCGCCGGGGTCGCGGACGCCCTTCTTCAGGGGCAGCGGGTGCAGGACGCCCTCGGGGCTCTCGTACACCGCCTCGAGCACGCGCCACTCGCCCATCTGCTTGCGCATCCGCACGTGGACGCGGGCGGAGCCCGTCGTCCCCACGACGCGGATCGTCAGCTCGGCGCGGCCGCTCGGGCCGGAGGTCTCGATCGAGCCGGTGGGGAACCAGCCGAACTCCAGCCCCTCGCCGACGACGGTCCGGATCTCGGGGCTCTGGCGGATGAGGGTCTCGGCGAGCCGGTAGGCCTCGGAGCCCTTGAGGAAGTAGAAGACGAGGCCCGCGATGCCGCCGACGACGAGGAGGAGGAAGGGGATGACGGCGGCCAGGGCGATCAGGAGCACGCGCCGGTCGCGCCGCCGCCGCGCGGCGGCGTCGGGATCCGGGGCCGCTCCGGGAGGCACGGAGTTCATGGTGCCGCTGGCCGGAGTCTAGGGATCGTCGCGGGGGCTGTCAAGGCGTGTCCCCCGCGCGTCCCCCGCCGCGCCGCTCAGCGGGCCTCGTACCCGGGCGAGACCTCCGTCTCCATCTCGGCCGGCGAAGCCGGGCGGCCCTCGAAGAACAGCGCGACCTGCTCCCCGAGCGGTGCGCAGACCGGGCGAGTCACCAAGGCGGCGCGTGGGCTGGATCACACGCCTGGAAGACGACCTCGCCGCCGACCATCGTGAGGACCGGGTGGATGTCCTTGATGCGTGCCTCGGGGCAGGCCCAGACGTCCTCGGAGAGCACGACGACGTCGGCGCGCTTGCCGGGCTCGAGCGAGCCGAGCTCCGCCTCCTGGTGGGCGGCCCGGGCGTTCCAGGTCGTGAAGGCGCGGACCGCCTCGTCCCGCGTCATCCGCTGCTCGGGCTGCCAGCCCGGGTCCTCGCCGCTCAGCGGTCGACGCGTCACGGCCGCGTAGATCCCGTGGAAGGGATTCGGGTCCTCCACGGGAAAGTCCGACCCCCCCGGGATGACGACGCCCGTGGCGAGGAGCGAGCGCCAGGCGTAGGCGCCCCGGAGGCGCTCCGGGCCGAGGCGCTCCGGCGCCCAGCGCATGTCCGAGGTGCAGTGGGTCGGCTGCATGCTCGGCAGCACGCCGAGGCGGCGAAAGCGCGGGATGTCGGCGTCCGTGAGGACCTGGGCGTGCTCGACGCGGAAGCGCGCGTCGCGCCGACCGAGCGTCGGGAGCACGCGCTCGAAGACGTCGAGCGTCAGCGTGTTGGCGCGGTCGCCGATGGCGTGGACGCAGACCTGGAAGCCCCGGGCGGCCGCCACGCGCGTCCGCCGCTCGAGCTCCTCGACCGGGAGGAGGACCAGGCCCGTGTTGGCCGGGTCGTCGCAGTAGGGGGCGTGGAGGGCCGCCCCGCGGGAGCCGAGCGCCCCGTCCGCGACCAGCTTCATGGCCCGGATCACGAGGCGCCCGTCGCCGATCGTCTCGGGACCGTGCGCCAGGGCGTGCTCCCACGTCGCCGCGTGGGCCGCCCGGACCGCGGCGTAGTTGCGGAAGGGAAACTGGCCGCGCTCGATCAGGCGCCGGTACGCGGCGAGGGCGTAGAGCTCGGCGCCCATCTCGTGGATGCCCGTGAGCCCCTTCGCGAGGCACTGGGCGATCGCCTCGCGCACGGCCTGATCGAACCGCTCGGGCGAGGGGAGCGGGACGATGTCCTGGACGAGCCGCTGGGCCGCGTCCACGAGGAGCCCGGTCGGCTCGCCCGTCGGGTCGCGGAGGATGCGCCCGCCGGGCGGGTCCGCCGTGTGGCGCCCGATCCCCGCGGCAGCGAGGGCAGCCGAGTTCGCCCACGTGGCGTGGCCGTCCACGCGCGTGAGCGCGACGGGGTGCCGGGAGGCGACGCGGTCGAGCGACCCTCGGGTCGGGAAGCGCTGGCCGGGCCAGCGGGTCTGGTCCCAGCCGCGCCCCGTCAGCCACTCGCCCGCCGGCGTGCGGGCCGCCGCCTCGGCGACGAGCCCGGCGATCGTCGCCTCGGAGAGGATCCCCGCGGCGTCGAGGCTCAGGCGCGCGCGGGCCAGGTGCATGAGGTGGGCGTGGGCGTCCACGAGCCCCGGCAGCACCGCCCGACCGCCGAGGTCGAGTACGCGCTCCCCGGCCGGGAGGTTCACGTCCGGGCGGCGCCCGGCGAACACGATGCGCCCGTCCCGGATGACGAGGCTGTCCACGACCGAGCCGCGCGCGTCCAGCGTGTAGATCCGCCCGTGGGTCAGGAGCACGGGCGCTATGGTCGGCCGCGCGCAGCCCCCCGTCAACCCCTGCTACAATCTCGCCGAGGCGTCGGGCATGGGGAGCCTGGCCGGAGAGCAGTGTGTGGCGTGCCGCCGGGACGCGCCGCGGGTGACGGAGGCGGAGGTCCAGGCGCTCCGGCCGGAGGTGCCGGAGTGGGAGGTCCTGGAGCGGGACGGCGTCCTCCGTCTCGAGCGGGTCTTTCGCTTCCCCGACTTCGCGCGGGCCCTCGCCTTCACGACCCGCGTCGGCGCGCTCGCCGAGGCCGAGGGACACCACCCGGCCCTCCTCACCGAGTGGGGCCGGGTCACGGTGAGCTGGTGGACCCACAAGATCCGCGGCCTCCACCGGAACGACTTCGTGATGGCCGCGAAGACGGACGCGCTCGCGCGCGAGGCGGGCGTGGGGTAGCATAGTCGCATAGTCCTCCGCGAGCCATGGGCAAGCACGTGTACCTCCAGACCTACGGCTGTCAGATGAACGAGCGGGATTCCGAGGAGATCCTCGGGATGCTGACGGCCCAGGGCTACAGCGTCGTCGCGCGCGAGGCCGAGGCGGACGTGATCCTGCTCAACACCTGCTCGGTCCGCGAGCACGCCGAGGCGCGGGCCTTCGGCAAGATGGGGGCGCTCCAGCGGCTGAAGGGCGAGCGCCCGGACGTGGTCCTCGGGGTCCTCGGGTGCATGGCCAAGGCGCAGCGGGAGGAGGTCTTCCGCCGGCTCCCCCTGGTGGACCTGGTCGCCGGGCCGGCCGAGATCTACGACCTCCCGGACCTCCTCGCGCGCGTCGCCGAGCGCCGGCAGCGGGCCGCGGCCGAGGAGCCCGCGCGCCTCCTCGCGGTGGATCGCCCCGTGCGGCCGCTCGAGAAGAAGCCCGCCGGCGACTACCGCGCGCGGCCGATCACGGCCTTCGTCACGATCATGGAGGGGTGCGACAAGACCTGCGCCTACTGCATCGTCCCGATGACGCGCGGCCAGGAGGTCTCGCGGCCGCTCGGCGAGGTCCTCGAGGAGGTCGAGCGGCTCGCCCGCGCCGGCTACCGCCAGGTCACGCTCCTCGGGCAGAACGTCAACGCCTACGGCAAGCGCTTCCCCGACGGCTCGGGCTACCTCGGGCCGGGCCGCCGCGAGCGGCTCCTCGTCGAGGAGGCCGCCGCAGCCGAGGCGGCGGGGGCACGCGTCGTGGACTTCCCCGTGCTCCTCCGGCAGATCGACGCCCGGACGTCGATCCCGCGGGTCAGGTTCACGACGAGCCACCCCTTCGACGCCCACGAGCGGCTCTTCCGGGCGATGGCGGAGTGCCGGGCGGTGTGCGAGTCCCTGCACCTGCCGGTCCAGTCGGGCTCGGACCGTGTCCTCCGACGGATGCGGCGCGGCTACACGGTCGCGAGTTACCTCGCGAAGGTCGCGCGCCTCCGCGAGCTGGTTCCGGACGTCGCGCTCTCCACCGACATCATCGTCGGCTTCCCCGGCGAGACGCCCGAGGACTTCGAGGCGACACGAGCGCTCGTGGCGGACGTCGAGTACGACGGCGCGTTCATCTTCAAGTACTCGGCGCGGCCGGGCACCGAGGCGGCCGGCTGGGGGGACGACGTGCCGCGTGCCGTCAAGGAGGCGCGGCACCGGGCGCTGCTCGAGCTGCAGGAGGCGATCTCACGGCGCAAGCTCGAGCGGTGGGTCGGGCACGAGGTCGAAGTCCTCCTCGAGGAGCGCAACCGGCGTGGCCAGCTGGCGGGGCACACGCGAGGCAACCTCAACGTCGTCTGCGACGGCCCCGATGCCCGGATCGGCGAGCTCGTCCCCGTGCGGATCGAGCGCGTGACGCCGACGACGATGATCGGCGTCGTCGCCTGATCAACGCGTTGCGACGAGCCGAGTGGTGGCGGGCGGGAATCCGACCGGGCCGCCCTGAATCGGAGGCGTTCGATGCCCCTCCTCGTCCTGGGCGTTCTCGTGACGGCGGCGGGGTTCGGGCTGGCCGTTCTCGTGTTGACCGGCCAGCTTGCGCCCGGGCTGCTCGAGCCCGCGGATCGCGCACAGCGCGCCGTGGGCTTCGTGCTGGCCGGGTTCGTGGTCGGCGGGCTCCTGGGCGCGATCGGGCAGTGGATCATGGTGGCGCGGGAGAAAGGGCGGCTCCACCGCCCCTGAGGCGGCCGTGGGGCTCCACGGCTGGCGGGCCTGGGGGCTCCTCCTCGCCCTGCTCGCGGTCGCCGCCCTCGCGGCCGTCGCGCTCGCCGTCCGCGCGACCCTCACGGAGCAGTCGCGTCTCGTCGCCGACGAGTGCCGCATCCTCGCCATGCGGGAGGCGATCGCCGTCTACTACCGCCTCCACGGCGCCTACCCCGAGCGCCCGGGCCGCTACGCGGAGTGCGCGACGCTGACGCCGGCGCAGGAGCGCGCCCTCGCCGAGGTCCGCCGCTTCGTCGAGGCGACCGCGCGGCTCTACGGCGTCCCGCCCCTCGCCGTCGTCGCCGGCCCCTACGTCCGTGGCCTCGCGGCGTCCTACCGGCCCGGCCTCCTCCTGATCGCGCCCCCGGTCCTCACCGGTCCGGACCGCGACGCCACGGTGGCGCACGAGCTCGCGCACCAGCTCCTGCGCCACGGCGCCCCGCGCGTCGGGGCCGCGGCGCCGGCTCCATCGGAGCAGGCCCGGCGCGAGGCGGACGCGAACGCCAAGTCGGTGGAGATCCTCGTGCGGGTCCGGGGGTGGCCCGAGCGGACGGCGCTCGCGGCCGTGTACGAGAAGCTCCTCCGCCAGCACCGCGCCGTCACGGCGGGCCAGGCGATCGTCGCCCCGGGCCACGCCGCGCCCTGCGAGGAGCTCCGGGACCTCCTCGGCCGCTTCCCGCAGCACCGCGCCTGGACCGCCAGGCTCGAGTGCGCCTGACCTTCATTCCCGGGGAAGGGGGGCGGAGCCCCCTCCCAGGATCTCTAGGGGATCCGCTCCACGAGCAGCGAGATCTCGTCCTCCGACGCGCGCCCGCGGTTGGTCGGGCGGACGGTCCAGCCCGGGTGCTCGCGGATGACGGTGACCACGGCCTGGAGGAGCCTCGGCGCGATCCGCTCGTGGAACTCGCGGAGCCAGGCGTAGCCGTCGCGCTCCCCCTCGTACTCCTCGGGGAACTCGCAGCGCAGGTCGAACCGCACCGTGAAGTCGCGCTCCTCGACGTACCGCATGCGTCCGCTCCTCCTCGCCGCCGAAAATCCTTCGCGCCCCCGCCGTCCGTCTAGCTTACGATAGTCGTCCGGGTTGACTCGACTCGCGTTCGTGCGCCGCGCCCGGGTCCGCGTGCCGCTGGCCCTGCTCCTCCTGGGCGCGGGCGCGCTGGCGCCGGTCCCGGCGGCGGGCTCGGAGCACGTGCCGCCCGCCAAGCCGCACGATCCGCTCCAGGGGATGGACCCGACCGGCCGGATCCCGAAGGTCGTGCTCCCCCCCGACCTCCCGGAGCCCGCCCGCTGGCGCTACATCCCCGAGGGGCGCATCAAGCCCGGGAACATCTTCGAGCGCTTCCTCGTCTCGAGCTTCATCGCGCCCCAGCTCTTCTTCGACGAGGACATCGGGGTAGGGGCCGGCCTCGCGC
Organism: uncultured bacterium; assembly: GCA_964416315.1. Lineage (GTDB taxonomy): Bacteria > Methylomirabilota > Methylomirabilia > Rokubacteriales > DASRDR01 > CAYQDR01. The sequence goes on from CAYQDR010000111.1 coordinate 13,724, forward strand.
TGACCGACATCGACTTCCGCAGCCGGCGGCGGCGGGAGTTCCTCGGCGCCTTCGTCAGCTACACGAGCGAGGGCCAGCAGCGCTACCGCCTGATCTGGCAGCGCTGGCTCCACCACCGGGACCTCCCCGACGGCGGCGTGGTCCTCGAGGAGCGCAGCCTCGCCCGGGCGGTCGCCGGCTACGAGAAGACGCTCACGCGGCGCTTCTTCGGCCTCGGCCCGGACACCCCGCCGGGCGCCGAGACGAGCTACACCGACGAGGCCTGGGACCTGTCGGTGAGGGGGGACTTCGCGCTGCCGGGCGCCGGGGGCGACTGGATCGGGAGCCTGGGCATGCGCGGCGAGCACCACAACCTGGGGCCGGGCCACGTCTCGGACCGGCCGACGACCGACCAGGTCTTCCCGGACCTCTTCGACGCCGGGGACGGCTGGGACGCCCTGACCCTGAGCGCGGGGCTCCGCTACGACACCCGCGACAGCCAGCACCAGCCGTACGAGGGGTGGCGCGTCGGCCTGTTCGTGGACGCGCCGGTCTGGCAGAGCACCGGGGACGTCGGCGCGGTGGCCACCGCGTACGCGAATCTGGCCGTCCGGGTCCCGCCGCTCCTTCACGGCGGGGGGGATCGGGAGGAGGAGAACCCGCCGACGGACACGCTGGCCTTCGGGCTGCACGTCGAGACCGCCCTGGGGGAGCTCCCCTACTACGCGCGGCCGAGCCTCGGCGGGAGCCTCACCCTGCGCGGCTACATCAACAACCGTTTCACGGACGATTCGGCCTGGCACGCGGTGGCGGAGTACCGGTTCTGGGTGATCCCTCGGGGGTTCTGGCTGACGCAGCGGATCCGCGTCGAGCGCGTCGGGCTCGCGCTCTTCGCCGAGGCCGGCACGGTCGCGGAGAGTCTCGAGGCGCTCCCCGACGCCCGGATCCACACGAGCTGGGGGATGGGCCTCCGCCTGACGTTCGAGCGCACGGCGCTCTTCCGGGTGGACGTGGGGTTCTCGGGCGAGGGCCCGAACTTCACCGCCGGGTTCGGGGTGAGCTTTTGATCCTCGGAGTGGGGCTCAGCGCCCGCCGGCGCGGGTCGCGAGGGCCTGCGCGGCCGCCGCCCGGAACTCGACGAACCCGACCGGCTTGTGGAGGATCCTGACGCCGAGCGCGCGCGCGCGATCGGCGTCGAGGTTGGTCGCCGAGCCGGTGAGCATGAGGACCGGCAGCGCCGCATCGCGCCGCCGCACCGCCTCCGTCACGTCCCACCCGGTCGGTCCCGGCATGACGAGGTCCGTGACCACGAGGTCGTAGCCGGCCTGCGCGAGGCGCGCCACGCCCTCGAGCCCGTCGGCCGCCTCGTCCACGTCGCACCCGATCGTGCCGAGGAAATCCCGGAGGAGATCCCGGACGCGCGGGTCGTCATCGACCACGAGGACCCGGGTGCGCCCGACGCCGCTGCCGGTCGACTGACCCATTGTCTGCCTCCCCAATCAAGGAGACAGCAAGGCCCGTACCAGCCCGGGAGGCGCTTGGTAACTTCGTATCCCCATTGGGAATTCCCTGATGGGACTGGCCCCGTCTCGGGGCCCGGATGGACGGTTTCTGGCCGGGTCGCCGGGGGGCCGGCGCGTTGACACGGGGGCGGGCTTCCCGGAGGATGGCGCGCGGATCGGGAAGGGGTTCTTCCTCGATCACGGCGCGGGCGTCGTGATCGGCGAGACGGCGGTCGTGGGCGACGGCTGCGTGATGTTCCACAACGTGACGCTCGGCGGGACGGGGAAGTACCACGTCCAGCGCCACCCGATCGTGGGGGACCACGTCTTCATCGGGACGAACGCGATCCTCCTCGGCCCGATCCGCGTGGGCGATCACGCCAAGGTCGGCGCGAACGCGTTCGTCGTCAACCGCGACGTCCCGCCGGACGCGACCGTCGTCGGCACGCCGGCGCGCATCGTCAAGCTCCGGGGCGAGCGGGTGGACGCGGAGCTGCCGCGGATGGCGCCGCCGCCGGACGCGGTCCCCGTCGAGCTGCCGGCCTGAGGGGTTCCCCTCTCCCCCCGGACCGGGGGGAGAGGACCGGCGTGAGGGGGGTACCATAGCCCCCGTGAAGGTCGCGACCTGGAACGTCAACGGGGTGCGGGCGCGCGAGGGGCAGGTGCGCGAGTGGCTCGCGCGGGAGCGCCCGGACGTCGTCTGCCTCCAGGAGCTCAAGGCCGCCGCCGACCAGGTGCCGGTCGGTCTCGACGACGAGTATTGGAGCTGCTGGCACGCGGCGACGAGCTATTCCGGCGTGGGGCTCCTCCTCAGGCGGGACGCGTTCCCCGAGACGCCCGCGTTCGGCCACCCGCCGTTCGACTTCGAGCACCGGATCGTGACGGCGCGGGTCGGCGACCTCCTCGTCGCCTCGGTCTACGTCCCCAACGGGGGGAAGGACTTCGCCGCGAAGCTCCGCTTCCTCGAGGCGCTCGAGCCTTGGGTGACCGAGTCACGCGCGGTCGGGCTCGATGTCGTCCTCTGCGGCGACCTCAACGTCACCCGCGCGGAGATCGACGTCCACCCCAAGGAGCGGAAGGCCGACGCGATCGGGCAACGGCCCGAAGAGCGGGAGCGGCTCGAACGCCTGCTCGCGCGGGGTCTCACGGACCTCGGGCGGGCGCTCGACCCGGCGAACGAAGGGCTCTTCACCTGGTGGGCGCCGTGGCGGAACCACCGCCCGCGGAACATCGGCTGGCGGCTCGACTACGTGCTCGCGAGCGAGCCGCTCGCGCGCCGGGCGGTCGCGTGTCCGGTCCAGGCGGGGGTGGGCACGAGCGACCACGCCCCGGTCGTCGCGACGTTCGAGTGGCCGCGATGACGGCCGCGGCCGGGGACGTCCGCCGACACCGGGCGCGCGTGCGACCCGGGTGAGCCCCCGCGCCGCGGCTCCGGCCGGACGGGTCTCCCGGGGCACCGATGGCTGGTGCCCGCGATGACCGGCGGCTCCCCGTCGAGGTCCGCCTCGAGCGCGTGACGGGCTCGGGGGCTCCTCCTCAGGCTCTGCGTGACGAACCTCGACAGCGGGAGACAGCGCTGCCGGGAGAGTACCCGCACGTTCGTGGACGTCGAGCTGTGAGGGAACCGGGCCGATCCCCGTCGCATCCCGGCGTCCTCCAGCTCGCCGGGACGCGCTCGG
>CAYQDR010000112.1:0-16108 GCA_964416315.1 uncultured bacterium
TCTCCAAGCGGATCGAGGAGGCCGTCAACACCATCGAGGGCATCGACGAGCTGCGCTCCATCTCGGGCCCGGGGAGCTCCGTCGTCATCGTGACCTTCAACCTGGACCGCGACATCGACGCGGCGGCGCAGGACGTGCGAGACCGCGTCGCCACCGTGCTCCGGCTCCTCCCCGACGACGCGACGCCCCCGATCATCTCGAAGTTCGACAACGACTCGCAGCCGGTGCTGACGGTCGCCATGGCCGGCCAGCGCCCGCTCCGCGAGCTGACCGAGCTGGCCGACCGGGTGGTCAAGGTGCGCCTGGAGCGCTCGCCGGGGGTCGGCGAGGTGCGGGTCGTCGGCGGGCTCCAGCGCGCGCTCAACGTGTGGGTGGACGCCGACTGGCTGGCCGCCTACCGCCTCCCGATCACCGCGGTCCGCGACGCGATCGGGCGGCAGAACATCGATGCCCCGGGCGGCAACCTGACGCGCGGCGCCCGCGAGGAGACGCTACGGACGATCGGGCGGATCCCCGAGGCCCGGGCCTTCGAGGACCTGGTGGTCGCCACGCTCGACGGCGTGCCCGTCCGCGTCCGCGACGTCGGGTCGGTGGAGGACGGGACCAAGGAGCAGCGCTCGACGGCGCGGCTCGACGGCGTCCCCACGGTCGTCCTGGAGGTGCGGCGGCAGTCGGGGGCGAACACGGTCGCCGTCATCGAGGGCGTCAAGCGCAGCATCACGGAGGTCGCCGGCGAGCTGCCGCCCGGGGTCGGGCTCACGGTGATCCAGGACCAGTCCCGCTACATCTACGCGGCCCTCCACGAGATCAACATCCACCTGCTCGTGGGCAGCATCCTGGCCTCCCTGATCGTCCTCGCCTTCATGCGGAGCTGGCGCTCGACGATCATCGCCGCCGTGGCGATCCCCTCCTCGCTGATCTCGACCTTCGGCATGATGTGGGCGCTCGACTTCACGCTCAACAGCGTGACGATGCTCGCCCTCGTGCTGATGGTCGGGGTGGTGATCGACGACGCCATCGTCGTCCTCGAGAACATCTTCCGCTTCCGCGAGGAGAAGCGGATGTCGCCGTTCCAGGCGGCCCGGGCCGCGACCGCGGAGATCGGCCTGGCGGTGATGGCGACGACCTTCTCGCTGGTCGTCATCTTCATCCCGGTCTCGTTCATGTCGAGCGTCACGGGGCGCTTCCTCTTCCAGTTCGGGATCACCGCCGCGGTGGCCGTCCTCGTCAGCCTGCTCGTCTCCTTCACGCTCACGCCCATGATGAGCGCGCGCCTCCTCGCGGTCGAGGGCCGGCCGGGTGAGGCGTCGGGGACCGCGGCCCGCTCGCGAGGGGGCTTCTACGGCCACATCGACCGTGGCTACATGCGGCTCCTGGCGTTCTCGCTCCGGTACCGGTTGCTCGTGGTCCTCCTCGCCGCCGCCGTCGCGCTGTCGGCGATCCCCCTCTACGGCGTGGTCCGGCAGGACTACCTCCCCGGCAACGTGGACGAGGGCGAGTTCAACGTGAGCGTGGCCGCCCCTCAGGGCACGAGCCTCGCCGCCATGGACGAGATCATGCAGGCCGTGGCGGCCGAGCTGCGCGCCACGCGCGGCGTGCGGCTCGTGCTGGCGTCCGCGGGCGGAGGCTTCATCAGCGGCGTCAGCGACGGGCGGGCCTACGTGCGGCTCGCCCCGCACGGGGAGCGCGTCTTCTCGATCGGGCGGCTCGTCAGGAGCGTCCTGGCCGGGGAGCCGCTGGCCGCGTTCCGGGGCAACTACTCCCAGCGGGAGGTGATGCAGGAGGTCCGCCGGCGGCTCCGCAAGTACGGGGACCTCCGCATCGCCGTCCGCAACCCGACCCCGTTCAGCGTCGGCGCGGGGAGCGGCTTCGAGATCGACTTCGTCCTGCGCGGGCCCGACCTCGTCGCGCTCTCCGGCTACGCCGAGCACCTGCGCGAGCGCGCGGACGAGCTCAAGCTGCTGGACGCCGACACCACGCTCAAGCTCGACAAGCCCGAGCTGCGGGTCGAGATCGACCGCGCCCGGGCCGCCGACCTGCGCGTGGACCCCGAGGCCATCGGGACGGCGGTCCGGCTCCTGGTGGGCGGGGACGACGAGGTGTCGCGGTTCCGCGACCCGAAGGTCAACGAGGACTACGACGTCCAGCTCCGGCTCCGGCCGGAGGACCGGATGGACCCCGCCGCGATCGGGCAGCTCTACGCGGCTCGGGAGGGCGGCGGCATCGTCCGCCTGGACAGCGTCGCGCGCGTCGAGCGCGTGCGGAGCGCCTCGCGGATCGATCGGCTCGACCGGCAGCGCGAGGTCCGCCTCCGCGCCTCCGTCGCGCCGGGCTACGCGCTCGCCGACCGGCTCGACGCGCTGCGCGGGGCGGTGGCGGAGATGAACCTCCCCCCGGGCTACACGACGAAGCTCTCGGGCCGCGCGCGGGAGCTCGAGCGGACGTTCGGGGAGTTCATCTGGGCCTTCACGCTGTCGGTCGTGTTGATGTACATGATCCTGGCCGCCCAGTTCGAGAACCTCATCCACCCCTTCACGATCCTGCTGTCGCTGCCCCTGGCCGCGCCGTTCGCGCTCCTCTCCATCTGGCTGACCGGCAACACGCTGAACCTCTACTCGGCCCTCGGCGTGCTCGTCCTCTTCGGCGTGATCAAGAAGAACGCGATCCTCCAGATCGACCACATGAACGGGCTCCGCGCCGGCGGCATGGAGCGCGCGGCGGCCATCATGCAGGCCAACCGCGACCGGCTGCGGCCGATCCTGATGACCACGCTCACGTTCGTCGCGGGTATGATCCCGCTGGCCCTCGGGACCGGGCCCGGCGCCGACGAGCGGAGGGTCATCGCGGTGGTCGTCATCGGCGGTCAGACGCTCTCGCTCCTGCTGACGCTGCTCGTCACGCCGGTCGTGTACTCCCTTCTCGACGACGCCGGGCTCCGCGTCACGCGCCGCCGCGCCGCGGCGCCCGTCGACCGGGCGGCGGCCGCGCCCGGCGAGATCGCGCCGTGGCCGGTCGCGGGCGCGAGCAACGGCGAGGGCGACCGGGCTGGGGGCGCGGGCTCGGATCAACCGGACGCGGGCCGTGATAGGCGGCAGCGGCAAGGGCAGCGGGGCGACCCGTGAGCCGGCGCGGGAACGGGAGTCGGAACGGCCTCGGGGCCCGGCCGGCGGCGCGACCGGGGCGGTGGTCCGCCGACGCCCGGCACCTCCTGCGCCTGCTCCACGCGCTCGGCAGCACGACCGTGCGGCAGGTCCTGTGGCAGAAGGCGAGCGAGGTCGATCTGACCGACGCCCAGTCGCAGGTGCTCTTCTACGTGGACCAGCGCCCTGGCTGCCACGTGGGCGACGTCGCCAGGGAGTTCGGGGTGACCATGCCCGCGGCGACGCACAGCATCGACCGGCTGGCCCAGAAGGGCCTCCTCGCTCGCAGCGCCGACCCCGGCGACCGACGGGTCTGCGTGCTCGAGCTGGCCTGGGCCGGCCAGGCCCTCGTGCGGGAGCTCGAGACGCTCCAGCTCGGCGCGCTCGAGCAGGTGCTGACGCGGCTCTCGGTGCCGGACGTCCGGCGGGTGCTCCGGGGGCTCGAGACCCTCGTCGAGGGTGGCGTCCGGGCCGCGACCCCCGGCGTCTGACGCGGGCTCGCCAGCGGTCAGGACCGCGGGCGCCGTGCTCGGCTCGACCGGGCCGGCCTCGCGCCCTCCGAGGCCCTGCTCATCGGCCGCGCCGGCTGTCGTCCGGGGCCGGGCCCTCCCCGACGCGGGACCCCTCCCGCGCATCGATCCCGGGCGCGGTCGCGTCTATGAGAGTGACCGAGGCGTCGGCGAGAGGGGGATGCGGGCCGTGGAACGCGTCTGGTGGGTCGTCGTCTGGTTGAGCGTAGCGTGGGTCGCCGGGGCGTGCGCGCCGGTCCCGCCGCCGCCCGCCTCGCCGGCTGCGGAGGTGCGCTATGGGGGCTTCCCGGTGCGGGACTCGTTCAGCGGGCACTTGACGCGCCACGGGCTGTAACCCTCCTCGGGGTTCCGTTCCTCGGCCGCCACCGGTACAATCCAACCAACAGAGCCGGCCGCGCGGCGTTCCCACTGCGACCCCTGTGGAGGAGCGGACCATGGCCATCACTGACCTCGAAGCCACCGCAGGCGCCCTCGTCCCGCCGGGCAAAGGGATCCTCGCCGCCGACGAGAGCCACGCGACCGTGGGCCGGCGGTTCGAGGCGGTCGGGATCCCGAACACCGAGGAGAACCGCCGGCTGTACCGCCAGATGCTCTTCGCGACCCGGGGGATCGCCGAGTTGCTGAGCGGGGTCATCCTCTACGACGAGACGATCCGCCAGAAGGCCGACGACGGGACGCCCTTCGTCGAGCTGCTCGCCCGCCAGGGGATCCTCCCCGGGATCAAGGTGGACAGGGGGACGAAACCGCTCGCCGGGGTCCGCGAACAGGTGACCGAGGGCCTCGACGGGCTGCGCGAGCGCCTCGCGGAGTATCGCGCGCTGGGGGCGCGCTTCGCCAAGTGGCGCGCCGTGTTCGCCATCGGGCCGGGCATCCCGAGCCGGTACGCGCTCGGGGTCAACGCGCACGCGCTCGCGCGCTACGCCGCGCTCTGCCAGGAGGCGGGCGTCGTCCCCATCGTGGAGCCCGAGGTCTTGATGGAGGGCGACCACCCGCTCGAGCGCTGCTTCGAGGTGACGGAGGCCGTGCTCCACGGGACCTTCCACGCGCTCCACGAGCAGGGCGTGGTCCTGGAGGGGATGCTGCTGAAGCCGAACATGGTGCTCGCGGGGGAGCGGTGCCCGCGTCAGCCGAGCGTCCAGGAGGTCGCGGAGGCCACGCTGCGCTGCCTCCGCCGGACCGTCCCCGCCGTCGTGCCGGGGATCGTCTTCCTCTCCGGCGGCCAGCGGGACGAGCTGGCCACGGCGCACCTCAACGCGATGAACGTCCTGCCGGGGCCGCACCCCTGGCAGCTCAGCTTCTCCTACGCGCGGGCGCTGCAGGCCCCGGCGCTCCGGGCCTGGCGGGGCGACCCGGCCCGCGTCGCCGAGGGGCAGAAGGCGTTCTCCCACCGGGCCCGGCTGAACGGCGCCGCGCGGTTCGGCCGGTACACGCCGGAGCTCGAGCGGGCGGTCGCGTAGGGCGTGAAGACGCTGGCGATCCTGGTCGGCGGCGGGCCCGCGCCGGGCATCAACGCCGTCATCGCGGCCGCGACCATCGAGGCCCGGAATCAGGGCCTCCGCGTCCTCGGCTGCCACGACGGCTACCGGTGGCTGATGCAGGGAGACACGACCCGCGTCGAGGAGCTGGACATCGCCGAGCTCTCGCGGATCCACTTCGAGGGCGGCTCGATCCTCCGGACGTCCCGCGCGAACCCGACCCGCTCGGCGGAAGCGCTCCGCACCGTGGCGGAGACACTCGGGCGGCTCGGCGTCACGCACCTCCTGACGATCGGCGGCGACGACACCGCGTTCGGGGCCTCGCGCGTCGCGGCGGTGCTCGAGGGGCGCCTGGCGGTCGCCCACGTCCCGAAGACCATCGACAACGACCTGCCCCTGCCCGGGGATGTCCCCACGTTCGGGTTCACGACCGCCGTGGACGTGGGGAAGGACATCGTGAAGACCCTGATGAACGACGCCGCCACGACCGACAAGTGGTTCTTCGTGACGGTCATGGGTCGCCACGCGGGGCACCTGGCGCTCGGCATCGGCGGGGCGGCCGGCGCCACCCTGACCATCGTCTCCGAGGAGTTCCCCGAGGGGCCCGTCACGCTGGACCGGGTGGCGGACGTCCTGGAAGGGGCGATCATCAAGCGACGGGCCCACCGGCGGGACCACGGGGTGGCGCTCCTGGCCGAGGGGCTGCTCGAGCGGTTGGATCCCGCGACCCTCGGCCCGGTGGAGCGCGACAGCTACGGGAACGTGCGCCTGGCGGAGCTGGAGCTCTCCCGGCTCCTCAAGCAGCGCGTGACGGCGAGCCTCCAGGCGCGCGGGATCGACGTGGGGGTAGTGGCCAAGGACCTGGGCTACGAGCTGCGCTGCGCGCCGCCCGGCGGCTTCGACATCCAGTACTGCCGGAGCCTCGGCTACTGGGGGACGCGGTTTCTCCTCGAGGGCGGCAGCGAGGCGATGGTGACAATTCAAAGCGGCAAGCTCGTCCCCATCCCCTTCAGCGAGCTGGTCGACGCGAAGACCGGGCGGATCCGCGTCCGGTACGTGGACGTCCGGGCCGAATCCTACCGGACGCTCTACGCGTACATGATCCGGCTGAAGCCCGAGGATTTCGACAACCCGGAGTCCCGGGCGGCGCTCGCCCGCGCGGGCCGCCTGAGCGAGGCGGCGTTCGTCCAGCGGTTCGGCTACCTGGTCGGCCGCGCGCCCTGAGGACATCGGGAGGGGGCCTCGGCGGCCCCCTCCCGGGCCTCCCCCAGGGACGACCGCCGCGGCGAAGCCGCGGCTCGGAGCGGAACGCCATGGCCGCGAGGTGGATGACAGGAGCGTTGCGAGAAGCCTGGGCGCGGCGAGCCAGGTCACTGACCCGCCCGCCGTTTCTTCACCGGCCCTGAGCGCGACCGGGGCGGCGGCCGGAGGTCGGGGATGAGGCTGGTGACCCGGGGCGCGCTCCTCCGTCTGGCGGTCCTCGTCGGGCTGCTCGGGGGCGCCGCGCTCGGGGCCTGGGTCGTGATGTTCCGCATGCCCGGGACGAGCTACCGCGGCCCCTTGCCGCCGCTCACGGCGGCGGAGGCGGCGCTCCGGGACGAGCTCCGCCGGCACGTCGACGTCCTCGCCGGCGAGATCGGCGAGCGCCACTTCCTCGCCCCGAAGAACCTCGCCCGGGCGGTCGCGTACGTCGAGGAGGCCTTCGGGGCAGCGGGGTACGCCGTGCGCCGGCAGACCTACGGGATCGGCCCCGAGTTCTTCCCCGGCGCCGACGTCACCCGGGTCTTCCACAACCTCGAGGTCGAGCGTGCCGGGGCGGCGCGCGCCGGCGAGGTCGTCGTGGTCGGCGCCCACTACGACTCGATGCTCGGGACGCGCGGGGCGAACGACAACGCCACGGGGACGGCCGCCGTCCTCGCGCTCGCGCGGCGCTTCGCCGGGCGCGCGCCGGCGCGCACGATCCGCTTCGTGGCGTTCACCAACGAGGAGGCCTTCTTCCAGCGCCCCGAGATGGGGAGCCTCGTCTACGCGCGCGCCGCCCGCGCGCGGGGCGACCGCGTCGTGACGATGCTGAGCCTCGAGACGATCGGCTACTACTCGGACGCACCCGGCAGCCAGCGCTACCCCGCGCCCTTCAGCTTCTTCTACCCCTCGACCGGGAACTTCCTCGGGTTCGTCGGGAACGTCGCCTCGCGCACCCAGGTCCGCGAGGTCATCGGCGCCTTCCGCCGCCACGCGCGGTTCCCCTCCGAGGGGGTCGCCTTCCCGAACATCGCCCCCGGGATCGGCTGGTCGGACCACTGGGCGTTCTGGCAGGTGGATTACCCGGGCGTCATGGTGACGGACACCGCGCTCTATCGCTACCGCGAGTACCACACGCCAGGCGACACCCCGGAGAAGATCGACTACGACCGATTCGCCCGGGTCGTCGCGGGACTTGAGCTCGCGCTGGCCGACCTCGCCGGCTCGCGGTAGCCGGTCGTCCGCTCAGATCGCCCCTCAGCAGCTGGTCACGGTCGTGGAGCCAGTCACGATGACGCCCAGCTCGCGGAACGGCACGCGGTCACCCACCCGGGCAACCGGCGGGCAATTCGCGCCGTTCAGTCTGATCCGGGTGCTGGTGTCCGCTGCCGGGAGTGCGTGGGTCAGGCGGCCGGGTAGACCGCCGCGAGGAACTCGAGGAGCGCCGCGTTGACCTCGGCGGCGCGCTCCTGCTGGATCCAGTGGCCGCAACCGGGCAGCGTGACGAGGCGGCGGAGCTGCGGCACGGATTCCGGGAGGCGTTCGAGCCGCGCCCGCATCCCCGGGATCTGGAGCACGTTGTCCCGGTCGCCGATCAGGAAGAGCGCCGGGACGCTGACCCGGGCCCCGTGCCAGGCGGCCGTCAGCTCCCAGTTGCGGTCGATGTTCCGGTACCAGTTGAGCCCGCCGCGGAACCCCGTCCGCTCGAGCGCCCGCGCGCAGACGTCGAGGTCCGCCTCGGTGACCCAGGCGGGGAGCCCGGGCGGCTCGGGCAGCCCATCGAGGAGGCCCCGGCGGGCCCCGGCCGCGACCGGCTGCCAGGCGTCCCCGGCGGGCGCCTCCCCCGACAGGGCGTAGAGGAACCGGCGGAGGCTCGCCCGGACGTCCCGCTCGAGCTCCGCCTCGGCGACGCCGGGCTCCTGGAAGTAGAGCCAGTAGAAGAAGCGATCCCCCAGGCTCCGCCGCGCGGCCTCGAGCGGGCGGGCCGGGCCCCGCTGGGGAAACGGGACGCTGAGCGCGGCGACCGCCGGGAAGCGGTCCGCTCGCATGAGCGCGGCCTGCCAGGCGACCGAGGCGCCCCAGTCGTGTCCGACGATGGCGGCGGTCGGCGCGCCGAGCGCATCGAGGAGGCCCACCAGGTCGCCCACGAGGTGGAGGATCGTGTACTGCTCGATCGCCGCCGGGGCGTCCGTCTCCCCGTACCCCCGCTGGTCGGGGGCGACCGCGCGGTAGCCCGCGTCGGCCAGGGCCCGGAGCTGGTGCCGCCAGGAGTACCAGCACTCGGGGAAGCCGTGACAGAAGAGGACGGCCGGGCCCTCGCCCAGCTCGGCGACATGCATGCGGAGGCCGTTCGTCTCGACGACGCGGTGGCGGACGTCGGGCATGGGGGCTCCTCCCGCCGCGATGATACGCCACCCGACCCGCGCACGGGCGCGTGGCGTCCCGGGTCGGGACGGGCGCCGTTTCTTGCGGCCGCCAGGCGGCTTCGGTATACTCGGGGCACCTTGGGGGATCGCGTCGGTCCCGAGAGGCCTCCAGGGCCCAGGACGCGCGAGAGTGGCGGAACTGGCAGACGCGCTGGACTTAGGATCCAGTGGGCGAAATCCCTTGGGGGTTCAACTCCCCCCTCTCGCACCACGCCTCTCGTAGCGCCGCTCACGCCGCCCCCCGAGAGTGGCCGGCCGGGCCCTGCGGGGGGTGACGTGTTGTTGGGCGTGGGGGGCCGTGAGGGAGTCAGGCGCGCCGAGACGCCAGAGATGAAGATCCAGGTCCAGGAGCTGGAGCCCTGCAAGCGGCAGCTCCTCGTGGAGGCGCCCGAGGCCGAGGTCGCCGCCGCGTGGGAGGCCGCGTACGGACGGGTCCAGCGGCAGGCGCGTCTGCCGGGGTTCCGCCGGGGGAAGGTGCCCCGGGCACTCGTCCGCCAGCACTTCGCCGGCGAGGTGCGGCGCGCCGTGGCCGAGCAGCTCGTCCCGGACGTCTACCGCCGCGCCCTCGGCGAGGCGCGCCTCGATCCGGTCGAGGAGCCCGAGGTCCGCGACCTCTACCTGGAGGAGGGGCAACCGCTCCGGTTCACCGCGGTCGTCGAGATCAAGCCGAGCATCACCCTCGGGCAGTACCGCGGCGTGCGGGTCGCCCACGCGCCCGGGCAGGTCGCGGACGCCGACGTCGAGGCCGCCCTGGCAGCGCTCCAGGAGCGCCACGCGACGCTCGTGACCGTGACGCGGCCGGCGCGCGCCGGAGATTTCGTGGTCGTGGACTACGAGATCCGACCCGAGGGGGCGGAGCCGCGCGCCGAGCGGGGCTACGCGTTCGAGGTCGGCAGCGGCCAGGTGCTCCCCGAGATGGACGAGGCCGCGGTCGGGCTCGCGGCGGGGGACGAGCGGCAGCTCACCGTGCGCTTCCCCGACCAGCACCCGCGCGAGGAGCTGCGCGGGAAGACCGGAGAACTCGCGATGCGGGTGGTCGAGGTGAAGGAGAAGGAGGTGCCCGCGCTCGACGACGAGTTCGCGCTGGCGCTCGGCACCCACCAGACCGCGGGGGAGCTCCGCGAGGCGGTCCGGGCGGAGCTCGCCGCGGCGCGCGAGCGGCAGAACCGGCGGAAGCTCGAGGAGGCGGTCGTGGACGCCATCCTCCAGAGCCACGACTTCGCGGTGCCGGAGAGCCTCGTGCTGCGGGAGGTCGCCCACCGCATCGGCCACGCGCGGGAGCGGCTGCGCCGGGATGGCGTCAACCCCGACGCCATGCCGTGGGACTACCCGCGGCTCACGGCGGACCTCCGCCCCGACGCGACGCGGGCGGTGCGGCGGGGGCTCGTGCTGGAGGCGATCGCCGAGAAGGAGGAGATCACGGCGGGCGAGGCCGAGGTGGAGGCGGAGATCGCGCGGCTCGCGCGCGAGTCGGGGCGGGCGCCCCAGGCGATGCGGAGCCTGCTCCAGCGCGGCGGGGACCTGGAAGGGCTTCGCCGCGCCCTGCGTGAGGCGAAGACGCTCCAGTTCCTGGTCGAACAGGCCCAGGTTCACCCCGAAGCGTAGGGAGGCGGATTTGGCACTGGTACCGATCGTCGTCGAGCAGACCCCGCGCGGCGAGCGCGCGTTCGACATCTTCTCCCGGCTCCTCAAGGAACGGATCATCTTCCTGCCGAGCTACATCGAGGACGACATGGCGAACCTCGTCATCGCCCAGATGCTCTTCCTCGAGGCCGAGGACCCGGACAAGGACGTCTACATCTACATCAACAGCCCGGGCGGGTCGGTGACGGCGGGGATGGCGATCTACGACACCATGCAGTACGTCAAGCCGGCGGTGGCTACGATCTGCATGGGCCAGGCGGCGTCCATGGGAGCCCTGCTCCTCTGCGCCGGGGCGAAGGGCAAGCGCTTCGCCCTGCCGCACTCCCGGATCCTGATCCACCAGCCGCTGGCGGGCGTGCAGGGGCAGGCGACGGACATCGACATCCAGGCGCGGGAAATCCTCAGATTGCGCGAGGAGCTGAACCGGATCCTCGTCGAGCACACCGGCCAGCCCCTGGAGAAGATCCAGCACGACACCGACCGCGACTTCTTCATGACCGCGGAGCAGGCGAAGGAGTACGGGATCGTGGACCAGGTGATCTCGTCCCACGCGCCGCTGCTGCGGAGCGCCCCGGCCGCAGCGGCCGCGGGTGACGGCCGCAAGGGCTAACGACCGATCAGGCCCAGGGAGGGCACGAATGGCGCGATCCCGCGAGGCGAACGGCGGCGCTCTGAAGTGCTCGTTCTGCGGTAAGAGCCAGAACGACGTCCGGAAGCTGATCGCCGGACCGACCGTCTACATCTGCGACGAGTGCATCGAGCTCTGCAACGACATCATCGCGGAGGAGTGGGAAGAGGAGCGCAGTCGGGAGATCCGCGGGCTCCCCAAGCCCGCCGAGATCAAGGCGATCCTCGACCAGTACGTGGTCGGCCAGGAGCGCGCCAAGAAGGTCCTCGCCGTCGCGGTCCACAACCACTACAAGCGGATCGAGGCCGGGTCCGAATCCGGAGACGTCGAGCTCCAGAAGTCGAACATCCTCCTGGTCGGGCCGACGGGGTCGGGCAAAACGCTCCTGGCCCAGACGCTGGCGAGGATCCTCCACGTCCCCTTCACGATCGCGGACGCGACGAGCCTGACCGAGGCGGGCTACGTCGGGGAGGACGTGGAAAACATCATCCTGCGGCTCCTCCAGACGGCCGACTACGACGTCGAGAAGGCGGAGCGCGGGATCGTCTACATCGACGAGATCGACAAGATCGCGCGGAAGTCGGAGAACCCCTCGATCACGCGCGACGTCTCGGGCGAGGGCGTGCAGCAGGCGCTCTTGAAGATCCTCGAGGGCACGGTCGCGAACGTGCCGCCCCAGGGCGGGCGGAAGCACCCGCACCAGGAGTTCATCCAGGTCGACACGACCAACATCCTCTTCGTCTGCGGCGGGGCGTTCATCGGACTCGACAAGATCATCGAAAGCCGCGTCGGGAAGTCCGGGATCGGCTTCGGCGCGGAGATCAAGTCGAAGGACGAGCGGCGGATCGGGGACGCGCTCGGCATGGTGCAACCCGAGGATCTTCTGAAGTTCGGCCTCATCCCGGAGTTCGTGGGCCGGCTGCCGGTCGTCGCGACGCTCCACGACCTCGATGAGGGGGCGCTGGTCCGGATCCTGCGCGAGCCGAAGAACGCGATCCTCAAGCAGTACCAGCGCTACTTCGAGCTGGAGAAGGTCCGGCTCAAGTTCACCGACGACGCGGGGGTCGCGGTGGCCCGCGAAGCGCTCAAGCGCGGCACCGGGGCGCGCGGGCTCCGGGCGATCCTCGAGGACGTGATGCTCGACGTCATGTACGACCTGCCCTCGATCCAGGGGCTGACGGAGTGCGTCATCACCCGCGAGGTGATCCTGGGCCGCGAGCGGCCGATGCTCGTGACGGAGCGCAGGGCGGAGAGCGCCTAGGTCAACCCGGAGGGGGGCTCCGGCCCCCTTCCGGAACCTCCCCCCGGAAGGGTTGCGCCGGCAAAGCCGGCGCTCGGAGCGGAACACCGTGAGCCTTGCGGTCTTGCTCAAGCGAGTCGCCCGGTTTACCGGGACGAACTCCTAGGCGATCGGCTCCCTCTCCCTCCCGACGGGAGGGAGCCCCCAGCCCTCTCCCCCGATGGGGGAGAGGGGAGTCCCGCCTGATGCCCGGCACCCTCTATGTCGTCGCCACCCCGATCGGGAACCTCGAGGACATCACCCTCCGCGCCCTCCGCGTCCTGCGCGAGGCCGACCTGATCGCCGCCGAGGACACCCGCCGGACGCGGATCCTGCTCGCGCACTACGGCATCGCGACGCCCGTCACGAGCTACTTCGAGCACAACAAGCTCCGCCGGGGCCCCGAGCTCGTCGAGCGCCTCGCGCGCGGCCAGCAGATCGCGCTCGTCACGGACGCCGGCACGCCGGGGATCTCGGATCCGGGCTTCCACCTCGTCCGCCTCGCGCGGGCGGCCGGGGTGCCCGTCGTGCCCGTGCCCGGCCCGGCGGCGGTCGTGGCGGCCCTCTCCGCCGCCGGCGTCCCCGGGGACCGCTTCGTCTTCGAGGGGTTCCTGCCGGCGAAGCCGGGTCGGCGCCTGGCGCGCGTGCGGGAGCTGCAGGCCCTCGGGCGGCCGGTCGTGCTCTACGAGAGCCCCCACCGCCTCGCCGCGACCCTCGGCGCGATCGACCAGGTGTTCGGGGCGGTCGAGGTCGTGCTGGCGCGGGAGCTCACGAAGCAGTTCGAGGAGCTCCGGCGCGGGACGCCGGCCGAGCTGCGCGCGGCCGTCCTGGCGAAGGGGGTCCGCGGCGAGGTCACGCTCGTCATCAACCCGATCGTGACGGCGGACGAGCCGTGACGACCCGGGTGTTATACTGAGCCCGCACGCCTGCCATTCACGATGAGCCAGCGCCCGCCCGTCCCCCGCGCCCTGACGATCGCCGGGTCGGATTCCGGCGGGGGCGCCGGCATCCAGGCCGACCTCAAGACCTTCACCGCGTTCCGGGTCTTCGGCACCTCGGTGCTGACCGCGATCACCGCGCAGAACTCGATCGGCGTCCAGGGGGTCGTGAACCTCCCGCCCGAGTTCGTCGCGCGCCAGCTCGACTCGGTGCTGGGCGACATCGGGACCGACGCCGCGAAGACGGGGATGCTCTCGACGGCCGCCATCATCCGGGCCGTCGCCGAGCGGCTCCGGGCGCACCGGGTCGAGCGCCTCATCGTGGACCCGGTGATGATCGCGAAGTCGGGCGATCCCCTCCTCGAGCCGGACGCGCGGCAGGCCCTCGTCGAGGCGATCCTGCCGCTCGCGCTCGTCGTGACGCCGAACCTCCACGAGGCCGCGGCGCTGGCGGAGTTCCCCGTGGCGACGGTCGAGGAGATGGAGGCGGCGGCGCGGCGGATCCACGCCCTCGGGCCGCGCTGGGTCCTCGTCAAGGGGGGGCATCTCAAGGGCGACCCCGTGGACCTCCTCTTCGACGGCCGGACGCTCCAGCGGTTCGAGGCCGAGCGCGTGCCCACGCCCCACACCCACGGGACGGGCTGCACCTACTCGGCGGCGATCGCGGCGGGGCTCGCGCTCGGGGCCGGCGTGCCCGAGGCCGTCGGGCAGGCGAAGCGCTACGTCACGGCGGCGATCCGGGGCGGCTTCGCCCTCGGCCGCGGGGTCGGTCCCCTCCGGCACTTCATCGAGACCTGGTGATGGCCAAGGTGACGGTGGACGACGCCCAGGACGCCAAGATGCCGTTCCTCGCGCATCTCGACGAGTTGCGGAAGCGGATCGTCGTCAGCGTGATCGCGCTCGGGGTGGGCTTCGCCGCCACCTTCAGCTTCTCCGAGCGGATCATCGACTGGCTCGCGCGGCCGATGCAGAAGCTGGGGATGAAGCTCGCCTTCCTGGAGCCGACGGAGCCGTTCTGGGTGAACATGAAGGTCGCGCTCGTGGCGGGCCTCTTCCTCGTGTTACCGGTGATCCTGTACGAGGTCTGGGCGTTCATCGCGCCCGGGCTCCTCCCCCGCGAGCGCAAGTTCGCCCTCCCGTTCATCGTCATCGGGACGCTCTGCTTCGGGCTCGGCGCCGCGTTCGCGCTGATGGTGATCGTGCCGTACGCGTTGACGTTCCTGGTCACGTTCAAGGCGACGAACCTCGTCGCGACGATCTCCGTGAACCGGTACGTGGACTTCGTCATCAAGTTCACGGTGGCGTTCGGGCTCGTCTTCGAGCTGCCGCTCGGGATCACGCTCGGCTCGCGGCTCGGGCTCGTCACGCCGGAGTTCCTCGCGCGGAACCGCAAGTACGCGATCCTGATCAACTTCGTCATCGCCGCGATCCTCACGCCGACCCCGGACGCGTTCAACCAGCTCCTCATGGCCGGGCCGCTGATCCTCCTCTACGAGGTGGGGATCATCGCCGCGCGGCTGTTCGGGCGGCGGCGGCCGACGGCGGCCACGGCGACGGCCGGCTGACGGCCGGATGGAGTTCACCGAGCTCGATCTCCCCGCCCCCGTCCTCGAGGGGGTCCGGGCCGCCGGCTTCGTGACGGCCACGCCGATCCAGGAGGCGGCGCTCCCGGTGGCGCTCCGCGGCAAGGACGTCGCGGGCCAGGCGCAGACGGGCACCGGCAAGACGGCCGCGTTCCTGGTCGCCACCTTCACGCGGCTGCTCCGGAATCCGGTGCCGCGGCGGGAGGCCGCGCCGCGGGCGCTCATCATCGGCCCGACGCGGGAGCTGGTCGTCCAGATCGACGCGGACGCGCGACTCCTCGGCCGGTTCACGGAGCTCCGGCCGCTCGTCGTCTTCGGGGGCGTGGACTACGCCAAGCAGCGGGAGGCCCTCCGCGGGCCGGTGGACCTCCTGATCGGGACGCCGGGCCGCCTCATCGACTATCTGAAGCAGCGCGTCTGGTCGCCCGCGCACGTCGAAGTGCTCGTCCTCGACGAGGCCGACCGGATGTTCGACATGGGATTCATCGACGACATCCGGTGGATCCTCCGGCGCCTGCCCCCGCCGGAGGCCCGGCAGTCGTTCCTCTTCTCGGCAACCCTGTCCTTCCGGGTCCTCGAGCTCACCTACGAGTACATGAACAACCCGGCGCAGATCACGGTGGCGCCCGAGCAGGTGACGGTCCCCGAGGTCGAACAGATCCTCTACCACGCGGGGCGCCACGAGAAGTTCAGGCTCCTGCTGGGCCTCCTCCGGGCGGAGGAGGGCTCGCGGGTCCTGATCTTCACGAACACGCGCGCCGAGGCCCATCGCCTGGTCGAGCGGCTCGAGCGGAACGGGCACCCGGCGCGGGCCCTCACCGGGGACCTCGACCAGCGCCAGCGCCTGCGAACCCTCGCCGCGTTCAAGGACGGGCACCTGCCGATCCTCGTCGCGACCGATGTCGCCTCGCGCGGGCTCCACATCCCGGCGGTGAGCCACGTCTACAACTGGGATCTCCCCGAGGACCCCGAAGACTACGTCCACCGGATCGGCCGCACCGCGCGCGCCGGAGCGCGGGGGAAGGCGATCAGCCTCGTGGACGAGGCGAGCGCGTTCTCGCTCGAGGCGGTCGAGCGGTTCATCGGCCAGAAGATCCGCGTCGAGTGGGCGGAGGACGCGGTGTTCCTCCCGGAGATCCCGCCGACGGCGGAGGAGCGCCGGCGGTTCGCGGCGGAGCGCGACGCCCGCCGCGGGCGGGCGGGTGAGCGCGAGCGGCGCGGGC
>CAYQDR010000113.1:0-16066 GCA_964416315.1 uncultured bacterium
CTGGCCGACTGCGAGGAGGTGATCCGGCGCAACCCCATCCACTTCGGCGCCCTGTCGGGGTTCGGCCTGATCTACCTCGAGAAGGGCGACCTCGAGCGTGCCGCCCGCTACTTCGAGCGGGCCCTCGCCGTCAACCCGAACATGACCCAGATCGAGCGCGTGCTCGAGCGGCTCCGCGAGGTGCTGCTCCAGCGCCGCCGCCAGGCCATCTAGCGGATCCAACGGAGGACTCATGGCGACCCTCGACCCCAAGCTCCTCGACGAGCTCCGCAAGATCTCCTCGCCGACGATCGCGAACGCCATCGAGACGTTCAACGTCCGGCCGCGCAGCGCCGGGTTCGTCGCGTCGGAGATCGTCTGCCGGTTCCCGAAGCTCGGCGTCATGGTCGGGTACGCCGCCACCGCGCTGATCCGCGCCGAGCCGGGGCCCGTCGAGGGCCACCGCGCCCCCGAGTTCGCCTGGTGGGACCACGTCGCCGCGAGCCCGGGGCCGCGCGTCGTCGTCATGCACGACCTCGACGAGCCCCGCGGCCAGGGCGCCTACTGGGGCGAGGTCCAGGCCAACATCCACAAGGCGCTCGGCTGCGTCGGCACGGTGACCGACGGGACCGTGCGCGACCTCCCCGAGGCCGAGGCGCTCGGCTTCCACTTCTTCTCGGCCCACGTCTCGGTCTCCCACGCGTACATCCACATGGTGGACTTCGGGCTGCCCGTCAAGGTGAGCGGGCTCTGGATCCGCCCGGGCGACCTCCTCCACGGCGACCAGCACGGCGTCGTCGTGATCCCTCCGGAGATCGCGCCCCAGATCCCGGAGGCGGCCGCGCGGATCGAGGCTCGCGAGCGCAAGATGATCGCCGCCTGTCGGAAGCCCGGGGTCACCCTCGACGAGCTCAAGGCCGCCCGCAAGGCGATGCAGCAGGCGTACTGACGCCCGCGCGCGAGAAGGGAGGGAGTTTGAGGCGCGACTTAGAGTAACAGCCCGGGTACAGGGACGAGACGCCGGCTCACCGGATCGGCAGCCAGCCGCAGCCCCTCCAGCGTGTAGGCCCCCAGGAGCGGCTCGGTTCCGGGGTCGGCGAAGACGACCAGGGTGAGCTCAAGCCGCCCATCCACCCGCACCCAGGTGCGCCCGATGTCCCGTTCCACGCGCCGGCCGTCTGCCAAAACGAACGTATCGCGGGTGTGCGGCGTCACGGCGAGGCGCTCCAGCAGGGGCGCCGGCACGCTCGTATAGGTCGCCCCGGTGTCTACCAGCGCCTCGATCGCTTCGAAGTGCTGGCCCGCCGTGTCTCCAAGCTCGATCCTGACGCGAAAGGTGCCCACGCCCTCGCCCCAGCCTTATGCTACGGGCCACACCCCGGGCGGGTCAACCATCACGGGATGACCGACCGACTACCGGAACGCCGGGGCGACGTCGGCCATCAGGCGGTCGAGCTGGGGGCGGGGGTCCTTCGGCAGGAAGAAGGTCGGGACCCAGAGCATCCCGGCGCCGGCGTCGCGGAGGCGGGCGAGCTTGTCTCGGACCTGACCGACGCTGCCCGCCAGCACGGTGTCGCGCGCGGCGGCCTCGCTCGAGCCGAAGCGGCGCTGAAAGGTCTCGCGAAGCCGCTCGGCCTCCGCCCGGTCGTCCGTGATCAGGAGGGGCATGTTCGCCGACCGGAGGAGCGCCTTCGGGTCGCGGCCGACGGCGGCGCAGTGCTCGTCGAGGATCTTTCCCTTCCGCCCGAGGGTTTCCGGGCCGCCCCAGACGTTCCAGTGGTCGGCGTGCTTCGCGGCGATGCGCAGCGTCACCCGCTCCCCTCCGCCCCCCACCATCAGCTCGGGGTGCGGGCGCTGGACGGGCTTGGGCATGAGCGGCGCGTCCTCGAGCTGGTAGTAGCGTCCACGGAACGTCGTCCGCTCCCGGGTCCACAGGAGCTTCAGGACCTGGCACGCCTCGTCGAGGCGCGCGAGGCGCTCACCCACGGTGTGGAACGGGATCCCGTACGCCCGATGCTCGTTCTCCTGCCACGCGGCGCCGATCCCGCAGATCAACCGGCCGCCCGAGACGATGTCCACGTTCGCCGCCATCTTCGCCAGCACGGCGGGGTGCCGGTAGGTGTTCCCCGAGACGATCGTCCCGACCCGGATCCGCGGGACGAGCACGGCGAGCGACGCGAGCGCGGTCCAGCACTCCAGCGTGTCCCCGGCCCGCTCCGCCGTGTTCGGCATGAAGTGGTCGGTGACGCACGCAGCGTCCCAGCCCGTCGCCTCGGCGTACCGCCAGAGGCCCAGGACGGTCTCCCAGGTCGTCTGGGTGAGGCTCTGGAAAAGCCCGAACCGCATCGGCGCGCGGCCCTCGGCTCTCAGCGATTCTCGCCGACCCGGTGGAGCCGCATCACGTTCACCGTGCCGCGGACCCAGAGCGGGGCGCCCGCGACGACGATGAGGACGTCGTTGTAGCGTACCGTGCGGTCGGCGAGGAGGGTCGTCTCGACCTCCGCGACCATTTCTTCGATCGAGTCCAGTCGGCTGATGGGGCGCGGGATCACGCCCCAGTCGAGCATGAGGCGCCGCCGGACCCGCTCGGACGGGCTGAACGCGACGATCGGGACGGGCGGGCGATCCTGGGAGATGAGCCGCGCGGTCGAGCCCGACTGCGTGAAGGCGACGATCGCCCGCGCTTTCAGCTCCTTCGCGCTGAACGCCGCCGCGTCCGAGATCGCCTGGGGGAACGAGATCTCCCCGCGCCGCGGCCGGTCCATCGTCGCCGGCGGGAACGCGGCCTCGGTGCGCCGGATGATCCGGTCCATGACCCGCACCGCCTCGACGGGGTAGGCGCCCACTGCGGACTCGGCGGAAAGCATGACGGCGTCGGTGCCGTCGAGGATCGCGTTCGCCACGTCCGAGACCTCGGCGCGCGTGGGCCGGAGCGCCGAGACCATGGACTCGAGCATCTGCGTCGCGATGATGACCGGCGTCCGGGTCAGGCGCGCCTTCCGGATGATCTCCTTCTGGGCGACGGGCACCTCCTCCAGCGGCAGCTCCACCCCGAGGTCGCCCCGCGCCACCATGACGGCGCTCGCCGCCTGGAGGATCTCGTCGAGCCGCCCGAGCGCCTCGGGCCGCTCGAGCTTGGCCACCACCTGGGCATCGGAGCGGTGCTCGTTGATGAACTCGCGGACCTCGAGCACGTCCGCCGCCGACCGGACGAAGGAGACGCCCACGTAGTCCACGCCGTGCCGGAGCCCGAAGGCGAGGTCCTCGCGGTCCTTGTCGGTAAGGGTGGGGAGCCGCACCAGCGTGCGCGGCAGGTTGACGCCCTTGTGGTCGCGGACCTCGCCGCCCGTCTCCACGCGGCAGAGCGCCTCCTCGCCCCGGACGTCCTGCACCTCGAGGGCGATCCGGCCGTCGTCGATCAGGACGCGGTCGCCCGGCTTGACGTCGCGACAGAACCCCGCGTAGGAAATCGAGGCGCCCTCCGCCGTCCCCGTCACGGGCGCCGTCGTGAGGATGAACGAGCTCCCACGGCGCAGCGTCGCGGCCCCGCGTTCGAAGGTGCCGAGGCGGATCTTCGGACCCTGGAGGTCCTGGAGGATCGCGATCGGCCGGCCGAGCCGCGCTTCGACGGAGCGGATCCGCTCGATCGCCTGGCGGTGCTCGGCCTGCGTGCCGTGGGAGAAATTCAGGCGGGCGACGTCCATCCCGGCCCGCGCCATCTGCTCGATGATCCCCTCGGCCACCGACGCGGGGCCGAGGGTGCAGACGATCTTGGTCAGGCAGAAGTCCGCCACCTCAGCGATCTCCCGGCGCCACGACCGGATTCCGGAGGCAACCCAGGCCGTCGATCTCGGCCTCCATCACGTCACCCGGCTTGAGGTACGCGCCCGTCGCCGCGCCGACGCCCGACGGCGTCCCCGTGGCGAGGATGTCGCCCGGCTCGAGCGTCAGGCCGAGGGAGAGGACGGCGAGGAGCGTCGCCACGTCGAAGATCATCTGGCCCGTCGTCGCCTCCTGCCGGAGCTGGCCGTTCACGCGCAGCCGGATCCCGAGCGCCTGCGGGTCCGGGACCTCGTCGGCGGTCACGAGCGCCGGGCCCATCGGACAGAAGGTGTCGAGCGCCTTCCCCTTGAACCACTGCTGGTGCGCTTTTTGAAGATCTCGCGCGGTCACGTCGTTCACGATCGTGTACCCGAAGACGTGCCGGAGGGCGGCCTCCGGCGTGAGGTCCCGCCCGGGCCGTCCTACCACGACCGCCAGCTCGACTTCGTAGTCGAGGGCCTGCGTCGCCGCGTGGTGCACGACCGGCGCGCCGGGTCCGACGACCGCCGTCGGAGGCTTCGTGAAGAAGACCGGCCGCTCGGGCGGCGCCGCGCCGCGCTCCGCGGCGTGCTCGGCGTAGTTGCGTCCCATGCAGAAGACGTTCTTGCGCGGGCGCGGGACCGGCGCCAGGAGGCGTGCCCGCGCGAGCGGCCGGGCCACGCCCCGCCGCCGGAGATCGGCGGGATCGAGGCGATCCACGAGCTTCCGGCCGTAGTCCCAGATCTCCTGGGCACGCGCCCAGAGCGCGGGCCCGCCGTCGATCAACTCCAGCATCGTTCCCGGGAGCAGCGCCTCGCCCCGCGGGCGTTTCGTGCGCTGGGCCGCCATGTCGATCGACAGGGCCCGGAGGTCCAGCAGGGTGTCTCGCCAGACGGCCCCGAGCCGCGCCGTCCGGCCCGCCAGGTACGTCACCAAGTGCACGCGATCGCTCCTGTGGTCAGAAGGCGCCCTTGTCCAGGCTGTAGAAGTTCCCGTAGATGGATTCGCACGACGCCTGGAGGCGGCGCCGGTCTCCGTACCGCGCGCCGAACCGCGTCAGCGCCTGGGTGGCGGTGTCCGCGCGCGTCCGCCCCTCGAGGACCAGCTCGGCCATCCATTCGCCGACGAGGAGCGACCCCGCGATCCCGATCGCGTTGCACCCCGCCGCGACGTAGAGCCCGCCGGCCTGGGGGACAGCGCCCAGCAGGTACTGGCCGTCCGGCGTGAACGTCGGCAGCCCCGCGCACCCCTTCAGCACCGGCGCCTTCTCCAGCGGCGGGAAGACCTCCGTGAGCCCGCGCGCCAGCTCCTCCAGGACACCGAGGTCCTTCTCCGTGTGCTCGATCTCGAAGGTCGGCGGAAGGTCGGCCATCCGGAACGCCTTGGGGCGCGCCTCGAACCCGCCCAGCATCAGGCCTCCCACCTCGGGCCGGATGTAGACCGACGCGTCGGGGACGCGCACGACGGGCAGATCGCGCGGCACGGCGTCCATGGGCGCGGTCGTCCAGTGCTGGTGCCGAAGCGCGACCGTGTCGAAGGCCAGCCCCGCCGCCTCGCCCACGCGCTCGACCCAGGGGCCGGCGGCCACGACCACTCGCGGCGCCGTGACCGGTCCGCTCGGCGTCTCCACCCCGCGGACCCGCCCGCCCTCGACGCGGATGGCGGTCACGGGCCGCTGCGTCTCGAACCCGACGCCGAGCTTGCGGGCCGCGCGGGCGATCGCCATCGCCAGCGTGTAGGGCTCGACGTAGCCGTCCCGGGGGATCCAGGCGGCGGCCTTGACAGCCTCCCGGCGAAGGAACGGGACGCGGGTCTGCGCGGCTGCGGGGGAAAGGATCTCCACCGCGAGCCCCCAGGCGCGTGCCTGCGCGACGTGACGCTCGAGCTCCCCGGCGCGCGCGTCGGTCAGGGCGAGCTTGAGGCTCCCGACCTGGCGGAAGCCGCACTCCTCACCGTGCTCGCGCTCCCACCCTTCGAGCCGGCGGACCACCTGCTGGATC
This sequence comes from uncultured bacterium, assembly GCA_964416315.1. Taxonomy (GTDB): domain Bacteria; phylum Methylomirabilota; class Methylomirabilia; order Rokubacteriales; family DASRDR01; genus CAYQDR01. Next base: position 5,781 of record CAYQDR010000113.1, read on the forward strand.
GACCGGCACATGAGCTCGGAGGCCCGGAGCTGCCCGACGAGGCCGGCCGCCTGGGGCGTGTTCCCCGAGGCAAGCTCCCCGCGCTCGAGCACGACGACGTCGCGCGTGCCCGCGCGGGCCAGGTGGTAGGCGATCGAGCACCCCCAGATGCCCCCGCCGACGACCACCACCGCCGCCTCAGTCGCCGCACTCATCCCACCACTCGGTCAGGCGCCGACGGGGCAGGTCGCCGCGGGTGGCGCCGGGTGAGCCCCGCGGGGTCCCGGGCGAAGTGGGACCCCTTCGGCTTCCTTTCGCGATTCGGCGAATCGCGGAAGGAGGCGAACGGGTGACGAGCCCGGGCGCGCGGGGCGAGCCCGGCGACAGGACCCGTGGCGGCTAGGCAGCCTAGTAGTTGCCCCAGCCACCGTATGCCACCCAGCCGCCGTCCACGTCCACGCTCGCCCCCGTCACGTACGCCGCGTCGTCGGAGGCCAGCCACGCGGCGACGCGCGCGATGTCCTCGACGGACCCGAACCGCCCCGCCGGGGTCCGCCGGGTGATGTCCGTGTCGGTGTAGTCGCCGACGGACTGGTCCTGGACGTCCATGGGCGTCTTGATGTAGCCGGGGTTGATGCAGTTCACCCGCACGCCCTGGCGCCCCCACTCGACCCCGAGCACCTTCGTCAACCCGATGAGGCCGTGCTTGGAGGCGCAGTAGGCCGCGCGCTTCGGCAGACCGAGCTCGCCCAGGATCGAGCCGATGTTGATGATGGCGCCCGAGCGCCGGGGCAGCATGACGCGCGCTGCCGCCTGGCACCCGAGAAAAGCCCCGGTCAGGTTGAGGTCGATCGTGCGCCGCCAGTCGGCCTCACCGAGCTCGACCGACGGGGCGATCATGGACGTGCCGGCGTTGTTCACCATGACGTCGAGGCGCCCCCACCGGGAGACGGCGCCCTCCACCAGGCGCTCGACCCCCGCCCGGGTCGAGACGTCCGCCGCAAGGGCCAGGGTCTCCCCCCCGCCCCGGCCGAGCCGCACCGCCGCCTCGTCGGCCCGCTTCTGGTCGCGCGAATTGACGACCACCCGCGCGCCCTCCCGCAGGAAGGCCGCGGCGATCCCCTCCCCGATGCCCATGCTCGAGCCCGTTACGACGGCCACCCGACCCGCGAGCTTCATCAGGCCACCCCCTTGTCGCGCCGCACCCGCGCCGGACGGCGTCCCCGCGCACACATCCCCCCGGGCGCTGGACTCCGGACTGGATCCGACAGGCGGGAAAGCTACGAGGTCGAGCTAGTGCGGGTCCAACTAACTTCGCCTAGCGTCGTCCTCGGTCGTCGGCGCCCCTCAACGTATGCGGCATACGCCTCGGGGCGCCTCCTCCCTGCGTCCCTCGCTATGCTCGTTACTTGGCCCCGCACATCGGACAACCCTGGGCGACTTCGCCCAGCTAACTTGGGGTCGAGCTGGACACGGAGCCGAGCGGCTTGCCGGCGTGGCGCGCCAGCTCCAGCAGCTCGTGGGGCAGGCCGAACCGGACGTCCTCTTCGACCACGTTGAGCTCGCGCACGACCGGAGCCGCGCAGGACGACAGGTACGCCACCACCTCCCGGACGAGGAACTCGGGCGTGGACGCGCCGGCCGTGACGCCGACCCGGCCCGCACTCTCGAGCCACTCCGGGCGGATGTCGTGCACGTCGTTGATCAGGTGAGCCCGGATCCCGACGGCCTCGGCCACCTCGCGCAGCCGGTTCGCGTTCGAGCTGTTGGCGGCGCCGAGCACCAGGACGAGGTCCACCTCGGCCGCGAGCTTCTTGACCGCCACCTGCCGGTTCTGGGTCGCGTAGCAGATGTCGTCCTTCGACGGGCCGACGATCTGGGGGAAGCGGCGCCGGAGGACGTCGATGATCGCGCGCGTGTCGTCCATCGAGAGCGTCGTCTGGGTCAGGTAGGCCACCTTGTCGGGGTTCTCAACCTCGAGCCGCTCGGCCTCGTCCACCGAGTCGATGACGACGATGCGGTTGGGCGCCTCGCCGGTCGTGCCGATCACCTCGTCGTGGTCTTCGTGACCGACGAGCACGATGGTGTAACCGTCGCGGGCGTACCGGATGGCCTCGACGTGGACCTTGGTGACGAGGGGACAGGTCGCGTCGATGACCCGGAGGCGCCGCGCCTTCGCCTCGGTGCGCACGGCGGGCGAGACGCCGTGGGCGCTGAAGATGACGGTCGCTCCGCCGGGGACCTCGTCCAGCTCGTCCACGAAGATCGCGCCCTTCCCCCGGAGCTCCTCGACCACGTGGCGGTTGTGGACGATCTCGCGCCGGACGTAGATTGGCCCGCCGACCACGTCGAGGGCGCGCTCCACGATCTCGATCGCGCGCTCCACCCCCGCGCAGAATCCGCGCGGGCCGGCGAGCACGATCTCGTGCGCCGGCTTCCCGCTGGCCGCCGATACCGACACGCGCTGACCTCCCCGGGCGCGAGCGCGCCCCGAAAACCGTCCCAAGTATAGGGGCCGCGCGGCGCCAATGCAAGGCGGGGCGGCCGTCCCGCGCGTCACGGGAAGAAGCGGCTCACGCCCAGGACGAACATGCTCGAGTCGAGACCCGGGTTGCCGTCGCACGTGTTCCCGTTCGAGAGGTGGTGGAAGCGGTAGCCGGCGGTGATCGCGGTCCGCTCGGAGACGAAGACGAGGGCGCCGATTCCCCCCTGGAGGGCGAAGGTGACGTGGCACCTGGTCTCGCGCAGCCGCAGGGAGCCGGCGAGGACGCCGCCCCCCGCCTCGAAATACGGCCGCACCCGTCCCGTGCCGGCGAAGACCCACCGGCTGAGCACCGTGACCCCCGCGAGCGTCGTCGTCTCCTGGCCCTCGATGACGAGCAGGGTCGGCTCGGTCACGAGCTCGAGATTCCCGCGCAGCCAGCCCCGCCCGGATTCGTCGGTGAGGAAGTAGCCCACGTGCGGGAGCACGTGGTAGGCGTTGAGGGTGTCCACGTTCCCGACGAGCTCGTTGTGGCTGAGCGAGTAGCCGGCGACCAGCGCGAGCTCCTTCGCGCCGGCCTGGAAGGGCTCCGCCCGGGACGCGGCCGCCGTGAGCCCGAGCGCACCCAGGGCGACCGCTGCCCCGACGAGCCAGCGGCCCGTCCGCGCGACACGCCTCACTCGCCCGCCTCGCCCGGCGCTCTCAGGGGTGGATCAGGACCTTCAGGGCCTCCCCGCGACTCATCAGGGCGAGGGCCCGGGGGACGTCTTCGAGCCCCATCTCGTGGCTCACGAGCGGGCTCGGGTCGAGCCCGCCGCTCGCCAGGAGCCCGACGGCACGCCGGATGAGCGCGGGGGTGTGGTGGAAGGCGCCGAAGAGGCGCAGCTCCTCGTAGTGGATGCGCCGCGTGTCGATCTGGATGCTCGTGCCGGGGGCGCATCCCCCGAAGAAGACCACCGTCCCTCCCTTGTCGGTCGCCGCCACCGCCTGCTCCCACGCTTCCGGGCGGCCGGTGGCGTCGATCGCGCAGCGGACGCCGCCCCCCGCCGCGGCCCGGACGAGGCCGGCCGGGTCCGGACCCCCCGTCACGTCCACGCACGCCGCGAAGCCCAGGCGCGACGCCAGGGCGAGGCGCGCCCCCGACTTCCCGGCCAGGTGGACCCGGGCGCCGGCCCCCTGCGCGAGGAGCCCCAGCAGGAGCCCGAGCGGGCCATGCCCGAACACGGCCACGGTGTCGTCGCGCCGGACCCGCGCCAAGTCGAGAGCGTGGAGGCAGCAGGCCACGGGTTCCGCGAACGCGACCCGCCCGGCCGGCACGCCGGCCGCCACCGGAACGAGGTTACGCGCCACCAGGCGCGGGGGCAGCACGATGTACTCGGCGTAAGCGCCGTTGACGAAGAGGAGGTGGTCGCAGAGGTTCTCCTGCCCACGCGCGCACGGCGGGCAGGCGCCGCACGGCGCGGAGTTCGCGGCGACGGCGCGCTCCCCCGCGGCCACGCCCTCGACGCCCGGCCCCACGGCGACGACCGTCCCGGCCAGCTCGTGGCCGAAGACCGTGGGGATCTTCGGGATCATGACGGGGTGGCCGCGGCGGAGCGTCTTGACGTCGGTCCCGCAGGTGAGCGCGGCCTCGACGCGCAGCAGCACCTCGCCCGGCCCAGGCTCGGGGACGGGCACCTCCTCGAACCGGAGGTCGCCGGGGCCGTGGAAGACCTGCGCTCTCACCCCGACACCTCCACGTACACCTTCAGCGCCTCGTGGCGCTCCGCGAGCCGCACGGCGTCCTCGAGTCGCTCGAGTGGCAGCCGATGGGAGCACAGCTCGGCGACCCGGATGGCGCCCGTCGACACCAGCTCGAACGCCTCCGCGAGGTCGGCCGGCGACGACGAGTAGGTGGCGGTGAGAGTCAGCTCGCGATGGTAGAGCTCGCCGACGGGCAGCGAGCCCTCACCCTCGCCGACGAAGAGATGCACCGCCCCGCCGTCGCGCACCCAGCCAAAGGCCTGCCGCACCACCGGTGGCGCGCCCACGGTGAGGATCGCGCAGTCCGCGCCACGACCGTCGCTGAGACGGTCGAGCGCCTCCCGCGCCCGCTCCGGCTCGACCGCCGCGTCCGCGCCGAGCGCGCGGGCCAGCGCCCGCCGCGGACCCAGCAGGTCCGTGGCGACCACCCGGGCCCCGGCCCGCGTCGCGAGCTGGACGAGCAGTCCGCCGATGGCGCCCGCGCCCACGACGAGCACGGTGTCGTCCGGCCCGACGCCGCTGCGCCGGATCGCCCGGAGACAGCAGGCGAGTGGCTCCGTGAAGGCCGCGCCCGCGTCGGGCACGCCCGCCGGCACGCGAAACGTCGCGTGCCGCACGTTCTCCGGCGGGACCCGGACGTACTCGGCGAAGCCGCCCGGGTCGAGGTTGGACTCCCGGAAGGCGCGGCACGCCGAGGTGCTGCCGCGCCGGCAGTAGTGGCACGCCAGGCACGGCACGTGGTGCGCCACGACGACGCGGTCGCCGGCGCGGAACGCGGTGACACCCGCCCCCGCCTCGGCGACGTCCCCGACCACCTCGTGGCCGAGCACGCCGGGCGGCCGGCCCGCCGCGCGCAGCTTCGCGAGATCCGAGCCGCAGAGTCCGCAGCCCCGGACGCGGACGAGCAGCTCGCCGCGACCGATCGCGGGGACGGGCCGCTCCTCGAGCCGGATCACGCCGGGCGCCGTGTGAACCGCTGCCTTCATCGGGAGGAAACCGCGGGGGCCCGCGCGCGGCGCCCGCTCAGGGCGCGAGGTGGGCGCGAAGATACACGCCCAGCGCCAGCGCGAGCTTGCGCGGGGCCGACAGGCGCACGCGCTCCTCGAAGACGCGGAACCGTCGCGCCTCGATCGCGCGCAGGAGGGCGTGGTAGATGACTCCCATGATCTCCGCGGCGACGAGCCGCCGGCGGTCGGCCCGCGGGAGCGCGGCGTGGGCCGCGCGGTAGTACGCGTGCGTCCGGTCCGCCTGGAAACGCATCAGCTCGAGGTAGGGGCGCGTGTACCGGCCGTGCAGGAGGTCGTCCTCCGAGTAGCCGAATCGGCGCAGCTCGTCCAGCGGGAGGTAGATGCGCCCCCGTTCGGCGTCCGTCCGCAGGTCGCGGAGGATGTTGGTGAGCTGGAGCGCCACCCCGAGGTGTACCGCGTAGTCCCGCGCGCGCGGATCCGTGTACCCGAAGATCTCGATGCACCCCAGGCCGACTGCCCCGGCGACCCGGTAGCAGTACTCGAAGAGCTCCTCGAAGCTCGCGTACCGCCGCTTGTCGATGTCCATCTCGACGCCGTCGAGGATCGCCTCGAGGTGCTCCCGGGGGATGGGGTAGACCCGCACGGTCTCGGTGAGCCGGATGCCGATGGGATGCGTCGCGTCCCCGGCGTACGCGCGGCGGAGCTCGGCCCGCCACTCCTGGAGGATCCGGCGCTGGTCGGCCGGCGAGCCCGCACCCTGGTCGACGGCGTCGTCCACGGTTCGGCAGAAGGCGTAGAACGCGTACATCGCCTCGCGCTGGCGGCGGGGGAGGAACAGGAACGAGTAGTAGAAGTTCGACCCGCTGCGACGGGTGAGGGTGGCGACGAGTTCGGCTGCGTTCATCTGCCTCGGAAGGGGGCTCCGCCCCCCGGGACTCTCCGTTCCCTAGCTCACTCGCGTCTTCAAGGCATCCAGCCCGATCGACACCCGACCGGGGCCAGAAGGCGCATGCCATTATACAGGAGTCGGAAGCACCTCCGGGCGACGCGCCCGAGGTCGGGGGGCGTACCCGTGGGCCCAGAACCACTCCACGGCGTCCCGCAGGGCCGTGTCCACGGGCGTCTGGGGGAGCCCGACCTCGCGGATCGCCTTCGACGGGTCGAAGAACATCCGCTTCGCGGCCATGCGCACCGCGGTCCGCGAGGCGAGCGGCTCCCGCCCCGTGAGCCGCGAGACCCCCTCGAACACGGTCGCCATCGCGAGCGCCGCCGCGTAGGGGATGCGGCGCCGCGGGGCCGGGATGCCCGTGTACGGCGCGAGCCGCTCGAAGATCTCCCGGAGCCCGAGGTTCCCCTCGGCGTGTCCGAGGATGTAGCGCTCGCCCACGCGACCCCGTTCGGCGGCCGCGATGTGGCCCCGCGCGACGTCGCGCACGTGGACGACGTTCAGCCCCGTGTCGACGTAGGCGAACATACGCCCCCGGAGGTAGTCCACCAGCATCTTGCCGGTGGGCGTGGGCTTCCAATCCCACGGCCCCACCGGGGCCGAGGGGTTGACGATGACGACGGGGAGCCCGCGGGCCGCCGCCGCCTCGGCCTCCCGCTCCGCGAGGAACTTGGAGCGCTTGTAATCGCCCACCATGTCCTCGAGGCGCACCGGCGTCGTCTCCGTCCCCGACCGGCCGCCGACGGGGAGCCCGAGGGTCCCGACGCTCGAGGTGTAGACGACGCGGGAGACCCCGGCGGCCTCGGCCGCCGCGAGGAGGGCCCGTGTGCCGTCCACGTTGACGCGGTAGAGCTCCGCGGGGTCGGGGGCCCAGAGCCGGTAGTCGGCGGCGACGTGGTAGAGGACGCTGACGCCCCGCAGCGCCGGCGCGAGCGAGGCGGGGTCGCGCAGGTCGCCCGCCGCGATCTCCACCGGTAGTCCGGTGAGGGCGCGCCGGTCGCTCGTGGGCCGGACGAGGATGCGGACCGCGGCGCCGCGGGCGAGCAGCTCGCGGACGAGATTCGCCCCGATGAAGCCCGTCCCGCCAGTCACCAGCACCGTCACCGGCGAGGCCTCACGCCCGCCGTGCCGGGCCGAGACCCGAGCAGATCAAGGACGCAGGGAGGAGGCGCCCCGAGGCGTACTCCCCGTACGTTGAGGGGCGCCGACGACCGAGGACGCAGAGATGCGACGGGGATCGGCACGGCGTCAGAAGGGATAGTCGAGGCCGACGAAAATCGCCGGCCCCTCGCGGCTCACGCCGATCTCGATGTGCCCGACGACGCTCGGCGGCGTCAGCCCGCGGAGCCCGATCCCGGGGGTGACCTCGAATCCCCGTTCGGTGAAATCGCGCGTCGTGTTGAAGACCTTGCCGACGTCGACGAACGGCGCGAGCTCGAACTCGGCGATCACGCCGAACAGCCGCATCGTCAACACCTGGAAGCGCGTCTCCACGTTGAGCAGCACGCGGGCGTCGCCGTAGAAGCGGTTGTCCCCGAACCCGCGCAGGGTCGCCTCCCCGCCGAGGGAGGGCCGCACCTGGAAGGGCGTGTCGGAATCGCCGGAGAGCCCCTCCAGGAGCCCCCGCACGACGAACACGGCCCAGTGGTCTACGAGCGAGCGCAGGTAGATCGCTTCCACCCCCGACTTGATGTAGTCGCTGTGGCTCCCCAGGAGCTCCGTCGAGGCCTCCGAGAACACGGACAGGTAGGCCCCGCGCTTCGGCGTGATCGTCGAGTCGCGGCTGTCGTAGGCGATCGTGATGCGCTGCGCGTGCACCGTGGCGCCATCGATCCCCGGGGTGCCCGGGAACCGGTCGCGCGTGAACGGTAGGTTCGGCACGCCGCCTCGCCGGACTTCGAACCGCTGGATCGTCTCGCCGAGGGACAATCGCGCCGTCGGCGTGAGGTTCACCCCGAAGATGGCGTAGAACCCCGTCACCTCGAGTGTCATGTTGGTCTCGTTCTCGGCCTTCGATTCGGGGCCGAGGCCGAAGAAGCGGATCGAGGCGTCGCGGTCGTGGAGGAACTGGAGATCCGCATGGAAGCGGCCGTCGAAGAGGCCGAAGTTCCGGTAGTGCAGGTTCAGCTCGCGCTCGATCGTCTCCGAGTAGCCCGCGACCACATCCATGCGCTCGTCGGCGCTCGGGTACGAGAAGTAACGGAAGGTACCCGTGATCCCACGGATCTCGTTGTACGTCACCGACGGCGCGAGGATGCTCCGCACCCGGTCGGAGTCGTCGCGGAAGAGCACGGCCGGCAGGAGGCCGTACGTCTCGCCGGAGTTCGGGTCCGTGTCGAACGCGGGCAGCGGGATGAACGACCACTCCCCGGCCGCCGCCACCGGCAGCCAGGGCACGAGCGCGAAGAGGATCCGGCCGACGCGCCTCAGGGCCGGACGGGGGTGGGAGGGGCGAGCGCGGCCAGGAAGCGCGCCAGTCGATCCAGCGCGAGCTCCGACCGTCGCCAGACGCGCCACCCGGCGCGGAGGAGCGCCGGGCGCGCCAGCCAGGCGGCCACGGTGGCGGGGTGCACCCGACCCGCGGGGCCGACGGCGCGCGTGACCCCGATGGGGAGGAGGTCGGCGGGCCCGTCCGCCACCGCCCGCACGGCGAGCGCCGGGAACCCCGCCCGCGCCGCCCAGTGGAGGACGCGAGCACTCTCCATGTCCGCCGCCACGGCGCCGTGGGTGTCCCACGCCGCCGCCTTCTCGGCCGGGGTCGCCAGCGGCGCGGGCACCGTCAGCAGGGGTCCGACCCGATGCGGCAGTCCGGCGGCGCGGAGCGCGGCGAGCGCACGGTCCGCGAGCGTCGCGTCGGGACGGAGCCACGCGCCGCCCGGGGCGGGGCCCACCACCTCCCCGAGCACCAGGTCGCCGGGCGCGATGTCGGGGGCGCAGCCGCCGGCGAGCCCGGTGACGAGGACGGCGCGCGGCCTCAGACCGTCGAGCGTGCCCTCGAGGCCGGCGAGCGCCGCCGCGCCCAGGCCGACCGCGCGGAGGAGATGCCCGGGGCCCTCCCCGGACCTCCCGAGCCGCCGGGCCAGCCCCCTGACCTCGAACTCGACTGCGACGAGGACCAGCAGGGGCCCCTGGTCGACGGCGGTGCTTCGCGCGTGAACCGCGGCGTCAGCCGACGGACCCGGCATCGTGCCGTCCCGCTCGCGCGCCCTTCTCCCGGTCCTGGCGCTCGAGCCAGGCAGCGTACGAGTTGCCCGCGGCGGTGTCCTTGCCGGTGAAGCGGATGGTGCGGATCTCCCGGTAGCGGATCGTGATGGGGCCGGCGCCATCCGCGCCGAACATCTGGATGAACGGCTCCGGCGCGTCGGCGTCCCGGTTGAACACGTAGCCGTCGATCTCGGTCCCGTCCACCTTCACGACGGTCGTGTTCCCGCGATAGTCGAACGCGAGATCCACGACCCGCGAGAGCGGCAGGTCCGGCCCGATCTCGGGCATCCAGCCCTCGAGCGACTCCGGCTCGCCGGGCCGATCCCCGTCGCATCTCTGCGTCGTCCATCTCGCCGGGACGCGCTCGGCCTGCGGCCTCGCGGGCGCCCCGTCCCTCCGGTCGGGCCCTCCGGGCGCCTCAACGTATGCGGCATACGCCTCGGCGCCCGTCGGGCCTGCGTCCTTGATCCGCTCGGGTCTCGACCCGGCGGTCACGGGCGGCCGGTCACGGTCGCGATCACCGTGTCGCGGAATCCCCTGAGGCTCGAGAAGGTCTCGTGAACGGCCGTCGCCTCGAAGCCGCAGTGGACCATGCAATCCCGGCACCGCGGGTTCCCGCTCCTCCGGCCATAGCCCTCCCAGCGGGTGCCCTCCATCAGGTCCTGGAAGCTTCCGGCGTACCCGTCCTGCAGGAGGTAGCACGGCCGCTGCCACCCGAAGACGTTGAACGTCGGGTTGCCCCACGGCGTGCACTCGTAGTCGCGCTTGCCCATCAGGAACTGGAGGAACAGGGGTGACTGGTTGAACCGCCAGCGTCGCTTCGGGCGCGAGAGGATCCGGGAGAAGAGCGCGGTGGTCTTCTGGCGCCCGAGGAAGTGCTCCTGGTCCGGCGCCTTCGAGTAGCTGTACCCGGGCGACAGCATCATCCCCTCGACGCCGAGGTCCATCATCGCGTCGAAGAAGT
>CAYQDR010000114.1:0-16005 GCA_964416315.1 uncultured bacterium
TCCCCCTGGGGCTACTCCCTCTTCCGCGGCGCCTGAGCGGCTCCCGCGGGAGCCGTGGCGCTGGTCACAGGCGGTGCCCGATCGCCGCCCCCTCCTGCATCGCCTCGAAGGCGGTGCGCGGCTGGACGCAGTCACCCACCTCGAAGACCGCCGGGGCTCCCGAGGCCTTGAGGACGTCGCCGAGGTCGGAGACTGGGAGGAGCGGGCGGGTCGGGACGACGAGGTCGAGGCCGGCGAGCTCGAAGGCCTGGCCGCGGTGGCGCAGCACGGCGCGATCCCCGACGAGCGCCTCGACGGTCGCGGACAGATGCACGGTGACGTTCGGGCGCGCCCGCAGCCCCGCGACGTACTGCCACCGGGGGCGGAGCCCGAGTTCTGCCGCGAGGTCGCTTCCGGGCTCGGTGATGACGACCTCGACGCCCCGCTCGGCCAGCACGTGGGCGACGCCGACGCCGAGCACGCCGCCGCCGATCACGAGCGCCCGCCGGACCCCGCCCGCCGCCCGGCCGAGCACGGTGAACGGGTCGACCGCGGCGCTCGCCTCGATCCCGGGGATCGGGGGGAGCCCGGGTCGGGCGCCCGTCGCCAGGATCACCGCGTCGGGGGCCTCGCGCCGGATCAGCTCGGGCGTGGCCTCGACGCCGAGCCGCAGCTCGCCCCCCGCTCGGCGGAGCGCCCCCGCGAGGTACGGCACGAGCCCGGCGAGCTCGGCGCGCCCCGGCACCGCGCGGGCCAGGAGGAGCTGGCCCCCCGGCTCGGCCCCCCGCTCCAACACCGTGACCCGGTGGCCGCGCTGGGCGAGGACGCGCGCCGCCTCCAGGCCGCCGGGACCCGCGCCGACCACGACGATCCGCTGCGGTCGCGCCGTCGGCCGGACGGCGTACTCGCGCTCCCGCCCCGTCCGCGTGTTCGCGAGGCACAGCACCGGCACGTTCTGGCCGAGCAGGTCGCTGCACGTGAGGCACCCGATGCAGACGCAGAGCTCGTCGAGGCGGCTCTCGCGGCTCTTCCGCGGCATGTCCGGGTCGGCGTGCAGGGCGCGCCCGATGGTCACGAAGTCGGCCTCGCCACGCTCCAGGATCGCCTCGGCGACGTCGGGGCCGTTGATGCGCCCCGCAACGCTGACGGGGATTCCGACGCGCCGGCGGATGGCGCGGCTGAGGGGGGTGAGACACCCCGGCGGCATTTCCATCGGCTGGACGATCCAGATCGCCGACTCGTAGATCCCGGCCGAGACGTCCAGGAGGTCCACGCCGGCCGCCTCGAGGCGGGGGGCGATGCCGCAGACGTCCTCGAGGCCGAGGCCGCCCGGGACGTGCTCGTCACCGGAGAGCCGGTAGGCCAGCGGAATCCCGGGGCCGATCGCGTCCCGCACGGCGGCGATCACCTCGAGCGGGAAGCGCAGGCGCCGCTCTGCGTCGCCCCCGTACTCGTCGTCGCGCCGGTTCGCGTACGGCGAGAGGAACTGGCCGAGGAGATAGCCGTGGGCGCCGTGGAGCTCGACAAGGTCGAAGCCGGCCGCCGTGGCGCGGGCGGCGGCCTCGGCGAAGCGTCGCACGAGCCCCCGGATCTCCGGCGCGGTGAGGGGGCGGGGGGTCTCGCCGCCGGCCAGAACGGCGCACGGCACCGCCGACGGCGCGACCGGCTGGGCGCCCGTGACGGCGGACGAGGTCTCGCGGCCGGCGAACTGGAGCTCCGCCCCGACCCGGGCACCGTGGCGGTGGCAGGCCTCCAGGAGCCGGCGGTAGCCGGGGACGAGCGCGTCGTCGTGGAGGCCGAGCTGGTAGACGTGGTTCCTCCCGAGGGGATCGACGTACATCGACTCGAGGAGAATCAGCGCCGCGCCGCCCGCAGCGCGCGCCTCGCAGTAGTCGATGTACCGCTGGGTGACCGCCCCCCCCGCTGTGGCGAGGTTCTTCTCCATCGGGGCCATGAGGATCCGGTTCGGGAGGTCGAGCCGGCCGATCCGGCCCGGGGCGAAGAGGCGCGGAAAGGCCGGCGCGGGACGGGGGCGCTCGGGCACGGCGCGCAGGGGTGGAGTCAGGCCGGCCGCGGCTCCCCGTCCCCGTTCCCGCCGCCCTGCAGGATGAGCCGCAGGACCTCCTCCTGCGTGGTTTCGGCGACGACCCGGGAGCCGACGGTCCGCCCCGCCTTCATGACCGTGATCCGGTCGGAAACCCCGAAGACGTGGTTCAGGTTGTGGCTGATCATGAGCACGGCGAGCCCGTGGCCTCGCAGGTCGCGCACGAGCTCGTGGACCTTCGCCGTCTCCGCGACGCCGAGCGCGGCCGTCGGCTCGTCGAGGATCACCACCCGGGCGTTGAAGCACATGCACCGGGCGATGGCGACGGACTGCCGCTGGCCCCCGGAGAGGCTCTGGACCCGCTGCCGCACGTCGGGGATCCGGATGCGGAGCCGGTCGAGGAGCGCCCGCGCCTCGGCCTCCATCCGCCGGAGGTCGAGGAAGAAGCGCCGGGGGCCGCGGCGGCGGAGCTCGCGCCCGAGGAAGATGTTGGCCGGGACGTCGAGGTTGTCGGCGAGCGCCAGGTCCTGGTAGACGGTCTCGATGCCGAGGGCCTTGGCGTCCCGCGGCTCCCGGATCTCCACCGGGCGCCCCTCGAAGAGGATGCTCCCCCGGTCCATGGGCACGGCGCCCGCGAGGATCTTGATGAGCGTGGATTTCCCGGCCGCGTTGTCGCCGACCAGGGCGTGGACTTCGCCCGTGCGGAGCGCGAGCCCGGCGTGGTCGAGCGCCTGGACCCCGCCGAAGCGCTTGCAGATCTCCTGCATCTCGACGATCGGGCTGGTGGACTCGGTCATGGCCCGCCCCTCGCCGCCGGGCGCGGCCGCGCGGGTGGCCCGTGCCGGGCCACCCGCGTCGGACGCCGCGCGACTCACTTCTGCGCCGCGATCACCCTGTTCCAGTCGGGGGCCGGCTTGTCCTCCACGGGGACGGCCCACGCCTGGGCGTTCGACTTGTCCACGACGACCACGGGGAGCGCGATCTCCCCCGGGATCTTCTCCCCCCGGAGGTACTTCACGGCGGCCGTGACGGCCAGATAGCCCTGGTCGTGGCCGCTGTAGTCCGCGCTTGCCAGGAGCCGCCCCTTCAGGATCGCCTGCACGGCGTCCGGGATCGCGTCGATCCCGACCACGCGCGTCTTGCCGCCCCGCCCGGCCGCCTCGAGGGCCTCCACGACCCCGACGGCCATGTCGTCGTTGGCGCTGAAGACGCCGTCGATCACGGGGAAGCGCTGCATCAGGTTCTCGAAGACCTGGACGGCGGGCAGCCGGCGGTAGTTGCCGGGCTGCGAGACGAGGAGCTCGACCCCCGGCGTCTCCCTGAGCGCCCGCTCGAACCCCTTCTTCCGGTTCTGAGCGGTGATCGCGGCGGGCACGCCGTCGATGTGGATCATCTTCCCCCGGTTCCCCATCGCCTTGAAGAGGTACTTGGAGATCTCGTAGCCGATCGTCTCGTCATCGGAGCCGACGTACGTCACGTAGTCCACGCCGGTCATCCGGTTGCTGAAGATGACGATCGGCACGCCCGCCTTGTTGACCTTCTCGACGCTGGGCACGAGCGCCTTGTAGTCGACCGGCACGAAGACGAACGCGTCCGGCTTCTTGACGATCCAGTCCTCGATCAGCCGCGTCTGCTCCTCGATGTTGTCCGGCTTGGTCGGGGCCGCGTGCTCGATCTCGACGCCGAGGGCCTTCCCGGCCTTGTCGGCGCCCACGCGCACGGCCTTCCAGAACGGGTTGGTCACGTTCTTGGTGAAGACGACGATCTTCGCCTTCTTCTGCGCCTCCGCGCGGTCCAGCGGTACGGCGACAAGCCCCACGGCGACCGCGACCGCCGCCAGGATCCCGAGCCCCCTCGTTCCTCGTCGCATCTGCGCTCCTCCCCTCTTCGTGGTTACGTGCTGCGGCCCGCTCCCGCGCTCGCGAGCTGGTCGGCCAGCACGGTGACGATGACGATCGACCCCACGACGAACGGCTGCCAGAACGTCTGGATGTCGAGCAGGTTCATGCCGTTGACGACCAGCGCCAGGATGATCGCCCCGACGGCGGTCCCGGCGACCCCGCCGTAGCCGCCGAAGAGGGAGGTGCCGCCCAGGACGACGGCCGCGATGGAGCCCAGCAGGAGGTCCTCGCCCGTGCCGGCGTCGGCGGCGTTGACCCGGGCGATCACGACGAGCCCGGCGAACCCCGCGAGGAGCCCGCTCAGCGCGTACACGGCGACGAGCCGCCGCTGCACCGGCATCCCCGAGAGCCGCGCCGCCGTCGCGTTGCCGCCGATGGCGTAGATGGCCCGGCCGAGGGGCGTCCGGTGGAGCAGCACGTGGAGGCCTCCCAGGACCGCGAGCATCACGAGAATGGGCACGGGAACGGGGCCGACGAAGCCGGCCCCGATGAACCGGAACGCCGGCGGAAAGCCGTGGATCACCTCCCCCTGCATGAAGACATAGGCGAGCCCGTGCGCGATCCAGAGCGTGCCGTAGGTGGCGATGAAGGCCGGGAGCCGAAGATACGCCACGACGGTCCCGTTCGCGAGGCCGCAGGCCGTCCCCACCAGGAGCGCCGCGAGGATGCCCGCGGCGACGTGGCCCTGGGCGAGGAGCGCAGCCCCGAGGCACGCCGAGAGGCCGAGCACGGCGCCGACCGAGAGGTCGATGCCACCGGTGAGCACGCACAGCGTCAGGCCCGCGGAGAGCAGGAACTGGATGGAGGCCTGGCGCAGGACGTTGATCAGGTTCTGCCAGGTGGCGAAGTGGGGGCTCGCGAGGCTGAGCAGCACGGCCAACAGGAGGAGGCCGGCGACGCGGGACGTCAGGACGAAGAACCGCCGGGACAGCGCCACGCGCGCCCACGCGGCGCCCGCGGGCGTCACGCCCGGCGTCGCGCGGGCGACCCGCGGGAAGTCCTCCGGGCGCGCCAGGCCCCGGCTCACGTGAGCCCCCGCAGCGCGTCGAGCACGATCGCGCCGATGATCACGATCCCCACGACGGCGACCTGCCACTCCGTGCCCAGCCCGACGAGGTTCAGGCCGTTCCGCAGCACCCCGACCGCCAGCGCGCCCACGACCGTCCCGACCAGCCCCCCGCGCCCGCGCTCGAAGGAGGTGCCCCCCAGGACCACCGCCGCGATCGCGTCGAACTCGAGGCCGACGGCGATGGTCGGATGGGCGGCGTTCATGCGGGCGGTCATGATGAAGGCCGCCACCGCGGCGAGGAGCCCGCCGTAGACGTAGACGCCGGTCTGGTAGGACCGGACTCGGATCCCCGCGAGCAGCGCGGCCCGCCGGTTCCCGCCGATGGCGAACACGTAGCGGCCGAAGCGGGTCTGGTAGAGGAGGACGTACGTCAGGGCGAAGAGCGCGGCCGTGGCCCAGATCGGGACGGGGACCCCGAGGACGATCCCCTCGTTGAACCAGCGCACGCTCGCACGCAGGCCCGTCACCGAGTCCCCGTGCGTCAGGACCATCGCGAGGCTCTGGGCCATGCCGAACGTCCCCAGGGTCACGACGAAGGGCGGAAGCTCCGCGTAGGCGACGAGGAGGCCGTTCACCAGTCCGAACCCCGCACCGACGCCGAGCGCCGCCGCGATCCCCACCGGGAGCGGCCAGCCCCCCACCACCAGGAGCCCCATCACGACCCCCGCCAGCCCGAGCACGGAGCCCAGGCTGAGGTCGATCCCTTCGGTGAGGATGATCAGGGTCATCCCCAGCGCCACGATGGTGAGCACGGCCGCCTGGAGCCCGACGTGGGTGAGATTGGTCAGCGTCAGGAAGCCGGGGGTCCAGACGCTCAGGAGCGCGCCCAGGCCCACGAGGAGGTAGGCCGCGCCGGGCGTGGCGGCGGCGGCGCGCGCCAGGTTCCATCCGGATCCCCCGAGCCGCTCGGCCGGGGCCGCGCTGGAGGGGAAGCCGGTCATCCGAGACCCCCCGCACCCCCGTCCCCTCCCACCCTTCGGGGGGAGGGGCGGCACGGCCCCCCAACGGCGGGCGGCACGGCCCATGCCCGCCTGGAGGTTGACACAGGATGTCTCATCCGCGCCGCTCCCCTCATCGCGTGAGCCGCGCCTGGAGCCAGTCGGCGTAGTCCCTTCAGGCGCGCCAGCTCCAGCAGGGCCTGGGTGCTCCAGACGTTGACGCGCCCGGCGTACACGGGGACCGGCCGGCAGAGGTCGTTGTTCGGCAGGGCAGCGCTGTGGATCACCCCCTCGATACGGTGGCGGTCGGCGAGCTCGAGCAGGTGCGGGAAGTCGGTGACGTCGCCCTTGACCCAGGTGACGCGGGGGGCGGCGGCGCGGGCGAGGTCGGGATCGTAGCTCGCGTGGTAGTGGCCCACCACCTCGAGCCCGGCCTCGGCGCAGGCCAGGGCGGTCATGTACCCCACGTGTCCCATCGCTCCGGTCACGAGCACGCTCACCCCCGGGCCTCC
The DNA here is from genome assembly GCA_964416315.1 of uncultured bacterium. Taxonomy (GTDB): domain Bacteria; phylum Methylomirabilota; class Methylomirabilia; order Rokubacteriales; family DASRDR01; genus CAYQDR01. The sequence continues at coordinate 6,444 of CAYQDR010000114.1, forward strand.
TTCCCGCCGACGGCGCGCCGCGCCCCGCTCACAGCCCCCAGGCCGGGCACCCCCGCCGGTACCACTCGATGTACGCTGCGAGGCCGCGGCGGAGGTCGTACTTGGGCTCGAAGCCGAGCGCCTGCCGCGCGCGCGTCACGTCCAGCGCCCCCTTGGGCGGGGCCTGGAGCTCCTCGTTGTACCAGTGCGGCCCGGCGCCCACCGAGAGGTCGGCGCCGGGGATCAGCTCCCGGACGAGGGCGACCAGCTCGGCGGTCGAGCGCGCCTCGCCGCTGGCGACGTTGTAGACGTCGAAGGGGTGCGCGGGGTGGTCCAGCGCGAGGAGGATGCCGTCCACGCAGTCGTCGAGGTAGGTGTGGTCGATCCGGGCGTCCCCGCCCGCCGGGAGGCGGAGCGGGCGGCCCGCCAGGGCCGCCTCGATCAGCGTGCGGGGGATCCGCTGGCGCGGGAACGCGGGTCCGTAGACCCACGACGTGCGGATGCTGACGAAGTCGGTCTTGTACGCCGTCCGGTAGAAGCGGCCGAGCTGCTCCGAGGCGACCTTGGAGATCCCGTAGGGGTTCAGCGGGGCCAGCGGGTGCTCCTCGTCGGCCGGCTCGTAGCGGAACGCTCCGTACGTTTCCTCCGAGGAGATGTGGACCGTCCGCCCGATGTCGAAGAGCCGCATCGCCTCGAGGACGTTCAGCGTCCCCTCCACGTTCACGCGGGTGAGGTGACTCGGCGCGGCCAGGGCCGAGACCACGCTCACGATCGCGGCCGCGTGGACGACCCGTTCGACCCGCTCCGTCCGCACCACCTGGAGCAGGGCGCTCAGATCGGTGACGTCGGCGGTGACCAACCGGACATTCCCGCCGAGCCCCTCGAGGTTGCGCGGCGCGCCCGCCTGGAAGTTGTCGAGGGCGACGACGCGGTCGCCGCGCTCCGCGAGCCGGCGCACCACCGCCGCCCCGAGGAAGCCCGCCCCGCCGGTGACCAGGACCGTGCTCACACCGGGCCTCAGGCTCGGTCGCCCGGGAGCCGCCGCCGGCCGAATCCGGGCTCCGGGTAGGGCAGGGGCGGGAGCTGCCACGTGCCCACGCCCGGGGGCTTCACGTCGCGGTCCACGTGCACGTCGAGGACGAAGGGCCGCGCCGCCCGGATCGCGTGCTCGAGCGCCCCGGCGAGGTCGCCCGGGCGCTCGACGCGGATCCCGTCCACGCCGCACGCGCGGGCGAGGGCCACGAAGTCCGGATTGTAGAGCTGCCCCGTCGCCTCCCGCACGAAGCTCGTGGCGATCTCGCGTTTGGCGAGGAGGCCGGTCTGGATGTCGCGGATCGCGCCGTAGGCGTAATTGTTCCAGATGAGCCAGACGGCGGGAATGTCGTACTCGACGGCCGTGCACAGGACGTCGGGCCGCATCATGAACCCACCGTCGCCGCAGACCGCCACGCACGGGCGGTCGGGGGCGGCGAGCTTGGCCCCGAGGACCCCGCACACCCCGAAGCCCATCGCCGAGAACCCCCAGGTGTTCAGGACGGTCTGGGGTCGCCGCGCCCGCCAGAACTGGACGATCCAGTTGTGGTGGACGCCGGAGTCCGCCAGGATGATCCCGTCGTCCGGCACCACCTCCCGGAGCGCCCGGACGACCCGCTGGGGGTGGAGGGGCTCGGCCTCGCTGGCGAACCCCGGCGCGACGAACTCCTCCCACTCCCGCCGCCACTTCGCGATGTCGGCGAGCCAGGCCTCGCGCCCGGCCGGGTCGGCGGGTACGGCGTCCAGCGCCGCGAGCATCTGCCGGAGGAGCGTGCGAGCGTCCGCGACGAGCCCGAGGTGCACCGGGAAGTTGCGCCCGATCTCGAGCGGGTCGATGTCCGCGTGGATGAGCTTCGTCGGCGGGATGTTGAACGAGTAGCCGGGGATCCACGAGCTCGCGGAGCGGTCGTCGAACCGGACCCCGAGCGCGAGGAGGACGTCGCACGTCCGGGCCGCCTCGTTGGCCGGGAACGCCCCGTTGCGCCCGACGAAGCCGACGGCCAAGGGGTCGGTCATGTCGAGCGTGCCGAAGCCGTTCGGCGAGTAGATCACGGGCACCCGGAGCCGGCGGGCGAGCGCCGTCAGCTCCGCCCCCGCCTCGGAGAGCGCGACGCCGTGGCCCACGTAGATCAGGGGACGCTGGGCCCGGGCCAGGAGCTCGACGGCCTGCCGCACCGCCTCGGGGTCCCCGGCGCTGCGGGAGCTGATCCCGCGTCGCCACTCCCCCGGTTCCGGGACGGCCACGCCGTCCGCGGGCTCCTTGAAGACGTTGAAGGGCACGTCGAGGTTCACGGGCCCGGGGCGGCCGCCCAGCATGGTGGCGAAGGCCTGGCGGAGCGCCGTCGGGAGCATGTCGACGCGCGTGGGCTGCCAGCTGCGCTTGACGTAGGGCTTGATCACCGACGGGAAGTCCGCCTGGTAGTGGCGGTACGTCTCCTGGAAGGGCGCCCGATTGAACTGGGACGTCGGCACGTTGGCCGTGATGGCCAGGAAGGCCGACGAATCCATGAACGCGCACGCGAGCGTGATCGGGATGTTGCACGATCCCGGCCCGCAGGAGGTCAGCGTCGCGACCGGACGGTGGGCGACGCGGAAGTAGGCATCGGCCATGTGCCCCGCCGTCTGCTCGTGGCGCGTCGAGATCGTCTTGATGGCGTCCGTCCGGTCGTACAGCGCGTCCAGCAGCCCGACGTTGCCGTGCCCGCAGATGCCGAGCACGTAGGGCACCTTCTCGCGCACGAGGTACTCGACGATGATCTCGCCACCGTTTCGCATGGCCACCGTGACTCCCTTACGCCTCCCGGCCGCCGGTCCGCTTCAACTCGGGCATGTCGTAGGGCGGCGAAGCGACGACGAGGAAGACCAGATCCTCGAGGCCCGTGTTGAAGATCCCGTGCCGCACCCCGGGAGGGATGTGGACGATCGTGTGCGGCTCCACCAGGTGCTTGACGCCGTTCAGCTCCACGATTCCCTTCCCGCGGAGGACGTAGTACAGGTTCTCGGCCACCGCGTGGACGTGCACCTCGGCGTAGTGCCGCGGCTGGTAGCACGAGATCCGGAAGTCGAGGTGCTGGGTGTCGGCGTTGGTGGGGTGGATCAGCATCTTCGAGAGGGCCTGGGAGGAGTGCCCCGGCGGCACTTCCCAGTAGCCCTCCTCCATCCGCATGACCTTCGGCTTCGGCTTGCCGCGTTTCGCCTTCGGCCGCCTGCCCGCCTCGTTCCTCATGCGACCTCCTGGGGCGTCTATCGCCCGTTCCGGTTCGGCCGCTCCGCGCGGTCGCCCGCGTTCCGGCCGGGACCGCGCCGATAGCCGAGTTGCTCCGAGAGCCGTCGCGCGCTCCCCCTCACCACCTCGGTGAGGCGGGCGACGCGTGCCAGGCTCAGGCGCCAGATGGGTCCCGAGACGCCGACGGCCGCCACCACCCTCCCGGTGAAGTTGCGGACGGGCGCCGCGACGCACCGGATCCCCCGGGCGAACTCCTCGTCGTCCACCGCGTGGCCGCGCGTCCGCACCCGCTCGAGCTCCGCCTCGAGCCGGGCGGGCGAGGTGATGGTCTTCGGGGTCATGGCCTCGAGCCGGGTCTGGGCGAGGTACGCCGCGAGGTCGTGCGGCGGGAGGTGCGCGAGCAGCACCTTCCCGATGGCGGTGCAGTGGGCCGGTCGGGGGTACCCGACCCGCTCCAGCAGCCGGACGGGGCCGGTGCCGTCGATCTTGTTGACGACGACCACCTCGCCCCGCTCGAACACGGCCAGGTGGGAGGTCTCCCCGGTCGCGCGGGCCATCTCGGCCAGGAGGGGCCCGGCGGTCTCCGAGAGGTGGCCCTCGCCGAGCGTCGCCGCGGCGACCTGCAGCACCCTGGGCCCGACGCGGTAGCGCCGCGTCGCCTCGTCCTGGACGAGGTACCCGAGGGCCACGAGCGTCCGGAGGAGGTGGGAGGTCGTGCTGGGGTGCAGCCCGGCCTCCCGGCTGACCTCCCCGAGGCCCATCCCGGCGTCCCGCCGGGCCACGGTCTCGAGGATCCCCAGGCCCCGCTGGAGCGACTGGATCGGCACCGCCGGCGCCGGCCGTCCCTGACGGCGCGCCCGGGGTCGCGCGGTCTCCTGTGCGCGCATGTCGCCTCCGGTCCGATTTCAGGATGTTGAATAGTATTTCAGGATGTGAATGTCAAGGGGAAGTTCCCGGGCGCCGGCCGAGTGGCCGGCTCGGGTCAGCGGAGGTGCTTCGACAGCCCCGCCAGCCGCTCGGCGGCGAGCATCAGGACGAGCGTCAGCACGATCAGGATCGCCGAGGCCGAAGCGGCCCGCACGTCGAGGTGCGTGTCGATGATCTGCCAGAGGTGGATGGGCAGCACCTCCGTGCGCGCGTCCGAGAGGAAGAGCGAGACCGGGATGTTGTCGAACGAGGACATGAAGGCGATGAAGGCGCCGGCCCCGATCCCGCGGCCGATCACCGGCAGCGTCACCCGGCGGAAGGTGAAGAACGGCCCGGCGCCGAGGCTCGCCGAGCTGTCGAGGAGCGCCGGGTCGAGCTGGGCGAGGCTCGCGATGGTCGTGCGGAGCACGAACGGGACGCAGACCACGATGTGACCGACGGTCAGGGTCGCGAGCGAGAGCTCGAAGCCGAGAAGGCTCGCGTACATGAGCGCGGCGAACCCGAAGGCGAGTCCGGGCAGGAGGAGCGGCGACATGAAGAGCGAGTCCAGCACGCGCGCCCAGCGCGCCCGGCTCCGTCCGATTGCGAGCGCTCCCATCGTCCCGAGGACGACGGACGCCGCAGTCGCCATCACGGCCACCTTGAGGCTGTTCCAGGCCGCGCGCTGCAGCTGGTCCGCACCGAGGAGGGCTCCGTACCATAGCACGTTCCCCAGCGCTCCGGTAGCCGGCGAGCGCGCGCTGGCGGGGACCCGGCTTGACGGCCGTCCTGGTCGGCCGCTAGCCTGAGCGCACGGGTGGAGGCGCCGGGCATCGCCCGCGCGCTCCACCTCCCGCGGGGTGGCGTCGCCGACGACGAGCAGGAGGCCGTATGGCGCGACTGGCTGGGAAGACCGCGCTGGTGACGGGCGGCAACACGGGGATCGGGCGGGCCGTCGCGCTCGGGTTCGCCGAAGAGGGCGCGGACGTCGCGATCTTCTGGATCGAGGGCGAGCCCGACGCGGGCAAGCTCCTCGAGGACGTCCGGCTGATCGGGCGGCGCCCCCTGGCGCTCCGCGTGGACGTCACGCGCGAGGACGACGTGCGGCGCGGCGTCAAGCAGATCCTGGACACGTTCGGGCGCATCGACATCCTGGTCAACAACGCGGGGATCCAGAAGGCCCAGGCGATCACCGAGACGAGCGTGGAGGACTGGGACCGCATGATGGCGGTCCACCTCCGCGGCACCTTCCTCTGCTGCCGCGAGGTCGTGCCGCACATGCAGGCGCGCGGGAGCGGGAAGATCATCAACATGGCCTCGCAGCTCGCCTACACCGGGCGCGCGCGCTACACCGCGTACTCGGCGGCCAAGGGGGGCGTGCTCACCTTCACGCGGGCGCTCGCCCAGGAGCTGGCGCCGGCGATCCAGGTCAACGCGGTGGCGCCGGGTCTGATCGACACGGGGTTCGACCCCTTGCCCGAGGACCGGAAGCGGGAGATCGCCGGGGCGCTGCCGCTCAAGCGCCTGGGGCGGCCGGACGACGTCGCGCCGGTGTTCGTGTTCCTCGCGTCGGACGAGGCGCGCTACTTCTGCGGTCAGACCCTGGGGCCGAACGGCGGGGAGATCATGCCGTGAGGCGGAGATCGCCCTTCTCCCCCGTGGGGGAGAGGGCCGGCTGAAGGGGGCGGGGCGTCGTGACGATCATCGACCTCTCGCTCCCCATCCGCCCCCACGTCCGCTGGAAGACCGAGGTCACGATCGTCTCGGACTTCGGCGATCCCCAGCACCCCTTCCGCTCGAGCCGCCTGAAGATGCCCGCGCACGGCTTCACCCACTGCGACGGCTTCAGCCACTTCCTCCGCGACGGGACGCCCGTGGACGCGATGCCGCTGGAGACGTGGGTCGGCGACGCCGCGATCGTGGATCTCAGCCACGTCGGCCCGAACCACGGGGTGACGGCCGAGGACCTCGCCGCGCGGGGCTCGTACGTGCGGGCCGGAGACATCGCGCTGCTCCGGACCGACTGGCCGCGGAAGCGCTCGTGGGAAACGCGCGAGTTCTGGACGGAGGCGCCGTACACCACCGCCGAGGCCTGCCGCTGGCTCGTCGCCCGCGGGGTCAAGGCGGTCGGCTACGACTACCCGCCCGACTTCCCGATCCGCTACGTCGTGACCGGCGAGCGGCGGCCGGTGGCGCCGGAGGAATGGGTGACCCACCACACGTTCTTCCCGGCGGGGGTGGGGGTGATCGAGTACCTGACGAACCTCGACCGGATCGAGCGACGGCGCGTCCGTTTCGTCGCGCTGCCGCTCCGCCTCGAGGGGGGCGACGGCGCCCCGGCCCGCGCCATCGCGATCCTGGACTGAATCCTCGGAGGGGGGCTTCGCCCCCCTTCCGAGCCTCCCCCCCGGGAGGGGTTGCGCGGGCAGAGCCCGCGCTCGGAGCGGAACACCTTAAGCGTTGCGGTCATGCTGACGCGAAGCGCCCGGTTGGTCCGACAAGCACCTAGCCGGGCCGGAGAGGAGCCGCGCATGGACCCCATCACGCCTCACCTCGGCCACGCCGAGCGGACGGCCCGCCGCCGGCACCTCGACGGCCTGATCCTCGCGTCGCCGATGAAGGTCTACCGCGCGATGACCGACGTCGGCCGGCAGGTCTTCGCCGACGGCGCCATCTCGAAGAAACACAAGGAGTTGACGGCGCTCGCGCTGGCGGTCGCGAACAACTGCTGGGAATGAATCGAGCACCGCGTGGAGGAGGTCCTCCACCAGGGCGCGACCGACGCCGAGGTCGCGGAGACGCTCGACATCGGGCTCTACATGGGCGGGAGCCTGGCCGTGAAGTCGGTCCGCTACGCCTTCCAGATCCTCGAGGAGCTCAAGAAGATCCCCTCTCCCCCCTCGGGGGAGAGGGCAGGGTGAGGGGGACGACCGCATGATCGTCGGGCGGCGCGGGCGGGCCGGGGGGGTCGTGGTCGTGCGCCTGGAACGGGGCGAGCTCCTCCTCGAGTCGCTCCGCGCGCTCTGCCGCCGGGAGCGGATCCGGAACGGCGTGATCCTGACCGGCTTCGGCTCGCTCGACCGGTCGCGCGTGACGGGCGTCGTCTCGCGCGCCTACCCCCCCACGCGCTTCTACGACAATCGCGCGCGCGCGGGCGTGGAGATTCTGGCGATCAGCGGGGTCGTCGCCGACTACCACGTCCACGCCCACGTGGTGATGTGCGACCGCCGGAAGGCCTTCGGCGGCCACCTCGAGGAAGGCTGCCGCGTCCTCTCGCTCTCGGAGATCGCGATCCTCCGCGTGGATCGCCTCAGGCTCAAGCGCCTGCTCGATCCGGCCACCGGGCAGAAGCTCCTCCAGGTGCTCTCCCGCTACGGCCGGGCCGACGTGGACCAGGAGGGGAGCCTCCTGGAGGTCCAGAAGCGCTTCACCCGCCGCCGGGCCACCCGCCGCCGCCGCTGACTCCGCCCTTCGACCTCCTCCTCGTCGGCTGTCGTCTCGCCGGCTGCGAACGGCTCGCGGACGTCGGCGTCCGCGCCGGCCGGGTCGCGGAGGTCGGCGACCTCGCGGGCCGGCGCGCCGACCGGGTGCTCGCCGTCCAGGGCCGCCTCGTCGTGCCCGGGTTCGTGGACGCCCACGTCCACCTCGACAAGGCCCTCCTCGCCGAACGGACCCCGAGTCGCGAGGGGACGCTGGCCGAAGCGATCCGGGTGACCGGCGAGGCGAAGCGGCGCTTCACCGTCGAGGATATCCGCGCGCGGGCCCGCGCGGTGCTGGATCTAGCGGTCGCCCACGGGACGACCGCCATGCGCAGCCACGTCGAGGTCGATCCGATCGTCGGGCTCAAGGGGCTGGAGGCATTGCTCCCGCTCCGCGAGGAGTACCGGGACCGGCTCGACCTCCAGCTCTGTGCGTTCGCGCAGGAGGGGATCCTCAAGGCGCGGGGGACGGAGGGGCTGCTCCGCGACGCCCTCCGGTCCGGGGCCGACCTGGTCGGGGGCTGCCCGTACAACGACACGGACGGCCCGGCGCAGATCGACATCGTCTTCGCCCTGGCCCGCGAGTTCGGGACCGCCGCCGACTTCCACCTCGACTTCTTCGACGAGCCCGAGCACCTCCACATCCGCTACGTCGCCGAGAAGACGATCCGCGAAGGGTGGCAGGGGCGCGTCGCCGTCGGCCACCTGACCGAGCTGGCGGCGTGCGACGAGACGGAGCAGGCGCGGTTGATCGGATTGATCCGTGAGGCGGGGATCGCGGTCATCACGCTGCCGGCCACGGACCTCTACCTGATGGGCCGCCGCGACGCGCGGAACGTCCGGCGGGGCCTCACGCCGGTCAAGCGCCTGCTCGCCGCGGGCGTCACGGTCGCCGCCGCGACGAACAACGTCCAGAACGCCTTCACCCCGGTCGGCAACGCCGACCCGCTGCTCCTCGCCTACCTGCTCGTCGTGGCCGCGCACATGGGCGCCGAGGCCGAGATGGCCGCGGTGCTCGACATGCTGACCGTGGCGCCGGCGCGGATCCTCGGGCGGGCGGACCACGCGATCGCGGTCGGGGCGCCCGCCGACCTGGTCGTGCTGGAAGCGCGCAGCGTCGCGGAGGCGGTCGGGACACTCCCGCCGCGTCGCTGGGTCCTGAAGACCGGCCGGATCACCGTGGACCGGACCACCCCCACGGAAAGGAGCGAGGCATGACCCCACCCGTCGACTCGAACGCCGTGCTGATGACCGGCGAGAACTCCTTCATCCGCCTGAGCCCGGACGGCGGCAAGACGATGACCGACCGCCTGAGCCACTGGCGCGTCCTCTGGTGCCCGGCCGGGCCCGGCCACGCCCTGTTCATGCAGGGCGAGCTCACGGGCGGCCAGGTGCGGATCTACGGCGACAACGTCGCCGTCGCCCGGTGGCTCCAGACGACGATCGAGGCGCTCCTCCACGCGCCGTTCGCGAATGCGGGGCTGCCCGTGATCCGGGCGGCGTTCGAGCGCGCGGGCGACCCGCGGTCGTCGGCGACCGAGACCGTCCGGGCGGCCGACGCCGAGATCACGCTGACGTGGTACGACTTCATCGAGCCGTTCGTCCTGACGCTGCCGCCGGGGTTCAACAACCGCCCGCTCGGGGTCTTCAGCACGTTCTTCCCGGCGCGCGCGGCCCAGGTCGCCCTGAACGGCCGGATCGCCGCGGGGAGCCCCTGGGCCGAGCTGCGCGGCGACCGGCAGAGCTCGAGCGCGTGTCTCGCCTGGTCCGAGACGTGGGTGAAGCCGCGGTGAAGATCCCATCTCCCCCATCGGAAGATCCCCTCTCCCCCGCTGGGGGAGAGGGCAGCTGCGAGCCGCCCGTATTGCCGAGCGTGACCGGATGGCTTAGGGCTCGTAAGACAATAAATGATGGAATCTGAGGGACCGGAAGGTAGATT
>CAYQDR010000115.1:0-15929 GCA_964416315.1 uncultured bacterium
GCCTCGTAGACCATGTCGGTGTAGGACTGGTGGAAGTTCTCCCCGAACTTGATCGTGCCGGTCCCGATGATCGCCACCCGATTCGCGAGTCCCATCGCCGCCTCCTGACTCTCTCCCCCCGAGGGCCTACGTCTCCGCCAGATACATGATACGCGTCGGGTTCGGCTGGTCCACCCGCCGGACGCTCCGGAAGCCGGCCCGCTCCAGCAGCTCCCGGAGCTCCGGGACCGTGATCATGCCGCAGCCCACGAGGGCCTCGTGGTGCTGGATCCCCGCGAGCAAGCGGTACGCCGGCTGCGCGCGGTACTCCTCGATCGCGGCCGGGTACGGGAGCTCGGAGACGAGCGCCGCCCCGCCCGGCCGGAGCGCCCGCCGGACCCGCCCGAGGACCGCCTCCCACTCCGGCCGCTCCCCCGTCTCGTGGAGCGCGATGTTCAGGACGGCCAGGTCGAAGCGCTCGGCGTGATCCAGGTCGAGCGCGCTCGTCGCCTCGACCCGCACCCGGTCCCCCACCCCGGCCTCGGCGAGGTTCCGGGCGGCGAGCTCCAGCATCGGCGGGTCCACCTCCAGGCCGAGCCCGCGCGCCCGCGGGAACCGCCGGGCGAAGTGGACCAGCCCGTGCGCCGCCCCGCACCCGACGTCGAGGATCTCGCCCCCGTCGGCCAGACGCGCGAGCACCCCCGGCGCCTGGGGCAGGACGATCTCCGTCATGATCGCGAAGTCCGGCTTCGTGTTCTCCATGATCCCCCGGACGAGCTCCGGCGCATGGTCCTTCCGCGGGAACCGGGCGCCATCGCGCAGCCGGGCGGGGAAGGCGGCGAAGTCCTCGCCGAAGGCGACGGTCAGGTCGAGCCGGCCGCCGACGTACTGCGGGTCCTGGGGGTTCAGGAGCAGCTCCGCCATGTGGGGCGCCAGGCGAAAGCCGGTCGCGGGATCGTGGTCGAGGAGCTCGTAGGCATACGCGGCGCGGCACCAGACGAGGACGTAACGCGGCGCGTAGCCGAGCCGCGCGGCGAGCGCCTCGGGCGTGATCGCGCCGGCTTCGTGGATCGCCGGGAGGAGCCCGGCCTTCCGCCCGATCACGGCGACCCACGTCCCCTGGAAGCCGCCGGCGTAGCCGAAGAGTGTCCGGAACTGCTCCTCGCGCGTCGGTGCGGTCATCGGGTCCCCCCGCACCCCCGCCCCCTTTCGTCCAGATCGCCGAGACGGCTCGGGCCTGCGGCCCTCGCGACGTCCCGTCCCTCCGGCGGCCTCAGGGGGGGAGGGGCGCCGCGGGCCGCCCCGTCCCTCTCGCGGCAGCGCGTTGCGATAGTGTGGATTTCCGCCGTCACGTCCAGCAGAGCATCCAGAACCCCGCCGACGCGAGGAGGATCCCCGCGCCGGCGACCGCGCTCCCCGCGGTGCTCGTGAGCCCCAGGAAGAACCACGCGCCGCCGAGCCCGGCGAGCCCGGCCACGAGCAGGACGGCGCCGACCAGGTTCCAGTGGGTCCAGACCCACCGGAGCCCGCTCCGGCTCAGGAGCCGCGCGAGCCCGTGGGAGACCGCCAGGATGACGGCCAGCGCGCCGACGTACGCCGCGGCCTCGAGCATCCGACCGGCTCCTCAGATCAAGGCACGCGACTGGCCGCCATCCACGTTGAGGCAGGCCCCGACGACCAGGCTCGCGGCGTCGGAGGCGAGGAAGGCGACCACGCGCCCCACCTCCTCCGCGCGCCCGAAGCGCCCGAGGGGCAGGTCCGCCTTGAGGAACGCGGCGATCCCCTCCGGGTCCTCCCTCTGCCGGCGCTCCCAGCCGCCCCCCGGGAAGGCGATCGATCCCGGCGCCACGGCGTTGACCCGGATCCCGAGCGGCGCCAGCTCGAGGGCGAGCGCCTTCGACATCCCGATCTCGGCCGCCTTCGCGGCGATGTAGGTCGGGCGCCGGGTGTAGGCCCCGCCCCACTCGCGCCCGTAGATCGAGACGATGTTGACGATCGCGCCCCCACCCCGGGCGCGCATCCCCGGGACGACGAGCCGCGCGAGGCGCACGGTCGGCAGCAGGTTCAGGTCGATCGCCCGCTGCCAGTCCTCGAGGCTCGTCTCCTGGAACGACGCGCCGGTCGAGCCCCCGACGTTGTTCACCAGGACATCGACCCGCCCGAAGGCGGCCTCGGTCGCCTCCACGAGGTCCCCCGCGCCCGCTTCCGTCGTGACGTCGGCGACGACGGCGATCGCCTCCGCGCCCAGCGCGCGCACCTCCGCCGCCGCGGCCACGAGCGCCTCCTTCCCGCGGGCACAGAGGGCGACCCGGCAGCCCTCGCGCCCCAGCTCGAGCGCGATCGCCCGGCCGATCCCCCGGCTGGAGCCGGTGACGATGGCCGCCTTTCCCCGGAGCCCGAGATCCATCGGCCGCAGTCTAGCAGAGTCGGGCCCGGCGCTTCAGCCCGCCCGGGGTCGCGGCGCGCCCGCGCCGGCCGCGGGCTTGCATCCCGCTTGCCGGCACGCCAGCCGGCGCACGTCCGGCTCGAGGGACTCGAAGAGGAACCGCGCGTAGCGCGCGTGCCCCGCGGCGTTGAAGTGCGAGTCGTGGCTCCCGTACTTGCCGTCGCCCTCCCGCTCGAACACGGGGTAGGCGTCCAGATGCGGCACGCCCAGCGCGCGCGCGAACTCCGCCATGAGCTGGGGGTGGACCCGGTGCTGGCGGAGGTCGTAGATGGCTCCGAACTGGGCGCGCTGGAACGCGACCGCCTCCCCCACGCTCACCATCCAGGGGTACGGGTACGAGGAGAGGGAGAGCGCGATCCCGCGCCGGTCGCACTCCCGCTTGACGTAGCGGAGGGCGCGGAACGTCGGCTGGTAGCGCTCCCGGGCCACCGTCAGGGAGTAGGGGATCAGGTCGTGGAGGAGCCGCCTCGGCAGCGTCCGGACGAGCGCCTGCACGTCCTCGCCGGGGAGCTCCGGGCGCCGGATCTCCTCGGGGCGCACCGGCCCGCCGCGCGGCGCCCGGGCCCGCTCGACCCAGCCCCCGAGCCGGCCCGCCAGCTCGAAGGCGTCATTGAACAGGGAGCTGCCCATCCGGAGGCGCAGCAGCCAGCTCGGCCGCTCCTCCACCCGGAGCTGGCCGGTCTCGTCGATGAGGACGCGCCGCTGCGACCTGACGTGCTCGGCCAGCTCCCGGGCGCGCTTGAGGACCAGGGGCGCGCCGCTCTCGTCCGTGACGTAGTGTCGGATGTACGCGACGTCCTCCTCGAAGTCGCTCTGGTCGGGCGCGACGATGACGAGATCCGGCTGGAGGACGTCGAGGTAGAGCCGCGCCAGCACCGCGTAGCGGACCGTGGAGTAGGAGGGCCCGCTGAGCGAGAAGACCTCGATCTCCTCCCGGACGCGCTCCCGCAGCAGCCGCTCCAGGACCGCCGCCACGGTCTCCTGCTGGTTCGCGTTATACCCCGAGATCCACGAGTCTCCCATGACGACCACCCGGAACCCCCCGGGCAGCTTCGGGTAGAACTCCCGCGTGCGAAACCCATGGGAGTTCGTCCGCACCTCGAAGACGCGGCCCGGCTCGTGGAAGGCGAGCGTCCCGTGGAAGTTCCGCCGCGAGGTGTACTCGAGGAAGGGGTGCCCCTCGGTCGAGCTCGCGTACCAGGCGGTGACGAGGTCCTCGGAGAGGATGCGGCCCGTCAGGACGTCGTACGCGCGCAGTCCGAGCTCGAGGGCGACGAGCAGGATGACGGTCGGCAGGAGCGCGAGCGCGAGCGTCCCGACGGGATTCACGCGGATACGGCGCATGCCGGCAATCTAGCACGGGAGCAGTGATAGCATCAGGAGACCTTGGCAGACGCCACCACGCCCACGCCCGCCCGCCCGCGCCGCACCGCGCCGGACGGCGCCGTCCTCACGGCCGTGTTGGCGGGCCTGGTCGCCATCACCCCCCTCTCCATCGACATCCTCCTGCCCGCGCTGCCCGCGCTCGGGCGCGCGTTCGACGTCGACGTCGCGCGGACCCAGCTCGTGATCAGCGTCTTCGTGCTCGGCTTCGGCGCGGCTCAGCTCGCCTACGGGCCGCTGTCCGACCGGTTCGGCCGGCGCCCGGTGCTGCTGGCCGGTCTGGGCCTGTACCTCGCGGCAAGCCTCGCCGCCACGCTGGCCCCCTCGTTCGCGTGGCTCGTCGGCTGCCGCCTGGCCCAGGGCGTGGGCGCGTGCGCCGGACCGGTGCTCGCCCGCGCGGCGGTGCGCGACCTTCACGAGGGCTCGCGCGTCGCCCGCACGCTGTCGTTCCTGGCCGCCGGCCAGGCGCTCGCGCCGATCCTCGCCCCCGTGGGCGGCGGCCTCATCCTGCTCGCGGCCGACTGTCGGGGGCTCTTCGTCACGCTCGCCGCCGCCGGCGCGCTCCTCCTGGCGGGGGTGTGGGCGCTCGTCGTCGAGACCAACCCCCGGCTCGACCCCGCCGCCACCCGGCCCGGCCGCCTCCTGCGGAACTACGCGACCATCGCGCGTCATCGGGAGTTCGTCGGCTACACCCTCACGGTGTCCGCCGGCATGGTCGGGCTGTTCGCGTTCCTCGCGGGCTCGCCGTTCGTCCTGATCGACCTGCTCGGCCTGGCGCCGCACCAGTTCGGCTTCTCGTTCGCCACCGTCATGCTCGGGCAGATGACCGGCGCGCTCCTCTCGACCCGCCTCGCCATGAGCCGTGGCATCCAGGCCACGGTGTGGCTCGGTCTCGCCTGCTACGTCGCCGGCGGCCTCCTGATGGCCGGGCTCGCGTGGGCTCGCGTGACCCACGTGGCCGCGGTCGTGGGGCCCATGGCGGTCTTCATGCTGGGGAACGGGATGGTGATGCCCAGCGGCCTGGCGGGCGCCATCGGACCCTTCCCGCAGATGGCGGGCGCGGCGTCGGCGTTGACCGGCTTCGTCCAGATGACCGTCGGCGCCGCCGCAAGCGTCGCCGTCGGCGCCCTCCACGACGGGAGCCCCCGCCCGATGGCGACCATGCTCGCGGCGAGCGCGCTCGGCGCGGCGCTCGTCTTCGCCACCCTCGTGCCGCGGCCGGGGGCCGGACCGCGCGCCGACCGCCCTTGACGGCGCTCCGGCGGGTGGGGTAGTAAGGATCGGCGCCCCGGGCAGCCGCGCACGACCATGACCACGAGACTCGCCGGCCTGGACCTCCGACAGCTCCTCGCCCAGCTCGAGGCCGACCGGCAGCTCCTCCGCGTCCGCCGCGAGGTCGATCCGAAGTTCGAGCTGGCGGCCGTCACCCGCCGGGTCCAGCTCGGCCCGAACCTGCCGGTGCTGTTGGCTCTGCCAGAGCGAGGCGTTTGTCTCGCCGCTCACCTCTCCGTACCGCCACATGCCTCCCTTGTAACGAAACCGATACGCGATGGTCCTCTCGAGAATCGCCTGGGGTCCCTCAGTGGCGCGCCGAACGTACAATCCGGCACCGTAGCGCTGGGCCCGGTTGTTGCGTGTCGTTCCGGTCGTGCGTCTGTGCTTCGACCGCGGAACGATCCTGATCACCGATCCGCCCGTCGACCTCGACCTCGCCGGAGCCGCGGGAGTGCTCTGGGATCCCCGCGTGCAGGCCTACCGCGCTCCGGCCTGCGCTTACCCGGCCCTCAAGACCTGGCTGCTCAAGGCGGGGGCCCAGTTCGTGGACGCCGCACGCATGGGCGGCCAGGCGACGGATGGGTGGGCGGAAGTCAGCCTGCGTCCCTATCAGGCCGCCGCACTCTGCGCCTGGGAGCTGGCGCAGCGGCGTGGCGTCGTGGCCCTGCCCACGGGCAGCGGGAAGACCCGAGTCGCCCTCGCCGCCATGGCCCAGACGCGCCTTCCCGCCCTGTGTCTGGTGCCAACGCGCGTGCTCCTCGATCAATGGCGCCACGAAATCGCGGCCGTCTATCCGCACACCGTCGGCTGCTACGGCGATGGGAGCCGTGACCTTGCTCCGGTGACGGTCGCCACGTACGAGAGCGCGTATCGACACATGGATCGGCTGGGGCACCGCTTCGGCTTGCTCGTTCTCGACGAGGTCCATCACTTCGGCTGCGGCCTCCGCGACGAGGCCCTCGAGATGTCGGTCGCAAGCGCCCGGCTGGGGCTCACCGCGACCCCGCCGCGCAGCACGGCGCATGCGGCGCGGCTGGCCGAGCTGGTTGGGCCGACGGTGTACGAGCTGGCGATCGGTGACCTCGTCGGCCGATTCCTTGCGAGCTTCGACTCGATCACCCTCCATCTCGACCTCACCCAGGCGGAGCGGACCCGCTACACGACCCTCAGCACGGTGTTCGTCGGCGAATATGCCGAGTTCCGCCGGCAGGTGCCGCACGCGACCTGGGCCGACTTCGCGCGCAACGCTGCACGGACCGCCGAGGGGCGACGGACCCTCGCCGCGTGGCGCGAGGCCCGCCGGCTCGTCGCCTTCACCGAGGCCAAGCGTCTCGCCCTCCGAGCCCTGCTGACGCAGCACCGGGACGCCCGTGTCCTCGCATTCACCGCCGACAACGAGACCGCCTACGCGATCGCCCGGGAGCACCTCATCATGCCGCTCACCTGCGACATCCGGCGCCCCGAGCGCGACGAGGTCCTCGAGCGCTTTCGCCGGGGTGAGCTTCGAGCCCTCGTCTCGGCGCGCGTCCTCAACGAGGGGCTCGACGTGCCGGACGCAGATGTGGCAGTTGTCGTCGGGGGTGCCCTGGGGGAGCGGGAGCACGTGCAGCGGGTCGGCCGGCTCCTGCGGCCGAGCCCCGGGAAGCGGGCTCTCGTGTACGAACTCGTCACGCGCCAGACTATCGAGGTCGCGCAGGCGCGACGGAGGCGTGAGGGGCTTGTCCTCCGAAGCTCCCCTCAACTGTAGCGTGGTGGGCAGCACCGTCGTGCCGCACTTCCTGGAGGAGCGGGACCACCCCTGGCTGCGGAGCCTTCTCGAGGAGCGCGAGCGCTTCGTCGGGCGACCGCAGCGGGAGCTCGACGCGCGCCTGCGAGCGCCGCTGCCGTGCGAGGCGCCACCCGGAAAGAAGCGGCTCGCCATTCACGCCCTCGCAGGGCTCGCAGGGAGCCAGCGTCACGGCGCAGTGCCGCCACGACAGGCGCGTAGCCTGGTCTTCCGGGAGGCGGCCCGGACACCTGGCCCGCCGCGCCGGTCCTCGCTCGGGTGGCCGCTTCGCTCGGCGTGACGCTGCAGCAACTCAGCACTTCGCTGTTCGCCGACCTGCCCGGAGAGCGGCTCGTGGCGGGCTTCCTGATCCCCCCGTCGCCGGGTCAGTTGGCCCTCCGTGCCAACCTCGCACTGGCGCAGGCACTGCTGTTCCGAGCCGCCGCGGTCATCATCGAGGCGGAAGGGCATGCCAGAGCGCTCGTGCGCCACGCGAAGCTGCGAGGCCTCATCTGCACGGTTGCCGGACGACCCCCCGGGGCCGACGCCGTCCTGGAACTCTCGGGTCCCCTCACCCTCTTCCGGCACACCTTGCTCTACGGCCACGCCCTGGGTCAGCTCCTGCCGCTGCTCGCCTGGTGCCGACGCTTCCGCTTGCGCGCGACGTGCCTCCTGGAAGAGAGGCGCCTCGTCCTGGAGTTGGGAACAGGTAACCCGATCTTCCCGGCCGCCGAGCCGCGACGGTACGACAGTCGACTCGAAGAGCGTTTCGCTCGCGAGTTCCGCCGGATCGCCCCGGACTGGGACGTGCTCCGCGAGCCCGAGCCGGTCGCCGCCGCGTCTACCCTGGTCTTCCCGGACTTCGCCCTCCAGCACCGCCACGACCCATCGCGCCGCTGGCTGCTTGAGATCGTGGGGTTCTGGACACCTGAATACGTGACCCGGAAGCTCGCCCTCTACCGCGTCGCCCGCGTCCGGAACCTCATCCTCTGCCTCGACGAAACCCGGGCGTGTGCCGAGGAGGACCTTCCCGAGGGGGCGCTCATCGTGCGATTCCGCCGTCGCGTGGACGCGGCAGCCGTCCGGCGCCTCGTCGAATGAGCGATGTCCTTCCTTCTTGACGTCCGCCGGCGAGGGCACCGGATGGACGCTCTCATTCCGGGAGACGGGACGCTCCATGTAACTCGCTGTCGGATTTGACAAATCCCGACGACATTCTATAGTGGCCATATGGCCAGACCCAGCGTCAAAACGAAGAGGACGGAGGATGTCATGGGTGGAACCATCCGTGCACGGGTGAGGGGCGGTGCCTTGGAGCCGCTCGAGGAGCTGGATCTCCCCGAAGGGAGCGAGGTGACCATTACGATCCTCGATCTCCCCTCCGGAGGGGACGAGGGCGCATCGCGCCGCGCGGCCGGCGGCTGGAAAGGGCTCGTGGATGCCGAGACGCTGATTCGAAACATCTATGCAGATCGGTTGATCGCCACGCGCCCTGAGCCGCGTCTATGACGGTTCGCTACCTCCTCGATACGCCAACAACCGGCGCCACTTCGAGGTGATCGACGGCCTTCGGCTGGTCTCTGCCTGACTACCACTGAGTCAGACGCTGCTCGATCGCCAACAGTCATCGCTCCGCGCGCCCTTCGTATCCGGAATTCGGGGGATGGGGATCTGACGAGCCCCGACGATAGCTGCGTTGGTCATCCGAGAGGTGGGGTGGTGTCCCCGACGGGGCACGCTGACGGCGCGATATTGACCCGGTTCCACCTCCTGCTCCAGGCGTATGCGAACCTCCGGGTCCGTGCCTTGGGCCGCTGGGCGCTGAGGCGGTCCGACCCCACAACCGTTCCGACATAGACCCCGGAGGGCTTGAAAAGCGTTACCCTGTAGGGTAACATCGGGCGTGCCGAAGATCCGGTTGGGTGGCTATATCTTCATCGCCCGACGGAGCGACCATCCGCCGCGGCACGTGCACGTCTATCGCGACGGCCGGCTCATCGTGAAATGGGACCTGGACAACAGGATGCCGATGAAGGGCAAAGCCACAGCCAAGATCCTCCGACTGATCGCGCAGCTCGAAGCCGAGGGGCGGCTATGAAGATTCGGCGCGTAAAGGCCAACAATCGACGCAAGGCGTTCGAGGTGATCGTCGGCCAGAAGCGACTCGCGTTTCCGTTCGCCCGGCTCGACGCCCCGCCGACGGCCGCCGATCCTGTCGCGCGGGTGTTCGTCGACCCCGAACTGGGGGCAGAGGGATTCACGTACGTCCTCCAGTCGGGCCGCGAGGGCACGGTTCACATCGAGGACGTTCTCGAATACAACCAGGATCCGGACTACCTGCGCGACCTCCTTCTCTACCGGCTCACGCTCGAAGCTCAGAAAGCGATGGCCGCCACGCCGCTCTCCAGGCGGGAGATCATCCGCCGGCTCGGCACCTCGCCAGCCCAGCTGTACCGACTCCTCGATCAGACGAACTCCCGGAAGTCCGTCGACCAGCTGCTCCGGCTGCTCCAGGCTCTTGATCGGGACGTCGACCTGATCGTGCGATCGAAAAGCGCATAGCTGGACGGATCCCGACCCCCGTCCTTGCGGTCTATCTCTGCGGGGGGAGTCTGGAGAAGGTCGGCGGGCGGTCCTCCCGCTTAGGTAGCTTCGGCAAGGGGGGCTTCCTCACCTTCTGGCCGTGCCGGATGCGGGCCCAGTAGCCCCGCGGCGGGACCGGCACCTGGAGCGTGCGGCAGACCTTCACCAGCCTCGTGCCCGAGATGTTGTCAAGGGTCGCCCCTTGAGAGCCACTCAGGGTCGCCCATAGGGAGCCAGAGTGGTCAGGTGGCCGGGCTCCGTATCGGCCGGCACGTAGGGCACGTAGGCGGTCCTATGCGTGTTTTGTCGTCCCCTCCCCCGTCCCGCGTTCCCCCGGCGCGCGCCTCCGGCACCGTGCCCAGAGCGTAGCGCGGAGCGTAGCGCGTCGCCGTCCCGCCTCGAACTCGCGGCGGACGAAGGCCGGCCACCCGCCCGTCCCGTCCTCCCCGGCCGTGCGCGCGAGGAACGTCGGGAGGTGCGCCGCGATGGTCCGGGAGAGCACGGTCTGCTCGGGCCGGCGGCGTTGGGAGGTCGGCGCACGGGGGCAGGACGCGGGCACGGCCCGCGGCGAGAGCAGGGGTCATGCCCGTTGCGCGCTGGACGGGGTCGCTTGCAACGCCGCAGGGTTGGCAGACGGCCAGAGCCCGCACGCCGTTGGGAGGACGTGCACGAATCGGGTGGTGAGCAACGTCTACGGCAACTACGCCATCGTGGCCCGCATGCTGGGCACGGCGCTGTCGGGAGTCGCGGCGACCTGGGCGGCGCTGATGGCCGACCAGAGCCGCGCCGTCTCGACGCGGCCTTCGATCTGTCGCGGGTCCCGGATTCACCCGCTTCCGGGCAGGCGACTTGGATCGCTTGGCTCGGGCCTTGAGCAGGCCGCGGACGTAGGACGCCTCGCCGGCGTGCTGGTGGCAGTCCGCGAGGATGCTCAGGATTCGAACGCCCATGGTCGGCCGCGGTTTCTGCCACGGCTCGTCGAGTTCCCGGCCAAGATCGGCGGGCGTGAGAGAAGTGAGGAACTGCCGCGTGCGCTCGACGACCGCCCGCAGGTACTCGAGCTGGAGCTGGACGCTGGGAGACCGGAACCTCCTCCCTGCTCCGGGGTGTCGCCGTATCCCGTGTCCTCGGGGTCCGCGGCGCGCTTGAATTTCGCGTGCCGGCCCGCTCTGATCCAGAGCTGCTCTTCGCCCATCAGGTCGGCAATCTGGCTGTCCTGCACGCGCGTCAGGTGCCATGCCGTCCAGCCGAGACTGTTGCAGTCCCGATGCGGCTGCCAGTCAAGGTCCGCCACCCGAAGACCTGCCAGCACCTCCTCCAGGAGGTCCGGCAGTCGGTCATAGCCGTCGACGATCAGCTCTCGCCATTCCATGGCCATCTCCTTGATTCCTCCGCCGTCGTGCGATCACGAGGACGGGAAGTCAACGCGTGCTTGCCGCCGGCCGGGTCCGGGGTACGGGGCGCGTCCTTTCGTCGAGGAGCGGAGACAGGATACCGCACCTGCCCGCCCGACCCGACCCCGGTGCACGGCGCCCGTTTCCCGGCCTCCGCGAACCCACCGGGATCGCACTGGCGCGGCACAGCGAGCTGATCTATTCTGCTCCGGAGGGTCCCAGGCGCACCCTCAGGTTCGGGGCAGCCGAGCGCGGTGCCGCGATGCGACGAGCCTTTCGAGCGCCCACGCTCTGCGGGACGGGCAGGCCGTCATGATCGTCCCGTCCGCCCGCGCCCTTTCCAACCGAATGCCCGGGGGGAGGATCTCGATGCGAAGGACACTGGTCGCACTCGGCATCTTCGCCGCAGCACTGCTGGCCGCCCTTCCGGCGAACGCCCAGCAGGCCATCAAGATCGGCCTGATCATGCCGTATTCCGGCCAGTTCGCCGATACGGCAACGCAGATGGACAACGCCATCAAGCTCTACATGAAGCAGAGGGGCGACACCGTCGCCGGCAGGAAGATCGAGGTCATCCGGAAGGATACCGGCGGCGTCGCGCCGGATGTCGCCAAGCGGCTCGCGCAAGAGCTGATCGTGCGCGACAACGTGGATCTGCTCGCGGGCTTCATCCTCACGCCCAACGCGCTCGCCGTGGGCGACGTCTCGGCGGAGGCGAAGAAGTTCATGGTGGTGATGAACGCGGCGACCGCGATCATCACGACCAAGTCGCCATACATGGCGCGCACCTCGGTCACGATCCCGCAACTGACCGAGACGTTCGGCACGTGGGCTCGCAAGAACGGCATGGGGCAGGTCTATACGATGGTCTCGGACTACGGCCCCGGCCACGACGCCGAGCAGAGCTTCCAGCGTGGCTTCAAGGAGGCTGGCGGCCAGGTCATCGGCTCGGTGCGCTTCCCGGTGGCGAACCCCGACTTCTCGGCGTTCATCCAGCGCGCCAAGGATCTGAACCCGGAAGCGATCTTCGTCTTCGTGCCCGGCGGCGTGCAGCCGGCCGCGATCGGGAAGGCGTTGGCCGAGCGCGGCATCGACCCGAAGAAGACCAAGGTCCTGGGGATGGGCGAGCTGACCGAGGACGAGGCGCGGAAGAGCATGGGCGATGCCTCGCTCGGCATCCTGACCGTCTATCACTATGACCACAATCACGACTCAGCGCTGAACAGGGCGTTCGTGAAGGCCTTCAACGAAGCTTACGGCCGCAACCCGAACATCTACTCCATCGGCGGGTACGACGGCATGCACCTCATCTACGAGGCGCTGAAGAAGACCGGCGGCAAGACCGACGGCGAATCGCTGATCGCGGCCGCCAAGGGCATGGGGTGGGAGAGCCCGCGCGGGCCGATCTCGATCGACGCGGAGACCCGGGACATCGTCCAGACGGTGTACATCCGGCGGGTGGAGAAGGTCGGCGGGCAGTTGCTGAACGTCGAGTTCGACAAGATCGAGAACGTCAAGGATCCAGTCAAGGCCCGCATGAAGAAGTGAGCGACGCGCCCGACCGACGCTGGCCGTGCAGGGCGGTCGTCGACCATGATTAGCCCCTTCCTCGGTGTCCTGTTCGACGGCTTCGCCTACGGGATGCTGTTGTTCCTCCTGTCGGTGGGGCTTTCGGTGACGCTGGGTACGATGAATTTCGTCAACCTGGCGCACTGCAGCTTCGCCATGCTCGGTGGCTACGTCACCGTGATGGTGACGCAGCGGTTCGAGTGGCCGTTTCTGGCCGCGCTCCCGGTCGCGTTTCTGTCCGCCGCGGTCGCGAGCGTCGTCCTCGAGCGCACGCTCTACCGCCGCCTGTACCGCGCGAGCGACCTCGACCAGTGTCTGCTGACGATCGGCATCGTCTTCATCTCGGTGGCGGGCGCTGCCTATCTCTTCGGTACGACGCAGCAGCCGATTCAGACGCCGCCCTATCTGCGGGGCTCGGTCACGCTCGGGGGTGTCAATCTCGGCGTGTACCGCCTGTTCCTCATCGGCACGGCGCTGGCGATCACCCTTGTTCTCGTCGCCGGGCTGGAACACACGCGCTTCGGCGCACAGGTGCGCGCCGCTGTGGACAGTCAACGCATGGCGCGCGGCCTCGGCATCGATGTCGACAGGGCGTTCGCGATCACCTTCGCGCTGGGGAGCGGGCTCGCCGGTCTCGGCGGGGCGCTCGCCATCGAGATCGTCGGCCTCGATCCGGCATTCGCGTTCACATATCTGGTCTATGTCTTGATCGTGGTGTCGGTGGGGGGACTCGGTTCCATCGGCGGGTCGTTCGCCGCCGCGACCGTTCTCGGCGTCAGCGACGTCGCCGGCAAGTATTACATTCCCGAGCTCGGCGCGTTCCTCATCTACCTCGTCATGATTGGCCTGTTGACGTGGCGCCCCGCTGGTCTGTTCGGAAGACGGTAGGCGATGACGAGCACCGCCCCGGCGATCGGCGATCCCCATCGCTGTCTCCGAGCGCAAGCCCGCTGGCGGGGGATCGAGGTCGCCTTCTGGCTCGCCACGCCGCTCCCGTTCCTCCTGCTCCCGTCGCATCTTCAGCTGGCGAGCCACATCGCCATCACCGCGCTCTTCACGTTGTCGCTCGATCTCATTCTCGGCTATGCGGGGATCGTCTCGCTCGGGCATGCCGCATTCTTTGGTCTCGGCGCCTATGCGGCAGGCCTCGTCTCCAAGGCCGGCTGGGGCGAGCCTCTCACCGGCCTCGCGATCGCGTCGGCGGTCGCCGGCCTGGTCGGATACGCCACGAGCGCCATCATCGCGCGCACCCGCCACCTGGCGCTGATCATGATCACGCTCGGGCTGGGCCTGCTGCTCCACGAGGGGGCCAATGCCGCACACTGGCTGACCGGAGGGGCCGACGGGCTCCAGGGCGTGCGCATGTGGCCGCTGCTCGGCCGCTTCAGATTCGATCTCTACGGCTACACCGCGTATGCCTACTCGCTCGTCGTGCTGTTCCTGATGTTCCTGGTGACGCGGCGACTGATCCATTCGCCGTTCGGTCTGTCGCTGCGCGGCATCCGGGAGAACGCGATCCGGATGCCCGCCATCGGAACCCCGATCCGGTCGCGTATCCGGGCGGTCTACACCATTTCCGCTGTCATCGCCGGCATTGCCGGCGCCCTGCTCGCGCAGACGACCGAAACGGTGTCGCTCGCGACCCTGGATTTCCAGCGGTCCGCCGAGGTGCTCGTCATCCTGATCCTCGGCGGTGCCGGCCGCCTCTACGGCGGCCTGATCGGTGCGATCGTCTTCATGGTCGCGCGCGATCAGTTCTCGGGCATCAATCCGCAGTACTGGTACTTCTGGATCGGCGCCCTCCTGGTCTCCGTCGTGATGTTCCTCCCCAACGGCATTCTCGGAGGCCTCGCGCAGTTCAGGCCGCTCTCGCGGCGCGCCGGCGTTCCCGCAGCGCTCGGGCAGCGCGCTCCCGGGTGGCGGGCCAGCGGGATCCTCGAAGGGATCGCCCAGCTGACCTCGTCCAGGCGGGACAAGTCGTCGTGAGCGCACCGGTCCTGTCGACGCGCCGCCTCGACAAGAGCTTCGGGTCCCTCGTCGTGGCCAAGGACATCGATCTCTCTCTTCCCCGAGGCGTGCGGTACGCGTTGATCGGGCCGAACGGCGCCGGCAAGACGACGCTGATCAATCTGATCGCCGGGGTGCTGCAGCCCGATGCCGGTCGGATCGTTCTTGGCGAAGAGGACGTCACGCGCCTCGAGCCAGAACAGCGCGTCAAGCGTGGCCTCGTGCGCACGTTTCAGATCAATACCCTCTTCCCCAATCTCAGCGCGCTCGAGTCCGTGACCCTCGCAGTGTGCGAGCGGCGCGGTGTGGCCGGGACGTGGTGGCGTGGCCTGACCGGCTATCGCGAAGAGGTGGACGAGGCCTACGACATTCTCAGCTCCCTCACCCTGGGCGCCGTGTGCTATCAACCGACCCGAGAGCTCGCATACGGGCAACAGCGGCTCCTCGAGATCGCGCTCGCCCTGGCGACCAAGCCCAGAGTGCTGCTGCTGGACGAGCCGGCGGCGGGAGTGCCCCGGGACGAGAGCACCGGGCTGTTCGCCGCCATTGCGGGCCTCTCGCAAGAGCTCACCGTGCTGTTCATCGAGCACGACATGAACGTGGTGTTTCGGTTCGCGAGTCGCGTCATCGTCATGGTCGGCGGACGGATTCTCGTGGAGGGCGAGCCCTCCGAGATCGCCGCCGATCCGCGCGTGCGTGAGGGCTATCTCGGCGGAGCGCGGCATGGCTGAGCCGCTGCTCGCGCTCAGGAGTCTGCGAGCCGGCTACGGCGATGCGGTCGTGCTCGAGGACATCTCGTTCGAGGTCCCGGAGCGGGGCAGCCTGGCGGTGCTCGGCCGCAACGGCGTCGGCAAGTCCACGCTCTTGCTCACCATCATGGGCTATACGGATGTCCGCCGTGGCACCCTCGCGTGGCGCGGCGCCGACATCACCTCCGTGGCGCCCCACCGCCGTGCGCTCCAGGGGCTCGGCTGGGTGGCGCAGGAGCGCGAGGTCTTCCCGTCGCTGACCGTCGAGCAGAACCTGACGGTCGCCTCGCGGCGCGGGCGCTGGGACCTGGCGGCGGTCTACCGCCTCTTTCCGCCCCTCGCCGAGCGGCGGCACAGCATGGGCAACCAGTTGTCCGGCGGCGAGCAACAGATGCTCGCGATCGCGCGGGCGTTGATGACCAATCCGGCGCTGCTCCTGCTGGACGAGCCGCTCGAGGGGCTTGCGCCGATCATCGTCGAGGAGCTGACGCGCGCGATCAGACGCATGACGGCGGACGAGGGAACCGCGTTCATTCTGGTGGAGCAGCACGCGGAGATCGCACTGTCGATGACCGACATGGCCTTGGTGCTCGAGCGCGGCAACGTCGCCCACCGCGCCCCCTCCAGGGACTTGCTCCAGGATCACGCGACGCTCGAACGCCTCATCGGCCTGCGTATCGCCGAGGGTCGCGGCGACGCGAACTGACCCGAGCGATCGTCGACTCCCTCCACGACGGGAGCTCCCGTCCGATGGCGACCATGCTCGCGGCGAGCGCGCT
>CAYQDR010000116.1:0-15419 GCA_964416315.1 uncultured bacterium
GAGATCGGCGTCATGCGCATCACCGAGCAGATCGACGCGCTGACCGTGATGGCGCTCAACCCGATGCGGTATCTGGTCGTCCCTACCATCGTCGCCGGCGTCGTCGCCATGCCGCTCCTCGGGGCGATCTTCGACGTCGTCGGGATCTACGGCGGCTACCTCGTGGCGGTCCAGCTCTTCGGCCTCTCCGGCGGAACGTACTTCGGCCAGATCCAGAGCTTCCTCACGACGACGGACATCTGGGTCGGCTTCTGGAAGTCGCTCGCGTTCGGCGTCATCATCACCTGGGTGGCGTGCTACAAGGGCTTCTACGTGGGCCACGGCGCCGAGGGCGTGGGGCGCGCGACGACCGAGGCGGTGGTCCTCGCGTCGGTGCTGATCCTGGTCCTCGACTACTTCCTCGGGTCCGTCCTGCCGTAGCGCGCGATGACGACGGGGCAACCACCCTCGGGCGGGACCGCGACCCCCGGCCCGGCGCCGGCGATCCGGATCGAGGGGCTCCACAAGCGCTTCGGCAGCCAGCCGGTGCTGCGGGGCGTGGACCTCGAGATCGCCCCCGGGGAACTGATGGTGATCATCGGCCGGTCGGGCGGCGGCAAGTCGGTCCTCCTCCGGCACCTGCTCGGCCTGGTGCGGCCCGACGCCGGCCGGATCCTCATGGACGGCCGGGACCTGACGGCCCTGCGCGGTCGCGAGCTCGACCGCGTGCGGGAGCGGTTCGGGGTCGTGTTCCAGGGCGGTGCGCTCTTCGACTCGCTCACGGTCTTCCAGAACGTCCTCTTCCCGATCAAGGAGAAGAGCCGGCTCCGGATGAGCGCGATCCTCCCGCGGGTCCAGGAGGCGCTGACCCAGGTGGGGCTCGCCGACATGGGGCACAAGTTCCCGGCCGAGATCTCCGGGGGGATGCGGAAGCGCGTCGCGATCGCGCGCGCGCTCGTGACCGAGCCCCACGTGGTCTTCCTCGACGAGCCGACGACCGGCCTCGACCCCATCCTCGTCAACTCGATCCACCATCTCATCGTCGAGCTCCACCGCAAGTTCAACTTCACGGCGGTCATGGTCAGCCACGAGATTCCCGAGATCTTCCGGATCGCCACCCGGGTCGCGATGCTCCACGACGGGCGGATCCGCGAGGTCGGCACGCCGGCCCGGATCGAGGGATCGGAAGACCCGGCCGTCAAGCAGTTCATCCAGGGAGAGGTCGAGACGCAAGCGACGTAGCGCCGGGAGACGGAGGAGGCGGCGATGGAGCGAAGAGTCGAGATCAGCGTCGGGCTGTTCATGCTGGTGGGCATCCTCGGGATGGGCTACCTCTCCGTCCGCCTCGGCCAGGTGGAACTCTTCGGGGCGCGCGGGTACGTGGTCCACGCCGACTTCCCGACGGTCGGCGGCCTCAAGGACGGGGCGACCGTGGAGATCGCGGGGGTGACCGTGGGCCGCGTCGAGTCCATCCGGCTCCGGGACTACCGGGCTCGCGTCACGATGCGGATCACGAGCGGCGTCCCCCTCCAGGACGACTCCATCGTCTCGGTCAAGACCAAGGGGCTGATCGGCGAGAAGTTCGTCCAGATCAACCCCGGCGGCTCGGAGAAGGCCGTGCCTCCGGGAGGCCGGCTGACCGAGGTGGAGGCGCCGGTGGACATGGAAGAGCTGATCTCGAAGTACGTGTTCGGGAAGATCTAGTGCCGTGCCGACAACCGTCGCATCTCTGCGTCCTCGGTCGTCGGCCCGCCTCAACGTATGCGGCATACGCCTCGGCGGGCCTCCTCCCTGCGTCCTTGATCTGCTCGGTTCTCGGCACGGCACAGCTTCTAGGGCGGCGATGCGGAGCGCCGGGATGCCGCGTCGGCTCCTTCCCTTCCTCGTCGCCGTCTCCCTGATCGCGCCCGCGGTGCGGCCCGCAGCGGCGCAGGCCCCCGCCGGCCCGCCCCCCGCGCGGACCGTCACGCTCACCCTCGAGGAGAGTCTGCGGATCGCGCTCACGCGGAGCCCCGAGGTCCGGCAGGCGGAGGCGGAGGTCGAGGGGATCCGCGGCAAACAGCTCCAGGCCGAGGGCCTCGGCTGGCCCCAGGCGAGCCTGACCGGCGTCCTGGGTCCGTCCCCCCGCGCCCGCGGCGACCAGGTCTCCTCCCCGGACGACCAGTACTCGCCGGACATCACCGGCGTCTTCGTCCTGGGCGCGCTCGACATCATCCAGCCCGTGTTCACCTGGGGCCTGATCCAGAGCGCGCGGCTCGCCGCCGAGCACGGGGTCCGCGCGACGAAGGCCGGCGTCGAGGTCAAGGGCACCGAGGTCGCGCTCCGGGTCAAGCAGGCCTACTGGGGCGCGGTCGTCGCCCGGATGATCCGCGACTTCCTCGTCGAGGTCCGGGAGCAGGTGGATCAGGCGATCGAGCGCACGGCGCGGGTCGTCGAAGGCGGGTTCGCGACCGACGCGGACGTGTACCGTCTCCGGGCGAGCAAGGGGGAGCTCGAGAAGAACGTGAACCTCGTCGAGCGTACCCTCGACCTCGCGCGGGCCGCGCTCGCCGCGTGGACCGGGCAGCCGCCGGGCACGGCCGTCGAACCCAAGGACACGACGCTCCCGGCGGGGCTGCGCGACCTCCGCGCGCTCGAGCTCTTCGTGGAGGACGCGCGCGGCAAGCGGCCGGAGCTCGTCCAGCTCCGCGAGGGCATCAGGGCCCGGCGCTACCTCGTCGAGGTCGAGCGGAAGAAGCGCTGGCCCCTCTTCTTCATGGGCATCGTCGGCTCGGCCGCCTACGCCACGAACCGCGATCGGCTCGACAACCCCTACGTCGTCGACCCCCTCAACCACGTGGCGATCGGGCCGGTGATCGGGTTCCGCTACAGCCTCGACTTCGGCATCGCGGCCGGCCGGATCAGGGAGGCGGAGGCCGAGCTGCAGAAGCTCGAGGCCCTGCAGGAGTTCGCCGACGAAGGGATCCCGCTCCAGGTGCGCCAGGCCTACGGCGCCGTGGTCGAGGCGCGGCGGAACGCGGAGGCGTTCGACGAAGCGCACCAGAACGCGAAGCGCTGGCTGGTCGCGGCCTCCTCGAGTTTCGACCTCGGTGTCGGAGAGCCCCGGGACCTCGCCGACGCCGTCGTCGCGTACGCGCGGACACGCGGCGAGTACCTGCAGGCGCTCTACGCGTACGTCGTCGGGCTCGAGCAGCTCGCCCACGCGGCCGGGCTCGACGTCGAAGAGGTCCGCCGCCTCGTGCCGGAGATCCGACCGGGCGCCGGCCGGACCGCCGGAGGGCCGGGATGACCGGCCTCGTCCTCGCCGCCGGGGTCGGCAAGCGGCTCGCGCCGCTGACCGACGATCGCCCCAAGGGGCTGATCGAGCTGGGCGGCCGGAGCCTGCTCGCGCGCCTCCTGGACGGGCTCCAGGCCGCGGCGGTCCGCGAGACGGCGCTGGTCGTCGGTCACCGCCAGGAGGCGATCCGCGCGCACCTCGGGTCGGCCCACCGGGGCATGCCGCTCCGCTACCTCGAGAACCCCCGGTACACCAGGGGGCCGCTCCTCTCGCTCTGGACCGGCCGGGGCGAGTTCGAGCGGGACGACGTCGTGCTCGCCGACGGCGACGTGCTCTTCGCGCCGCCGCTCCTCGACCGGGTGGTCCGGGCGCCCGAGCCGAACGTCTTCCTGGCCGAGCCCGAGTTCGTGGACACGGGGGAAGAGATGGTCCTCTACTCCCGCGGCGGGCGCGTCGTGGCCATCCGCCGGGGGGTTCAGGGCCCGCCCGCCGTCCCCTACGACGCGCGCGCGGAGTGGGTGGGGTTCGTCAAGGTGGGACGGGCCGCGGGTCGGGAGCTCGGCGCGCTCCTCGACCGCTGGGTGCGCGAGGCGCGGACCGAGGGCGACTACGAGGCCGCCCTCGACGCCCTCCTCCCCCGGCACCCCTTCGTCATGTGCCCGACCGCCGGGCTCCCCTGGATCGAGATCGACTTCCCGCAGGACCTCCAAGCCGCGGAGACGGAGGTCCTCCCGCGCATCGCGAGGCTCGAGGGATGAGCCGCAGCGCCGCCGCGCTCGCCCTCGCCGGGCTCGTCGTCGCCTCGCCGGCAACCGCCGAGGTCGTTCGGATCGTGGACGCGGAGGGGGTGATCCACCTGACCAACACCCCCTGCGACCCGCGGTACGTCCGGCTCGCGCCGGACGCCTGCCCGCCGCCCGAGGTGGCGGCGCCGACGGAGACGGCCGCGACGCCGTGGCGCCTCGACGACGAGATCGCGCGCGCCACCGCGCGCTACGGCGTGGACCGGCGACTCGTGGAGGCGGTAGTCCGGGTCGAGTCCGGCGGCGACCCGCGCGCCGTCTCGCCGAAGGGCGCCCTCGGCCTCATGCAGCTCATGCCGGAACGCGCCGCCGCGCTCGGCATCCGAGACCCCTTCGATCCCGTGGCGAACCTCGACGGCGGCGTCCGCCACCTGCGGAATCTCCTCGCGGGGTTCCGCGGCAATGTCACGCTCGCGCTCGCCGCGTACAACGCCGGCGAGGAGGCCGTCCGCGCCCACGGCGGCGTGCCGCCCTACCCGGAGACGCAGGCCTACGTCCGGAAGGTCAGCGCGCTCTACGGCCCGGCCACCCGATCCGCTCGCCCGTAGCCTGCCGGTCTCACGGAGGGAGCGATAGTCCGGGGTGCCGGCTTTTCCTTTTTTTCTTCGGGTCGCTGATGAATCCGAACCCGGCCGGGCTCGACAATCCAGAGGCGACCGGTGATAGGCTCGCCGGATAGCACGTGCATCATCTGCTTGTCCCTGAACAAGAGGAAGAGGCGGCGCGGGAGCTCCCCGGTCTGGATGAACCGCTCATTGAACGCCGCGACAACGCCCGAGTGCTTGGCTCGGCGCACGTCGCGGGTCAGAAGAAGGGCCTGGGCCGCGTAGAACATCGCGTAATAGGCACGGGACACGGCGAAGTCGTGGTCTCCGTGCTGGAGCAGACGCTCTGCAGCGTTGAGGCTGCGACGGGCTTTCTCCATGAGCCCCTGGACCTCCTTCGGGCTCATACCGGGATCCCCTCTTCCCGGATATTCTGGAACATGGAGAAGTCGCCCCGTTCTTCCCGTATTCGCTGATCCACGACCAGCAGTGAGAGCACGATGCCGGAATCAATGGAGATCTCCCCGGCTACGTGCCGAAGCTGTTGCTTTTCCGCAAACGAGAGACACTCGGTTTCAACCTCCACAAGCACATCCATGTCCGAGTCCGGCTCTGCCTCCCCCCTGGCCCGTGACCCGAAGACCGTCAGCCGAACGGCAAGGCTCGGGAGCTCGTGACGGACGCGCCGCTCGAGCTCAACAACAACAGCGCGTTCCGCTTCGGTAAGATCCCGAATGGTCTTCTTCATCGCTACCCGTCGTCCTCCCCCTCGGCCTCCAGGCCCTCGGGCTCTTCGTCCTCGAAGCCCTTGACGCCGAGCGCGGCGAGTCCCTCGGGGGCCCGCCCGATGAGCCGGCCGATCGCCTCGACCAGCTCGGCCTTCGGCCGGCCCGCAAGAGTCTTGAGGAAGCCGCCCACGTCGAAGAAGCTCCGGGGATTCGCGCGCCACGTGTCCTCGAGCGCGTGGACGTGCTTGCACGGCCGCCAGTCTGACGGGCAGGTGCACCCGGAGTCGAGGCGCTGGCGGCCCAGGAGGACCCACGTTCGGTAGACCCCGTAGTTTCCATGGATCCTGGCAGAGAGCCGCCGCTTGAAGCGCACGCGGTGGGTCATCAGGGGGGAGTCCACGTAGACGGCCACCCGGTCGTCGGAAGTGGGAGCGCGACGTTCGGGCTTTGCGCTGCGCACGCGTGAACGAGAAGGTGTCATGGGTCGCCTCGCATACGTGATCTCCTGCCGGCAGCCTGTTGCCCGTGTCGCTCGCTCATTCGGGTCCCCCGACACCCCCGCCCTCTCCCCCCCTGAGGGGGGAGGGGCGGCGGCCACGCGCCCCGCGCACCGGGGGTTGCCACGCGGGCCGGGATTTTTGTCGAGCTCGAGCCTCCTCCGTGACCCGTCGGTCGCGCCGTCGTCACGGCCGTTCCAGGCCCAATTCCCCCCGGAGCCACCCGAAGTCGTAGGCTGGGCGGCCCGCCCGCCGGAGGCGCTCCGCCTGGCTCTCGAAGTCCAGCAGGGCAACCAGCCTCGGGCGGACCGCCTCGAGGCCGGCCGCCACGCGCGGCGTCGGGTCCCCGAGGGCCGGGAGCGGGGTGTCGGGCCAGCTCCGGTCGTGGCGGTCGTAGAAGGCGAAGGCGAGTCCCCGCGCGCGCTCGATCACGTCCCGGCAATCGACGTCGAGCCGTCCGCGGCCACGGAAGCGCGCCACCGAGGAGAGTCGCCCGGCACGTGGAACCCGGGCCGACGGACGAAGTCGGCCGCGTGCTGGGGGCGCGTCTGGGCGAGGACGCGCATCCCCGCGCCGCCGGCCGGACACGGAACGGCGGCGAACTCGGCCAGCGTGAGGCCGGCGCTCGTGGTCGTCGGGATGGGGCACCGCTCGCCGACGCGGGGCGCGCGGAAGGCCCGGCCGAAGGCGCCGCGGAGGGTCGAGCCGAGGTAGGCGGGGAGGACGAGCGGCGCCGGGGCCTCGACGGTGCCGCGACGGCGCATCAGGGCGACCCGAGCGTCCACTCCGATCCCGGCCAACACGGTCGCCCGACTATACCGTGAGACCGCGAGGCCGTACAAGAGGCAGGCACCGCCAAGATCGAATCGCCCCCGGCCGGGAAACTCGCGCTGGTCGGCGTCCTGCTGGCAGCGGGCACTGGCTTCATTCGGGCCACGGCGTCGCCGCCGTGGAAACAAGCGTGTTTTGAGTTTTTCAGTCCCCTCCTCCTCGGGGAACGTGGTGCGACTCGGCCAGCCGACTGCGCGGCCAGCCCCCCGGCGTCCTTTCAGTCCCCTCCTCCTCGGGGAACGTGGTGCGACCCGTCAGCGCGGCCGGCTCGCCGATCGCGCCGATCTCTTTCAGTCCCCTCCTCCTCGGGGAACGTGGTGCGACTCGCCTTCCCGGAGCGTCAGCCACTCGAACATCTCCCCTTTCAGTCCCCTCCTCCTCGGGGAACGTGGTGCGACGGAACCCGAGGCCACCGGTGATAATCACGCGCATCGTCCTTTCAGTCCCCTCCTCCTCGGGGAACGTGGTGCGACTGCTGGGTCAGGTAGACGTCCAGGCTCCGCTTGACGTCTTTCAGTCCCCTCCTCCTCGGGGAACGTGGTGCGACCAGGCCGTTCGAGGCTACGAGGCGCCGGATCTGCGCTTTCAGTCCCCTCCTCCTCGGGGAACGTGGTGCGACAGCGTCGCGCTCTCCAGGTCGTAGGGATCGGCGAAGCCCTTTCAGTCCCCTCCTCCTCGGGGAACGTGGTGCGACTCTACTCCGACCGCCTGGCCGAGGCGATCCTCCAGCTTTCAGTCCCCTCCTCCTCGGGGAACGTGGTGCGACGCGGGCGCCGACATCACCCCGGCGCTGCCCGCCGGATCTTTCAGTCCCCTCCTCCTCGGGGAACGTGGTGCGACCGCCCGGCACCACCATCGCCGCGCCCTGCCCAACAGCCTTTCAGTCCCCTCCTCCTCGGGGAACGTGGTGCGACTCAACGCGAACACGACCCTGGAGATCGGCGACCTGATCTTTCAGTCCCCTCCTCCTCGGGGAACGTGGTGCGACCGCCCGGCACCACCATCGCCGCGCCCTGCCCAACAGCCTTTCAGTCCCCTCCTCCTCGGGGAACGTGGTGCGACTCAACGCGAACACGACCCTGGAGATCGGCGACCTGATCTTTCAGTCCCCTCCTCCTCGGGGAACGTGGTGCGACCCACTACCCGACGCCCTCCGACGCCCGGCGCGCCGCCTTTCAGTCCCCTCCTCCTCGGGGAACGTGGTGCGACTCCCCCCGTGGACCACCCCGCCCGCGGTCTCGACCTTTCAGTCCCCTCCTCCTCGGGGAACGTGGTGCGACTCTGCTCAAGGACCGACCGGCACGCGCCGCACTCGTCCTTTCAGTCCCCTCCTCCTCGGGGAACGTGGTGCGACACCGGTCCCGCCACGCCAGGGCCAGCAAGCATCTTCTTTCAGTCCCCTCCTCCTCGGGGAACGTGGTGCGACCGCAAACCGAGGGCGGCCTGCCGCGGCGTCAATGCCTTTCAGTCCCCTCCTCCTCGGGGAACGTGGTGCGACCGCTCGCGGCGCACCGAAAATCCGCGGGCATGCGCGCTGGTGTCTGGCCTCCCGTTTCGCAAGGTGGACTTCCGCAGCGGCACCCCAGCCATTTGCGAACCCGAGCCTTCTACCAGATGTCCCCGCAGAAGTTGCGGTACTCGCAGACCTGACAGCGCGCCCGGACCGAAGTCGGGTCGGGAAGTCGCTGCTCGCGCACCATCCGCCGGACCTCGCCCACGGCGCGCACCACCTCCGCACGCTCGGCCTCGCCCACCGGAACCCGCACCACCTCGTTCGACGGCACGAGATAGACGAACGCGTCCGGGGCCCGTCTCGCGAAGGCCTCCTCGGCGAGGAGCGCGTAGCCGGCGAGCTGGACCCGGTGGTTCCGCCGCACGCCGCCCTCGGTGTCCTTGAAGTCGACCGGGTAGCACGCGTCCGAGCCCAGAATCAGGAGGTCGAGCTTCCCGGACAGGCCGAGGCGCTCCGACCGGAGCGAAACCCCGAATCGCCGCTCTCCGTCGCCCAGTCCGTACCGGCGAAACCCACGGCGCCGCTCCAGCGCTTCGACCGCCGCCTGCACGTCCTTGCCCCGCCGCATTTTGTAGGTGGGCGCGACGCTGACAGGCAGCACGTACCGGTAGTATGGAATGCGCGGGCAGTAGGCCCACTGCTTGAGGTCGGTCACCGTCAGCTCGGGCCATGGAACCTCCGCGCCCTCACCCACCCGCCGCCTCGTCGGCGGCCTCGTTGAGGATCTCGCGCCGCGCCTGCGCGTCCTTCTCGCACACCGGCAGCACCAGGATCTTCCCGACCCCTCGGCCCAGCGTGTCGGCCAGCCGCGCGAACAGCTCGCTCCGGCGCGCCGCCTCGAGGGGGCCGCAGAAAGCGCTGTACTGGATCCGCTCGAGACCGTAGTCCTTGCAGGCGTTGGCCACCCGGACGCGGACCCGGTCGTCCCCGATGTCGTACACGACGAACGTGAGAAGCTCCTGCCCCCTCACCACTTGAATGCGAACCCGCGGTACGCCTCGCCGCCCCGCAGGTAGGCGGCCAGGTTCCGCGCCTGGATCTGGACGACCGACTTGAGGCGGTGCCGGCGGCCCCGGAAACCGACCTCCGTCTCGAGGCGCTCGAGAACCGCGCCCGCGACGAGCCGCCGGCTCGCCTCGGTCAGCATGCCCTCGCGCATCTCGAGTTTCGACCCCTTGGTCAGCGATGCGAGCACCGCCCGGTCCACGACCGGCTGCCGAAACTCCTCGATGAGGTCGAGGACGAGCGACGGCTTGCCGGGCCGATCCACGTGGAGGAACCCGGCGAAGGGCTCCAGCCCGGCGTTCATGAGGGCGCCCCACACCTGGGTGTAGAGGATGCCGTACCCGTAGTTCAGCGCGGCGTTGACCGGGTCCGCGGCCCCCCGATGCTCCCGCGAGTCGAACGGGACGTGCCCGCCGAGGAGCGCCCGGACCCCACGCCAGTAGTGCCGGCCGGCCGCACCCTCGATGGCCAGGAGCGCGCCGCGGGCGTCGTCCACCCGGCTGCCCGGGACGCTCTCCACCTCCCGGCGGCCAGCCCCCAGCGCCCGCGCGGCTTCACGGACCTGCCCGAAGGCGGCCGGATCGACCGTCTTCAGGTACTTGCCGAAGTACTTGAGCAGCGCCGCCTGGTTGCCGAGCTTGCCCCGGACGACGGCCTTCGCGACCTCCAGGCCCCGCCCGTCGCCGTACGCGGCCATCTGCTCGCGGCGCGTCACGACCGTCGCCGTCAGCATCGGCGAGGTGAGCATCGCGATCGGCCGCCCGCTCGGCGCGAGGAAAGAGAGGCGGATGCCCCGCTCGCAGCAGGCCTCGATCAGGTCGGTCGAGACCGACACCCCGGGGGCGGCGACGACGATGTCGCTGATCCGGAAGAGCGGCAGCTCCACGCGCTCCGGCGTCAACCGGGGGCCGCCCTCCGCCTTCGACCGGCGGAGGGGCTGCGGCGGGCCCTTGATCCCCGCGGACGTGACGAGGCGGAGAGGCGGCCGCGCCGGCAGCTCGATCGGGAGGAAGAGCTGCGGGCCGCCCTCGACCAGCTCCAGGCGCGGGCGCGGGCCTCGGACGACGAGCCGCTCGCTCGTCTTCCCCAGCATGACGCCCGGCGCGCTGACGATCACGCTCTCCATCAGCGTCCCCTACGGGCTCTCGCCGAGCAGCCGCCTGTAGAGATCGGGGAGGCGGTCGGCGATCGCAATGGCCCGCCGCGCGGCCGTCTCTCCGAACAGCGCCGAAGCCGAAACTCCCGCGGCCTCATCGCCATAGAACGCCGGTGCCCGCTTCCTGGGCACGCTGGTCGAGGCCCGGCGTGAGCCCGCTAACTGCGTCTTGCCATGCCTGCAGGATCCTGCTGTCGAAGGGCGACCCGCGCGCGCCGTGCCCCGGCATCGCGGTCGGGCTGACGGGGCCCTGCAAATTATCCTTGAAATCTTGCAACACCACTGAAATGATTCGCCCATGGGCCTTCACCCTCGACGCCTCCTCGGTCCCCTCCGGGCGCGGCTCGTGACCCGGCCGATCACGGTCCTCACCGGCGCCCGCCAGACGGGCAAGACGACACTCGTCCGCAACCTCCTCCCCGTGACCGGGGCACCGCCGGCGGTCTACTTTTCCCTGGACGACCCCGACGAGCGCCTGCGCCTGGCGACCGACCCTGTCCGCCGGCTGGACCACGGCTCGCGCCTCGTGATCCTCGACGAGCTCCAGAAGCAGCCCGGGCTCCTCGATGCAGTGAAGCTGCTCGCCGACCGGGGCGAGGGGCGGCACTTCCTCCTGTTGGGGTCGGCCCAGATCCTCCTGCTCCAGCAGGTCCGGGAGACGCTCGCGGGACGCGCCGCGCTGCTCGAGCTGTGGCCGCTCGGGCTCGTCGAGCGGGTTGAGGACGGCGAGGCGCCCCCGTCGGGTCTCGACCGCGTCTGGCACGAGGGCGAGGCCGCCGTCCGGCGCATGGCCGACGGGCCTCCGTCCGCCGACGCAGCGCGCCTCTGGCGCGGGCGAGCCGAGGAGCACTTCCTGTGGGGCGGCTATCCCGCCTTGGAGCCCCTCCCGGCCGAGGACCGCCGCGCCTGGCTGCGGGACTTCCGGCGGACGTACCTGGAGCGCGACCTGGCCGACCTCGGCCGCGTGGCCGACCTCGACCAGTTCGCCCTCGCCCAGAACCTGCTGGCCGCGCGCACCGCCCGGCTCCTCTCCTACTCCGAGGTCGCGCGCGAGCTGGGCGTCGCGGTCAACACCGTCAAGCGCTACGTGCGCTTCCTGGAGATCTCGTACCAGGTCGTCCTCCTCCGGCCGCTCCTGCCGACAGTCGCAGCGCGGCTCGTCAAGAGCCCCAAGCTCTACTGGACGGATCCGGCGCTCGCTCGCCTGCTCGCTGAGCCGGCCGGCGCGTCGGACGGCGCTCTGTTCGAGACCGCCGTCCTGGACGAGCTGCTCCGCTGGTCGTCGTGGCGGTCCGACCCGCCGGCCCTCCACTTCTTCCGCACGCACGCCGGACGGGAGGTCGACTTCGTGCTGCACGCCCCCGACCGTCTCCTGGCGATCGAGGTCAAGGCCGCTCGCCAGGCCCACCGGGCCGACGCGCGCCCTCTCACCGAAGTGCTCGGCACGCTCGCGGTCCGGGGCATCGCGCGCGACGCCTGGCGTCTCGGCCTCGTCGTCACCCGGGGCCGCGAGGTCGAGCCGCTCGCCCCCGGCGTCTGGGCCGTCCCCGACTGGCGGCTGTTCGGGCCGGCGGGGTAGTGCGCTCGACGCTCGGCTGCCGGCGAACCCGCTCATGAGCTCCCGGGCACCTGCTTCCCGACACGCCGTCGTCTGGTCCCCCCGTACAGCCGGACCTTCAACCCCATCCTCCGACATGCGCGCGCCGTCCTCTCCGGGTCCACCGGCTTGAGCCAGGCCTCCAGCCGCAAGCCCCTGGTCGCGCGGTACTGCGACTCGCGAATCTCATGGATCCACTTGGGCGACGCCGACTCCCATGCTTCTTTCCGGCTCACGCTCACACCTCCTCTGGCGAGACGATCTCGAGCAGGGGATACCCTAGGCGCAGGTTCACGGCGTGGACCGCGCGCCGTGTCCTCAAGTTGACCAAATGCCGGAAGTTCCACGAGACCAGCGCGTCAACCCGCGCCACGGTGGCGACCGCCACGTGCCGCAGATCGTTGCGATATCGCCGCGGCACGATCCGCGCCGCCAGATACTCCTCGAACAGCCGGATACTCTCGACGCCCTCGGTCACCAGGTCGAACTCGACCTCCCTGACCTCCTCGAGGATGAGCCGGCGGACCTCGGCCGGCGCCCCTTCCAGCTCCTCCTGGACGACGTTCGGGATAACCGCCTTGTCGGCGCCACCCAGCACCTCGCGGAGCCGCCGTCGCGTCGCGGCGACCCGGCGGTCGTCACCGGGGTCAGTCAGGGCGCCCAGGACGGAAGTGTCGAAGTAGAGGAGCACGTTTGTCCCCTGTGCTCGGCGTCAGAACAGTCCGTCCCCACCGGCCGCAACTCCGGCCCCGGGACCGGGGTGCCGGCGATTGAAGGCGCCCGCCAGGCCCACCGCGCCGATGCGCGTCCGCTGACCGAGGTCGTGGGCACGCTGGCCGTCCGCGGCGTCACGCGCGACACCTGCCGCCCCGGCCTGGTCGTCACGCACGGCAGCGACGTGGAGCCGCTGGCCCCCCGGCGTCTGGGCCATCGCCGACTCGCGGCTGTTCGGGCCGGGGATGTGAGGGCGAGGCGCCTTCACGCTGAGATTGTCGCCCTGACGGATCAGGTTCACCGGCTTTGTGCTCGGCCCCCTCGGTGCCAGAGCTCGATCAGAAGCAAGGCAGCCCCGTCAAATGCAACGAGGTACTTCCCCGTCTCGAAAATGGGCAGTCGCCAGTCCACCTCGTCCTGCACAGCCGCTCTCGGCACCACAGTAAAGATGCGGCTTTCCCGACCCATGAGGTCCGAGACCGGTGTCGAGTCGCCGTCCTGGTAAAGCAGCAGATTCGGATAGTCTTTCGTCTCCAGAATGATTCCACAGTCGTCGTCACCGAAGATCTCGCTCGCGTGTACGCGGCGGTACTTCCCGATCCCCCTGATCGTCAACCCCACCTTGTCGTTCCAGGCAAGGCCTACGGCGCGTTTCAGGAGTGCAGCCAGGTCGATGTCATACTCGCCGAGCTCCCAGTCCTTGCGCCGGCTCTGCTCCATGAAGTCGTGGACTTTGACACTCGGGAGCGAGGTGCGAAAGCGGTTCATCCTCCGATAGGTCCCGACCCACCGCGCGCCCGGCTTGCCGGCGGCACAGCGCTCAAAGGCGCTCTTGGCCTGAAGGTTCTGAGCGGCACAGCCGAGCCGCTCCGCATGATCGGCCAAAGCCGCTTCGACTCGTCCCCGGAGCTGTATCAGGACCTCCGGGCGGGCGTTCCCATCCTTCTCGACAGTAGCGATGAGGTTCTCGGTCAGAGCGCGGGCGGTGACCATGCCGTGCACAGTGGTGGTGAACCACGGGCGTGCCGCGGCCGAAGGATACCAGGCATAGATGCGCTTCTCGAAGGCGGTGCGGTCGATCTCAGGCGGCAAGCCGCTCATCCCCTGGAAAGCGTTGGGCGGCACCAGCACCACGGCCTTCCCCGGCCGGTGGCGCCCTACGCGGCCGAAGCGCTGGAGGAACGAGGCCGCTTCCGAAGCCTCGAACATCAGGTAGTCGCAGCGGAAGTCCACCCCCACCTCGATGGCCGACGTGCCGAGGGCGAGGAGCTTACCCTTCGTATCCCGGATCGCCCGGTGCGACAGACCCCGGATGATCCCCAGGGCATCCCGCAGAAACCCCGATTCGACCAGGCGATCTTCCAGGCGGATAGCGTTCAGGACCGAGTTGAGGATGACCACCCCAGGAAGATAGTCGTCGTCCCCCGTCGCGGCCCGCAATCGTTCCAGCTCGGGCCTGAGCGCAACGATCCTGGAGAGGAGGACCTCCACCGGGTCTCCGTGGGCGACCTGAACCGGCGTCAACTCGACCGCGTGGACCGCCGTGCGCCAGCGGTCGAACGAGTGGTCAGCCGGCACCTGGCAGTCGATCACCGACGGGCTGATGGCCCTCTCCAGCAGTCCCCGGACCTCCTGGTGGGGCGTGGCGCTCAGAAGGATCAGTCGCCGGAAGATCCCGAAGCCTCGGGCCAGAGCGACCATGACCAGGGCATGAGCCAGCTCCACTGCCTGATAGAGATGGAACTCGTCCATAATCAGCGTCTCGTACCGGCGCAGGGCTTCGAAGGGCTCGGCATGATACTGGAGTCCGAGGATCAGGAAAAGGATATCGGGATTCGTGAAGACAACCTTGGGCTTGTCCGGATCAAGGAGCCGCCGCAGCGTCTCGCCCCGGCTCTTGCAACGCATCACTTCCTGCCACTGGTCGAGCATGGCCCCGTCTACCGGTACCAGCACGTGATCCGCTCCGCTGTATCCCTCGGCCCGGTCCGCGCTTGCCCACGTCTCCGGAGTCCAGACCAGCGGACGGATCCCCTCTTCCGCGGCGAACTTCGCCACCGCCCTCACCTGGTCTCTGACCAGCTCGTTGGTCGGATAGATCGCGACGGCCCACTCGCGCCCCTTCAAGACCGGCAACATCGCGGCCCTGGTCTTGCCCGTCCCGGTCCGGGCCGCGAGCAACATCGTCGAATGCTCCTCCCACCCCTCCCACATCGCCACTTGGTGTGGGTAGAGCGGCACACGTGATGCGGGGTGCTCGATCAGCGGCAAGCAAAGCTCCCTGACTCTCACGCTGACCCCGTCACCTCAAGGGCTGGTCGCGCTGGTCGCCATCGACCTCAGTCCAGATCCCGTGCGGCAAGATGCGAAAAGCCTGAGGGACGGGATGACTCACGGTCGCACCTCCTCTGGCAGTCGGGCGATCATCGCCTCGTAGAGCTTCCGAGCGAGAACAAGCGATGTGTACCTCATGAGCGGCACCGACCTGTTGATGACCGTGGCCGGGCCTTGTCGACGTTCGTCATGCGTCATGCGCCGCCGCCCTTGAGCTGCCACAGGCCGTTCTCCTTGATGAACCAGGATGTCTCCGGGCCCGTAACCACTGAACCCGGGGCCCACAGGGGGTCTGGCGCCAGTTGCTCAAGATCGCTGCCCTTTCCCCGATCCCAGCCTCCGAGTGCCTCGAGCTGACCGACCATGGGCACATCGGCCGATGACTGAGTGCGTATTCCGGCCATCATGATCGCTCAGTCCGACCGATCGTGATCACGTGT
>CAYQDR010000117.1:0-15406 GCA_964416315.1 uncultured bacterium
CGAGGATCCCGCCCTCGTAAGAGATGTGGAACAGGTTCCGGTCCATCGAGTAGGGGCGCGCGGGCGTCGTCGGCACGGGGATCCCGTGCTGCTCCGCGTAGGCCATCATGTCGGAGCGGGAGCGGAGGTCCCACTCGCGCCAGGGCGCGATGATCTGGAGGTCTGGGGCCAGGGCGGCGTAGGTCAGCTCGAAGCGGACCTGGTCGTTCCCCTTCCCGGTGGCGCCGTGGGCCACCGCGTCGGCGCCCTCGACGAGCGCGACCTCGACCTGCCGCCGCGCGATGAGCGGCCGCGCGAACGACGTGCCGAGGAGGTACCCCGACTCGTAGACCGCGTTGGCCCGGAGCACCGGGAAGACGAAGTCGCGGACGAACTCCTCGCGGCAGTCCGCGATGTGGACGCCCTTCGCGCCCGTGCGGAGGGCCTTGTCCCGGATCGGGATCAGCTCCTCCCCCTGGCCGAGATCCGCGGTGAACGTGATCACCTCGGCCGAGTAGGTCTCGATGAGCCAGCGGAGAATGACCGAGGTGTCGAGGCCGCCGGAATACGCCAGGACGATCCTCTTCGGCCGACTCACGACCGGGCTCCCGCCGCGCCCAGCAGCGTCAGCAGCACGGCCTTCTGGACGTGGAGCCGGTTCTCCGCCTGGTCGAGCACCACGCTCTGGGGGCCGTCCAGCACGCCGTCGGTGATCTCCTCGCCGCGGTGGGCCGGCAGGCAGTGCATGACGACCGCGCTCCGCTTGGCCATCCCGAGGACGCGCTCGTTGAGCTGGTAGCGGCCGAACGCCTCGAGCCGCCGCTCCCGCTCGCCCTCCTGCCCCATGCTGATCCAGACGTCGGTGTAGACGACGTCTGCCCCGTCCGCCGCCTCCGGGACCTCGGCCGTCACCCGGACGCGTCCCCCGCGCCGTCGGGCCGCATCGAGGACGGCCGGCGCCGGCTCGTACCCGGGCGGACAGGCCACGGCCACCTCCGTCCCCAGGAGGGCGCCGAGGAGGAGGATCGAGTGGCAGACGTTGTTCCCGTCCCCGACCCACGCGAGCCGCCCGCGCGCCAGCTCGAGCCCGCGCTCCCACAGGGTGAAGAAGTCGGCGAGGGCCTGGCAGGGGTGCTCGTGG
Organism: uncultured bacterium; assembly: GCA_964416315.1. Lineage (GTDB taxonomy): Bacteria > Methylomirabilota > Methylomirabilia > Rokubacteriales > DASRDR01 > CAYQDR01. The sequence goes on from CAYQDR010000117.1 coordinate 1,121, forward strand.
TCGGAGAGGCCGTTGATCACGGGCACGCCCGCGTGGCGCGCCAGCTCCTCCACGGTCGCGTGGGCGTAGGTCCGCGCGACGATGCCGTCCACCCAGCGGGAGAGGTTCCGGGCGACGTCGGGAACCGACTCCCGCCGGCCGAGGCCGATGTCCTGGGCGGCGAGGTAGACGGCCGCGCCGCCGAGCTGCGCCATGCCGACCTCGAACGTGACGCGGGTCCGGAGCGAGGGCTTCTCGAAGATGAGGGCGATCGTGTGCCCCGCGAGCTGCCGGCTCGCCTGACGGGCCTTCCGGAGCGTCTTACACTCCGCCGCCAGGTGAAAGATCTGCTCGACCTCGCCGCGCGAGAGGTCGGCGATCGAGACGAGGTGCTTCACGCCGGTCCTCCCCCGAGGACCTTCCCCAGGATCTCCACGGCCCGGTCCACGTGCGCCGCCTCGACGATGAGGGGCGGGGTCAGCCGCAGGACCTGGTCGCCCGCCGTGAGGACCAGCAGCCCCTCCTCGCGGCACGCGGCGACGACTCCCTGCGCCGGGCGGTCCAGATCCATGCCCACCAGCAGCCCCTTGCCGCGCACCGTCTTGATCGCGGGGCAGCGCTGGGCCAGGGCGCGCAGGCGCTCGATGAGGTGAGTCCCGACCCGCTCGGCCCGCTCGGGCAGCTTCTCCTCGAGGAGGGTCGTCATGGTCGCGACGCCCACCGTGGTGGCGAACGGGTTCCCGCCGAACGTGGTCCCGTGGGTGCCCGGGGTGAAGACCTTCGCGCAGAACTCCTTGGCCAACACGGCGCCGATGGGAATCCCGCTCGCGAGCGCCTTGGCGAGCGTCATGACGTCCGGCTCGACCCCCCAGTGCTGGTACGCCCAGAGTCGCCCCGTCCGCCCGAGCCCCGTCTGGATCTCGTCGAAGATCAAGAGCGCCCCGCTCGCGTCGCAGAGCCGGCGCAGCCCCTGGAGGTAGCCGTCCGGGGCCACGTTCACCCCGCCTTCCCCCTGGATCGGCTCGACCAGGATCGCGGCGGTGCGGCTGTCCACGGCCCGCTCGGCCGCCTTGAGGTCTCCGAACGGGACGTACTTGAACCCGGGCACGAGCGGCTCGAAGCCGTGCTGGTACTTCTCGGTCGGGGTGGCGGAGAGCGCGCCGAACGTCCGGCCGTGGAAGGCGCCGCGCATGCTGATGATCTCGACCCGGTCCGAGGCGAGCGCCTCCTTCGCGTACTTGCGGGCGAGCTTGATCGCCGCCTCGTTCGCCTCCGCGCCGGAGTTCCCGAAGAACGCGCGGTCGGCGAAGGAGTGGTCGCAGAGGAGCTTCGCCAGGTGGATCTGCGACGGGATCTGGTAGAGGTTCGAGACGTGGAGCAGGGTCGTCGCCTGCTCGCGGATCGCCCCCACGATCTTCGGGTGGCAGTGGCCGAGGGCGTCCACGGCGATGCCGCCCACGAAGTCGAGGTACTCCCGGCCGTCCGTGTCCCAGACCCGGACGCCCTCTCCGCGGACGAGGCAGATCGGCGCCCGGGCGTAGTTCGCCATGAGGTACTGGTTGGCCAACTCGAGAAGGGTCTTCGTGTCCTGGCTCATCGGATCCTCCGGATCGCGGCGGTGCGCCGCAGGTGCTGGATGAGGTCAGTGGGTCGCGCGCCCGCAGGCGGCGACCCGGCCCGGTCGAGCTGCCCCGGGGGCGGCACGGAGTCGGACCCCCCGTCGCCGACCGGGGCCGGGCCTCATCCGGAGGAGGCTGGGCCATCGCATGGCTCGCCTATCTTACCCCAACTCCGGAACTTGGAAAGAGGGGCCGACGCCGGGCCTAGACCCGAGCAGATCAAGGACGCAGGGAGGAGGCGCCCCGAGGCGTATGCCGCATACGTTGAGGGGCGGCGACGACCGAGGACGCCGAGATGCGACGGGGATCGGCCCGGCGCTAGAGGACGATTTCGGTGCCGATGCCTTCCTTCGTGAAGATCTCCAGGAGGATGGCGTGGGGGATCCGACCGTCCAGGATGTGGGCCTTCGCGGTCCCGCCGGCCAGCGCGCGCAGCGCCGACTCCACCTTGGGGAGCATCCCCCCCTCGATGACGCCCGCGGCGACGAGGCGGCCGGCCTCCGCCTGGGTCAGCGTCGAGATGAGCTCGCCGCCCGGCCCCTTGATCCCCTCGACGTCGGTCAGGTGGATGAGCTTCGCCGCCCGGAGGGCGGCCGCGACCTCGCCGGCGACGAGGTCCGCGTTGATGTTGTACGTTTCGCCGGCCGGGCCCACGCCGATCGGCGCGATGACCGGGATGAACCCGTTCTGGTCCAGGAGGTGGATCGGCTCCGGGTTGACCTCCTCCACCTCTCCCACGAGCCCGATGTCCACGTCCTCGCCGGCCGGCGTCCGGTGGGTCATCTTTCGCGCGCGGATCAGCGTCCCGTCCTTGCCGGAGAGGCCGACCGCCCGCCCCCCGTGGTGGTTGATCAGGCCGACGATCTCCTGGCTCACGCGGCCGACGAGGACCATCTCGACGATCTCCATCGTCTCCTCGTCGGTCACGCGCATCCCCGCCACCCGGCGTGGCTCCTTGCCGAGCCGCTTCATCACGGCGTCGATCTGCGGCCCGCCGCCGTGGACGATCACCGGGTGCATCCCGACGTACTTGAGGAGGATCACGTCGAGGGCGAAGCCCTCCGTGAGGTGCGGCGCCTCCATGGCGGCCCCGCCGTACTTGATGACCAGCGTCTTCCCCTGGAAGGCGCGGATGTACGGCAGCGCCTCCATGAGCGTGCCGGCCTTCTCGATGAGCTTCTCCATGGTCCCCCGCGTCTCGCGCGCCCGGCGGCTCACAGGATGTACCGGCTCAGGTCCTCGTCCTTGACCACGTCGGCCAGGCGGGCGTGGACATACCCCGCGTCGATCGTCACCGCCTTCCCGGGCATCTCCGGCGCCTGGAACGAGATCTCTTCGAGCATGCGTTCGAGCACCGTGTACAGGCGCCGCGCCCCGATGTTCTCCGCCCGCTCGTTCACGCGCGAGGCGAGCTCCGCCACAGCCTCGATCGCGTCGGGGAGGAACCGGAGCGTCACGCCCTCCGTCTTCAGGAGCTCCGTGTACTGCGTGACCAGCGCGTTCCGGGGCTCGGTCAGGATCCGCACGAAGTCGGCCTTCGTCAGGGGATCCAGCTCGACCCGGATGGGGAAGCGCCCCTGCATCTCCGGGATCAGGTCGGAGGGCTTCGCCACGTGGAACGCCCCGGCCGCGATGAACAGGATGTGGTCGGTCCGGACCATCCCGTACTTGGTCATGACCGTCGAGCCCTCGACGATCGGCAGGAGGTCCCGCTGCACCCCTTCGCGCGAGACGTCGGGGCCGTGGCCGCGCTCCCGGCCGGCGATCTTGTCCAGCTCGTCCAGGAAGACGATCCCCGAGTTCTCCACCCGGCGGATGGCCTGGCTCGTCGCCTCCTCCACGTCGATGAGCTTCTGCGCCTCCTCCTGGGCGAGGATCCGCTTCGCCTCCACGACCCTGACCTTGCGCTGCTTCGTCCGCTGCGGGAGCATCTGCGAGAGCATCTCGCGGAGGTTCTGGTCCATCTCGCCCATGCCCGTCGCCGAGAAGATCTCGATCATCGGGGGCGCCTGCGCCCGGATCTCGAGCTCGATCATCCGGTCGTCCAGGCGCCCTGCGCGGAGCTGGCCGCGGAGCTTCTCCTTCGTCGCCACCCGGCTCGCGTCGGGGGACACCTCCTCGACGGTCCCGAACCCCACCGCGTCCTTCCCGCGCGCCCGCGGGAGCAGGAGGTCCAGGAGCCGCTCCTCCGCGGCCTGCGCGGCCTTCTCCGCGACGGCCTCCGTCATCTCCGCCTTCACCATGTTGACCGCCAGCTCCGTCAGGTCGCGGATCATCGACTCGACGTCGCGGCCGACGTAGCCGACCTCGGTGTACTTGGAGGCCTCGACCTTGAGGAAGGGCGCCTGCGCGAGCCGCGCCAGCCGCCGGGCGATCTCGGTCTTGCCGACGCCGGTGGGACCGATCAGGATGATGTTCTTCGGCGCCACCTCGTCGCGCAGCTCCGCCGGCAGGTTCTGCCGCCGCCAACGGTTGCGGAGGGCCACCGCGACCGCGCGCTTCGCCCGCTCCTGGCCGATGATGTACCGGTCCAGCTCGGCGACGATCTGCGCCGGCGTCAGGTGGGCGCCCGGGCCCGCGCTCACCGGCGTACCCTCCGCAGAGACACCCCTGGCCACGAGGGCATCGGGACCGGGCCGAGGCCCGAGCAGATCAAGGACGCAGGGAGGAGGCGGGCCGAGGCGTATGCCGCATACGTTGAGGCCCGACGACGACCGAGGACGCCGAGATGCGACGGGGATCGGCCCGGGTCGCTCACAGCTCTTCCACCGTCACTTGGTCGTTGGTGTACACGCAGATCCCCGCCGCGATCCGCATCGCCTCCAGCACGACCCCCTTGGCGTCGAGGTCGGAGTGGCCCACGAGCGCCCGCGCGGCCGCGAGGGCGAAGGGCCCGCCGCTCCCGATCCCGATGAGGCCGTCGTCGGGCTCGATCACCTCGCCCGTCCCCGAGACGATGAACGAGGTCTCCGCGTCGGCCGCCGCGAGCAGCGCCTCGAGCCGCCGCAGCACGCGGTCCGTGCGCCACTCCTTCGCCAGCTCGACGGCGGCCCGGCGCAGGTTCCCGCGGTACTCCTCCAGCTTCCCCTCGAACCGCTCGAACAGCGTCAGCGCGTCCGCCGCCGTGCCCGCGAACCCCGCGAGGACGCGGTCGTGATAGACCTTCCGCACCTTGCGCGCGGTCTGCTTCACGATGGTGGGGCCGATGGAGACCTGGCCGTCGCCCCCCATCGCGACCCGCCCGCGGTGGCGGACGGAGAGCACCGTGGTCGCGCGCACGGCGTCCGCGCCCCGCCGCATCACGTGGCCCGGGGGTGTGCGGCGTCGTAGACCTTCATCAGGCGATCCGCGGAGACGTGGGTGTACCGCTGGGTCGTGCCGAGCCGCGCGTGACCCAGGAGCTCCTGGATGAGCCGGAGATCCGCGCCCGCGTCGAGGAGGTGGGTCGCGAACGTGTGCCGCAGGGTGTGCGGCGTGACGCGCCGGCGCACCCCCGCCGCCCGCGCGCGCGCCCGCACGATCCGGTGGAGGCTCCGCGCCGTGAGGCGCCCACCCCGCGCGCTCCGGAAGAGGGCGCCCGAGCGGGTCTCTCGGCCGCCGAGATACGCCCGAAGGGCCCCGGCGGCCTTGCGCCCGACCGGGACGAGCCGCTCCTTCCCGCCCTTCCCGAAGACGCGCACCACCCCCTCGCGGAGGTCGACGTCCCCGACGTCGAGGCCCGCCAGCTCGGCGACGCGCACCCCCGTGGCGTAGAGCAACTCGAGGATCGCCCGGTCCCGGCGTCCCGCCGGCGTCCGCCCGAAGTCCGCCCGCAAGAGCGCCTCCGACTCGTCGATCGGCAGGTAGCCCGGCAGCCGCTCCGCGAGCCGTGGGGTCGGGAGCTGCGCGGCCGGGTTGGCCTTGGCCCGGCCGCGGCGGACCAGGAACCGGTAGAAGCTCCGGAGCGCCGCCAGCCGCCGTCCCATCGAGCTCCGCTGGAGGCCGCGCGCGTGGAGGTCGGCGAGATACGCCCGGAGCACCCGGGCGTCGGCCCGGGCGAGCCCGCCGAGCCCCCGCGCCGCCAGATACGCCGCGCAGTCGGCGAGGTCCGCGCGGTAGCCGCGCAGCGTGTGGGGGGAGGCCCCGCGCTCGACCGCGAGATAGCGCAGGAAGGCCTCGACCGGAGCGGCGACGCCCGGCGCCCGCTCCGCCGCCCTGGCCGATCCCCCGCTCGGTGCCACACGCGTCCGGAGGCTCACGTCGCCTCGTCCGCCTCCCGCCGGTAGCCGCACCCCTCCCGTTCGCAGGCCAGGAAGCGCTTGCCGCGGCTCCGCCGTTCGACGAGGAACGGCGCGCCGCACTTCGGGCACGGGTTCCCGACCGGGCGCTGCCAGGCGATGAAGCGGCACGCCGGGTAGTTCGTGCAGGCGTAGTAGGGCTTCCCGCGCTTCGAGCGGCGCTCGGTCAGCTCGCCGCCGCACCCCTCCCGGGGGCAGGCGATCCCGATCGTGATCGGCTTCGTCGTCTTGCACTCCGGGTAGCCGGAGCAGGCGATGAACCGGCCGAAGCGCCCCTCCTTGTAGACCAGGGGACGGCCGCAGGTCGGGCACGCCTCGCCTGTCGGCTGGGGCTCCGCCGCCTCGCTCTCCCCGACGTTCCGCGTGTACTTGCAGTCCGGGTACCGCTCACACGCGAGGAAGCGGCCGAACCGCCCCCAGCGCTCGAGGAGCCGGCCCTCCCCGCACTGGGGGCACGTCTCGTCCGTGGGCGTCCCCGCCTTGAGGTTGTCCATGTCGCGGTCGGCCCGCTTCAGGTCCTTCGCGAAGGGGACGTAGAACTCGCGGACGGTCTCGACCCACTTCCGCGCCCCCTCCTCGATCTCGTCCAGCTCCTCCTCCATCTGGGCGGTGAACGCGACCTCGAAGATGTCCGGGAACGCCTTGACGAGCAGCTCGTTCACGCGCTCCCCGAGGTCCGTCGGGAAGAGGGTGCCGCGGTCGCGGCGGACGTAGCCGCGCTTCTGGACCGTCGTGAGGATCTGCGCGTAGGTGGACGGCCGCCCGATCCCCTTCTCCTCGAGCTCCTTGACGAGCGAGGCCTCCGTGTATCGCGGGGGCGGCTGAGTGAAGTGCTGCTTCGGATCCAGCCGCACTAGCCCGAGCCGCTGCCCCGCCTCGAGCGGCGGGAGCCCGGAGACCTCGGCCTCCTCGTCGGCCGGGGTGGCGCTCTCGTCCGGCGCCTCGATGTACACGGCCATGAAGCCCGGCACACGGAGCGCCGAGCCCACGGCCCGGAAGAGGCAGGCGCCCGCCGTGACGTCCACCGTGAGCGTGTCGTACACGGCGGGACGCATCTGGCTCGCGAGGAAGCGCCCCCAGACCAGGCGGTAGAGCGCGAGCTGATCCCGGGAGAGGAACGACCCCAGCTCCTCCGGCCCCCGCCCGATGAAGGTCGGCCGGATCGCCTCGTGGGCCTCCTGCGCGCTCTTTCGCGCGCGGTAGACCGGCGGCGCCTCGGGCAGCCTGTCGGCGCCGAAGCGCGTCGCGATGACCCCGCGCGCCTCCTGCTGCGCTTCCGGGGCGACGCGCGGCGAGTCCGTCCGCATGTAGGTGATCAGGCCGACCGGTCCCTCGTCTCCGATCTCGACGCCCTCGTAGAGCTGCTGCGCCACCATCATCGTCTTCGACGTCGAGAACCGGAGCTTCCGCGCCGCCTCCTGCTGGAGCGTCGAGGTGATGAAGGGCGGTGCCGGGCTCTTCTTCCGCTCGCCGCGGACGACCTCCTTGACGACGAACCCCTGGCCCGCGAGCTCGGCGACGACCGCCTGGACCTCCGCCTCGGTCCGGAGCTGGACCTTCTCTCCCGCCCGCTCGCGGAGGGTCGCGGCGAACTCGGGCGGGTTCGCCGCCGCGAGCCACGCCCGGAGGCTCCAGTACTCCTGCGAGACGAAGTCGCGGATCGCGCGCTCGCGCTCGCAGACGAGGCGGACCGCGACCGACTGGACGCGACCCGCCGAGAGCCCGCGGCGGACGCGCTGCCACAGGAGCGGGCTGATCTTGTAGCCCACCAGGCGATCCAGCACGCGCCGGGCCTGCTGCGCGTCCACCTTGCGGAGGTCGATCTTGCCGGGCTCCCGGAAGGCCGCCCGGACGGCGCGCTCGGTGATCTCGTTGAAGAGGACCCGGTGGACGTGGTCGGCCGGGATCCCGAGCTCCTGCGCCACGTGCCAGCCGATCGCCTCACCCTCGCGGTCGGGATCGGTCGCGACGTAGAGCGCCTGCACGCCGGAGGCGGCCTTCTTCAGCTCCTGCAGGACCTTCGCCTTGGTCTTGAGGGTGACGTAGTGGGGCTTGAAGTTCTTCTCGACGTCCACCCCGAGCTTGCTCGAGGGGAGGTCCTTGACGTGCCCGAGCGACGCCTTCACCACGAAGCTCCGGTCCAGGTACTTCTGGATGCTCTTGACCTTCGTGGGCGATTCGACGACGACGAGGGACCGGCGCGCCACCGCCTACCCCCTCACGTAGCGCTGGCCCGGGAGCTGGCGCACCAGCCCCTTCAGCTCGAGGGTGGTGAGCGACGCCGCCACGTCGCCGACCGGCAGTCGGGCGCCCTCGATCAAGGCATCGATCGTCACGGGGTCGTCCCCGAGGAGCGCGAGGAGGCGCCCTTCGGAGCCGTCGGGCCCCGCCGCCGCCGGCGCCACGGCGATCGGGCGCAGCGCCTGCCGCCACACCGCCGGCCACTCCGCCACGACGTCCTCCCAGTCCCGCACGAGCTTGGCGCCGTCCTGGATCAGGCGGTTCGCCCCCTCGCTCGTCGGCGACGACACGTTCCCCGGCACGGCGTAGACCTCCCGCCCCAGCTCCGCCGCGTGTCGGGCCGTGATGAGCGCCCCGCTCCGCTCGGCGGCCTCGACCACGACCGTTCCCAGCGCGAGCCCGGCGATGAGGCGGTTCCGGATCGGGAAGTGCAGCGGGAGGGGCGGCGTTCCCATCGGGAACTGGGAGACGAGGGCCCCGGCGCGCTCGACCTCCGGCACCCGCGCGCGGTTCTCCGGCGGGTAGACCACGTCCACGCCGGAGCCGAGCACGGCGACCGTGCGACCGCCCGCCGCGAGGGCCCCGCGGTGCGCGGCGGTGTCCACCCCGCGCGCGAAGCCGCTCACGATGGTCACCCCGCGGGCGGCGAGGTCGCCGGCGAGCCGCTCCGCGGTCCGGAGCCCGTAGGGCGTCGGCCGGCGGGACCCGACCACCGCGACGGCGAGCCCGTCCTCCCGCGCGAGGCGGCCCCGCACGACGAGGAACGGGGGTGGCAGCGGGATCGGCTTGAGGGCCGCCGGGTAGTCCGCGTCCTCGAGCGTCAGGAGCCGCGCCCCGCACCGCTCGGCCGCCGCGCGCTGGCGGGCCGCGACCGCGCGCGCGTCGAGCTCCGTGACGGCGCTCGCCAGCGCGTCGCCGACCGCGCTCGTCAACGCCGCCCGCGAGGCACGCAGGAGCTCGGCCGGTGGCCCGACGCCGAGCAGATCGTGGTAGCGCTGCGCGTTCGAGCCCACGCCGCGCACCAGCGCGAGAGCGACCCAGGCCCACCGATCGTCCATGCCCTCCACCATACACCCGGCGCCAAGCGTGGCGGCACCGCGCCGGCCGAAAAACAGGGCGCCAGTGTATCCGGGGGGGCGAGGCGCGTCAAGGAAACGGGCCGCGCTCCGGCGGCCGGCCGCACGGCGTCGACGGCCGCGCTACCTCTGGCCGGAGGCGCTCGGCCCCGCCGTGGCGGGCTTCACGGCGGGTGTCACCTCGCGCAATGCGGCGCGGGCCTTCTGTGCCGCCTCGCTCTGGGGGAAGTCGCGCACGAGCTGCGTCCAGGCCTCGCGCGCGCGGTCGGAACGCCTGAGCGCGCGGTAGGCGAGCCCCGTCTTGAGCAGGGCCTCCGGCGTCTTCTCCCCCTTCGGCGCGATGTCCACGGCCTTCTTGTACTCGGCGATCGCGTGCTGGTAGTCGCGCGCGGTGTAGTACGCCTCCCCGATCCAGAACTGCGCCGCGCCGGCGAGGGCGTGCGTGGGGTGCTTCGCGAGGAACTCCTCGAAGTCGAGGATGGCCTGACCCAGGTCGCCGCTCTTGAAGCTCTCAAGCGCCCGCCCGAAGAGCTCCTCGGGCGGCACCGCGGGCACGGGGACGCGCCCCCCACCCCGCGCGGCCCGTGCATCACGGCGACCCCGCGGCTGGGGAGGGCCCGGGGTCGCCTCCAGCCGCGCCACCTGGTCGGACAGCCCACCGACCGACATCTCGACGCCCCGGATCGCCCCGGCCAGCGCCTCGGCCCGCTTCTCCGTCGCGGCGAGGCGCTTGCCCAGGCCGTCGAGCGCCTCCTGCCGCCGCGCCGCCTCCTCGCGGACGACGGCGCCCACCTCCTGGCGGACCGCCTCGATCTGCGCGCGCAGCTCGGCGAGCTCTTTCCGGAGCTCGTCCGTCCCGCGCGCGATCTGCGTGAGCTGCGCGCGGTTGGCGCGGGTCTCGGCCTCGAGCTTCTCGACCGAGCCCGAGGTGGCGCAGCCGGCGAGGGCGACGAGGCCGAGCGCGGCCGGGGCGCCGCGTCTCAGCCAGCCCAACCCGACCCAGCTCCACATCGCTAGTCGCACCGTAGCATCCGGGACGACGGGAAGTCAAGTTTCGCGCCCCGACGCGGGGGGCGCGAGCGCGTCACGCGTGCGTCATCCGGGCCTCCAGCCGCCGCGCGACCAGGGACATCGCGTACGTGCAGACGAAGTAGACGACCGCGATGAAGGTGAAGACCTCGAACGCCCGGAACTCGCGCTCCGCGATGATCCGCGCCACCCGCGTGAGCTCCCGGTAGCCGATGATGTAGGCGAGCGAGGTGTCCATGAAGAGCACGATGAAGCGGGTGACCAGGGCCGGGATCATGTTCCGGATCGCCTGTGGCAGGACGACGTGGCGAATCGTCTGGCCCTGGGTGAGGCCGGTGGAGACGGCGGCCTGCACCTGGCCGACCGGCACCGACTGGATGCCGGCCCGCACGATCTCGGCGAGGTACGCCCCCTCGAAGACGATGAAGGCGATGAGCGCGCTCGTGAAGTTGTCGAGGGGGCGCCCGGCGATGATCGGGGAGACGAAGTAAAACCAGAAGATGACGGTGATCAGCGGGACGCCGCGGATGAACTCGATGTAGAGAACGGCGGGGTAGTGGAGGAACGGGCTCCGGGCGAGCCGGAGGGCGCCCGCGATGACTCCCAGGAGGAACGAGAAGCCGATCGCCAGCCCCGCCAGCTTCAGGGTGTTGCCGAACCCCGAGAGGAGCAGCACCCAGTTCTTGGTGATGATCGACCAGTCGAGGTCCATCACTCGCGCGTGGCTCCCCGCGCGATGAGGCCGGGGATGGCGTACCGGCGCTCGACCTGATTCATGCACACGGCGATCGTCAGGGAGATGGCGAGGTAGATGAGGGTCGCGGCGGTGATCGCCTCGAGCCCCTTGAACGTGTACGAGTTGACCTGCTGTGTCTGGAAGGTGATCTCGGCGAAGCCGATCGTGATCGCGATCGAGGAGTTCTTGAAGATCGTCAGGAACTCGGTCGTCATGGGCGGGATGACGATCCGAAAGCCGACAGGGATCAGGACGTGACGGTAGACTTGACCGATGCTCAGCCCCGTGGAGAGGGCCGCCTCTGTCTGCTGCCGGGGGATGGCCTGGATCCCCGCCCGGACCGTCTCCCCCACCCGGGCGGCGGTGTACATGCCGAGGCCGACGAGCGCCGCGAGGAACTCGTAGTTGACCCTGAGCAGGGGGGTGTCGAAATTCAGGCTGTTCACGGCGTCCCGGATCGCCCCGGCCGGCAGGATCTGGGGGACCGCGAAGTACCAGAAGAAGAGCTGGACGAGCAGCGGCGTGTTCCGGAAGAACTCGACGTAGGCGGTCGCGACCGCCCGCGCGGCGCGCCACGGGGCCGTGCGCAGGATTCCGAGGGTGATGCCGAGGGCGAGGGCGATGACCCAGCCGAGCAGGGAGAGGACGAGCGTGTTCTTCAGCCCCTGGAGAAGCCAGTACCCGTAGGGGCTCTCCCAGAGGACGCCCCACCGGAACTCGTACTGGAGACCCAGGATCCCCGCGAGGAGCATGTCGGAGCGGCCGGGGTCCGGCGGCGGGCCCCGGCCTCGCGGTGAGGGGCGCTACTCCGGCATCGACTGCATGATCATGTAGCTGCGGACCTGGGGGCTCATCGGGTACGACACGACGCCCTTCTCGCCGAACCACTTCTCGTACATGTCGAAGTAGGCCCCGCTGTCGATCAGCTCCATGAGCGTGTGGTTCACGAAGTCGCGCCACTTCGAGTCGTTCTCGGGCACGATGCAGGAGTAGGGGTCCTTCGAGAAGAAGTCCCCCACCACCTCGTAGTCTTTGGGGCTCTTGGCCTTGGCGGCGAGCCCGGCCAGCAGGATCCCGTCGGTCACGTACGCGACGATCTTCCCCTGCTCCAGGGCGAGGAAGCCGGCCGCGTGGTCCTGGAAGGTCACGATGTCGGCCCGCGGCGCCGAAACTCGGAGCGCCTTCTCGTTGGTCGTCCCCTGCGTCGCCCCGACGCGCTTGCCGGCGACGTCCCCCAGCGTCCTGATGCCGCTCCCCTTCTTCACGAGGAGCTGGGAGCCGGTGAAGAAGAAGTTGATGCTGAAGTCCACGGTCTCGTCGCGGCCGCGCGTGAAGGTCGTGGAGCCGCACTCGACGTCGATCGTGCGGTTGGCGACGAGGGCGATCCGGGTCGCCGGGGTGACCTCCTTCTTGTCGAGCTTGATCGGCTTGTTCAGCCTCTTTTCCAGTCGGGCCCGAACGGCCTCGAGGAAGTCGACGGAGAAGCCGATCCACTGGTTCTTGTCGTCGATGTAGGCGAAGGGGATCGAGGCGGTACGGGTCCCGGCGGTGAGCATGCCCGTCCGGGAGATCTTCTCCAGGACGGTCTCGGCCAGGGCCGGCGCCGCCGCGACGAGCACCATCGCGAGCGCCAGGGTGACGCACACGGACTTTCGCATCGCGCGCCTCCTTTGAGGTTAGTGGGAGAGGATTTTCGACAGGAAGAGCTTCGTCCGCTCGGACCGGGGGGCGGCGAAGAACGTCGCCGGGGTCCCTTCCTCGATCACCTGCCCCTCGTCCATGAACACGATCCGATGGGACACCCGCTTCGCGAACCCCATCTCGTGGGTCACGACGACCATCGTCATCCCCTCGCGGGCCAGGTCCGTCATCACCTCGAGGACCTCGTTGATCATCTCCGGGTCGAGCGCCGAGGTGGGTTCGTCGAACAGCATGATCTTCGGCTGCATCGCCAGGGCGCGGGCGATCGCCACCCGCTGCTGCTGGCCGCCGGAGAGATGCGCGGGATAGGCGCCGGCCTTCTCGGGGATCCCCACCCGCTCGAGCAGCGCCGTGGCGATCTTCTCGGCCTCGGCACGGGCCAGCCCCTTCACCTTGACGGGCGCCAGGACGATGTTCTCCAGCGCCGTCATGTGCGGGTAGAGGTTGAAGGCCTGGAAGACCATCCCGACCTCGGAGCGGAGCTGCGTGAAGCTGACGCCCGGCTGGCCCAGTGGCTGGCCGAGGACGACCACTTCCCCGGACTGGATCGCCTCCAGACGGTTCACGCAGCGGATCAGCGTGCTCTTTCCCGACCCCGACGGCCCGCAGACGACGACCACCTCCCCGAACTCGACCCGCAGGGACACATCGCGCAGCACGTGGAGCTTGCCGAACCACTTGTTGACCCGGCGGAACTCGATCGCGGGCGTCACCGGGGATCCGCCGTCTTCAGCGGGCGACCTGCCAGCCCGCGCGCAGGCCGAAGAGCATCCGCAGCGCCGTCAGGACCACGAGGACGGCCAGCGAGAGCCGGAGGCCCCGGGCAGGCACGCGCCGGCTCACGCGCGCCCCCGCCCACGACCCGGGTACCGTGCCCGCGCAGAGGAGCGCCGTCCAGAGCAGCGGCGCCTGGCCGCTCCCGAGCTTCACGAGGGCGCCCGCCAGCGCGGCCAGGGTCAGGACGCCGAGCGAGCTCCCGATGGCGACCCGGGTCGGGACACCGAGCCCGTAGATCATCACCGGGATGACCAGGAACGCCCCCCCGATCCCGACGAGTCCGGACAGGAACCCGATCGCCAGGGCAGAGCCGGCGGCGAGTCCCCGGGAGAACCCCCGGGGCACACCGTCGCCGACCTCGTCCGCCGGTGGGTCGAGGAAGAGGACCGGGGCGGCGATCAGCGCGAGCGCCGCGAAGACCCCCTCGAGCACCGCCAGCTCGACGTACCCCGACGCGAGGCTGCCCGCGCCCGTCCCCAGGACCATGCTCGCCCCCATCCAGAGGACGACGTCCCGCGCGGTGGCGCGGGCCCGCCGGTGAACGAGGTACCCCAGGAGCGCCGCCACGAACACCTGGACGAGCGTCATCCCGGCCACCTGGCGCATGTCGAGCGCCGGGAAGCCGAGGGCGGGCGGCGCGAAGAGGAGGAGGGGCACCATGACGATCCCGCCGCCGATCCCGAGCAGGCCCGAGAAACACCCCCCGACGAAGCCGAGCGCGGCGAGGAGCCCGAGGAACACGGTGGCCCGAGTATAGCGTGCCGGGTGCGGGCTCACAAGACGCGCGCGGCGCTTGCAGCCGTTTCGGGACCCCGCCCCTCGGGACCCCTGAGAGGGGTCGGCGGGACTGG
>CAYQDR010000118.1:0-15246 GCA_964416315.1 uncultured bacterium
CCCGCGCCGCCGCGGCGGGGTCGAGGTCGCTCCGCCCCGCCGCCGGCGAGGGGCCAGCGCTCCCGTCAGGGGAAGGCCCGCGCGACGTGCCCGTCGTCGTGGCCGGCTCGACCGCGGCGTGGCCGGGCCCGCGGTCGTCGGCGCCCCGCCCGCGCCCCCCCTTTCCCCCGTGGCCTTCGGAGTCGCCGCCCCGGGCGTGACCGCGACTGGACTTCCCGCGGTCGTCCCCGTCGGCCCCCGCAGCCGCGCCGCTGCCTTCGCCACCACCCTTGCCACCCGAACCCTTGCCGTCGGCGCCGCCGCCCTTCCCGCCCCCCGTGCCGTCGCTGCCTTTGCCGTCACCGCCCTTGCCGTCACTGGCCCCTCGGCCATCGCCTCCGCGCCCGTCGCCCGAGCCGCCTCTGCCGTCACTGCCTCTGCCGTCGGCGCCGCCGCCCTTGCCCTCCCCCCTGCCCTCGCCGCTCCCCTCGGAGCCCTCCTTGGCGAACGCGGCGGGGCCCGAGAGGGAGAGGCCGGACCGGGGGAGGGAAGCGAGGTGGAGGACGAGCGGGAAGAGCAGGGCGAGTGCGAGGGCGGCCCGGCCTGGATTCATGCAGCCTCCTTCGGGTGCAGGGCCGCGGCCATCCCGACTGATGGACGCAGCGCGCCGCTCGAGTCCGAGGCAAGGCTCATGCCAGACGGCCCGATGAGTTCCGAACGCGCGTCATCGCGGGGGCTTGGGGGCCAGCAGCCCGCCTGGGCCCTGGGGCCGCACGCGGGCATCTGCCCGTCGCCCGGGGGTTTTGCCTGACCCATCAGCCGCCGGGTCCATCCGGGTGGAGCCCGTACTTCTCGATCCGGTAGCGCAGCGTCTCCTTGCTGAGCCCGAGCAGATCGGCCGCGCGCGACCGGTTCCAGCGCGTGTGGGCCAGCGCCTTCTGGATGAGCGTCTTCTCGATCGCCTCCAGGTTGATCGGCCCTTGGCCAAAGTCCACGCGCACCTCGTCGCCGGCGACGGCGAGCGGCCCCCCGGGCGCCTCGCCGAGCGCCAGGTGCTCCGGCCCGAGGGGCCGACCCGAATTGAGGAGCGCCGCCCGCTCGACGATGTTGGCGAGCTCGCGCACGTTCCCCGGCCACGGGTAGGCCTGGAGCGCCCGGATCGCGGCCGGCGTGAGGCGTGTTTCGCCGAGCGCGTACCGCTCCCGGACCTGGGCGAGGAAGTGCTCGGCCAGCAGCGGGACGTCGTCCCCTCGCGCTCGGAGCGGGGGGAGGTCCACGGTGAGGACCCGGAGTCGGTAGAGGAGGTCCTGGCGGAAGGTCCCCTCGCGCACGGCGGCCTCGAGGTCGCGGTTGCTGGCGGCGAGGATCCGCACGTCGAGGCGGCGCGGCGTGAGCGCGCCGAGGCGGCGCACCGAGCGGTCCTCGATCGCCCTGAGGAGCTTCGCCTGGAGCGCGACGTCGAGGAGCCCGATCTCGTCGAGGAAGAGCGTGCCGCCGTCGGCCGCCTCGAAGAGGCCCGCCTTGCTCGCCCGCGCGTCCGTGTAGGCGCCCTTCTCGAAGCCGAAGAGCTCCCCCTCGAGGAGCGTGGCGGGGATGGCCGCGCAGTTGATCTCGACGAAGGGTCTCGTGGCGCGGGGCCCCGCCGCGTGGATCGCCCGCGCCGCGAGCTCCTTGCCCGTGCCGGTCTCCCCCGTGATGAGGACGGTCGGGCCGGCGTCTCCCGTGTGGTCGAGCGTCGCGACCTGCAGGATGCGCTCGCGGACGTCCACCATCGCGGGGCACTGGCCGAGGAGGCTCTCGACCGGCTCGGCGTGCCCGGCGCGCCGGCGGAGGTATGCGAGCTCGCCGCGGACGCGCTGGCCCTCCCAGGCGCGCTGGATGACGACCCAGAGCTCGTCCAGGTCGAGCGGCTTCGTCAGGTAGTCCGCCGCGCCGGCCTTCATGGCGGCGACCGCGCCCGAGATCGTCGAGTACGCCGTCATCACGATGACCGCGGTCTCGGGTCGCTCCTGCCGGATCGCGCCGAGCGCGTCGAGGCCGCTCATGCCGGGCAGGTGCAGGTCCACGAGGGCGATGTCGGGACCGAGCTCGCCGAGCGCGCCGAGCGCGGCCTCGGCCGACGGGAAAGCCCGTACGGAGACGCCCTGGCGCTGGAGGAAGGCCTCGATCGCGCCGGCGAGCCCCTGATCGTCCTCGATGATGACGACGCTCGGCGGCATGCTGGTTCTAGCCCTCGTCGACCGGCAGGGTGAGCACGGCCCGCGTGCCGCGGCCGGGCTCGCTCTCGAGCCGGAGCCGGGCGCCGCCGCTCTCGAGGAGCTTCCGGGCCACGGCGAGGCCGAGGCCGGTGCCGTCCGCCTTGGTCGTGAAGAACGGCTCGAAGACGCGCGCGAGGATCTCGGGAGGGATCCCGGGGCCTGTGTCCTCGACGGTCAGATCGAGCCCGCCCGCCGCTCCGCCGGCGCCGCCCGGCGCGGGTGCGGCCAGCACCCGCACGCTGCCGCCGGCCGGCACCGCGTCGAGGGCGTTGCCGACCAGGCAGAGCAGCGCCTCCTCGAAGCGCGCGGGGTCGAGCCGCACCTTCGGCAGGTCGGCGGGCACGGCGACCTCGAGCCGGATCTCCCTGGCGACGGCGCGGGCCCGGATCGAGTCGAGCGCGTGGCGGACGGCCGTCTCGAGCGCCGTGGGGACGCGGCGCTGCTCGACGGGCCGCCCGAAACGGAGCAGCGCGCGCATCCGCTCGCCGAGCCGGTCCGCGTCGGCGATGATCTGCCCGAGGCGCTCCCGCGCCGGGCCCTCGGGTGCGTCGCTGAGGGCGAGCTGGGCCGTCGCCCGGATGGCGGCGAGCGGGTTGGCGATGCCGTGGGCCACCGCCGCGGTGATCTCGCCGAAGGCGGCGAAGCGCTCCGCGGCCACGAGCTCCTGCTGCATCGCTCGGAGCTGGGTGTTCGCCCGCGCCAGCTCCTCGGCGCGCTGGGCGAGGGCGCGGTGTTGCGCCCGGAGCGTCCGCGAGGCGCGCCAGACGATCCCGTAGAGCGCGGCGTAGAGCGTCGCGCCCGACAGGAGCGCGAGCGTCCAGAGGAGCCAGCGGGCGCGGCGCACCGCCGTGAGGACGCGGCCGGGATCCACGTGGGTGGCGATCACACCCGCCACGCGGCCCTCGCCGGGGAAGGTGATCGGGACGTAGAGCTCGACCCGGTCGCGGCCCGCTCCCCCGGCGGCGAACCGGACGCTCGTCTCTCCCGCGAGCGCCTGGCGGAGCGCGGCGTCGGCCGGCCGGAGGGGGGCTCCGCGCTCGGCGTCGCTCCACAGGGGCTCCCCCCGCGCGTCGAAGGCGGCCAGGCGCTGGATCTCCGGGAGCATCCGGACCTGGCGGGTGAATTCCTCGAAGCGGTCGGCGGCCTCGTCCCGCTGGGGGGCCGGCTCGTCGACCGCGAAGTCGCCGGGACGGAGATAGAAGCGGGCGGCCGAACGAACGAGGGCGGCGCTCGAGGCCCACTCCCGGTCGAGGATGCCGCGCTCGACGAAATAGGCCAGCGCGAACCCGAAGGCGAGGGTGCTCCCCCCGACCACGACCAGGCTCAGGAGGGCGAACTGGCGCGTCGGCGAAGCGGCTGCGAGGCCCCCCGGCACGGGGTGATCGAGGGCGCCCCCCGGTGGACCGGGGGCACGGAGCAGCTCGGGCGTCGGAGCCATGCCCTCCCATCCTACCGCCCGCGGGGGCCGCCCGTCACGCTCGGCCGTAGCGATCGAAGCGTCGAAGGCGCTCGGTCTTGACCCCGGTTTCCGGCGCGTGCTATCTCCCAATCATGGGGCGGCGTCTCGTGCGGGCGCTCCTCGTGCTGGCCTTCCTGGCGGTGGCCGGGTCCGGGCTCTGGTACTACGGCTCCTGGCGGAACCGAGTCTGGACGGACGACGCGCACGTCGAGGGCGCCGTCGTGGTCATCAGCTCCCGCGTCCCGGGCCCCGTCGCACGGGTCCTGGTCCGCGACAACGAGGAGGTGCGCGAGGGCCAGATCCTCGCGGAGATCGACCCGCGCGACTACGAGATCCGGGTCGACCAGGCGCGGGCCGCCGTGGCGATGGCGGCGGCCGAGGAGCGCGCGGCGCGGACGGAGGTCCCGTGGAGCCGGGACGCGACGGCGAGCCGGGTTCAGCAGGCGCGGGCGATCCGCGAGGGGGCGCGCGTCGCCGTGGACGCCGGCCGGGCGCAGGTGGACGAGGTGCGCGCCCGGGTCGAGGCGCGGCGGGCCGCGATCGCGGCGTCGCAGGCGGACGCGGCGATGGCCGAGGCGGCGCTCGAGAAGGCGCGGCTCGACCTCGATCGCCTGAGCCGCCTGGTCGCGCAGGGGCTCGTCTCGCAGCAGGAGCACGACAGCGCGCGGATCGCCCACCGGACGGCGCAGGCCGCCCTCGACGCGAGCCGTCGGCGGCTCGTCCAGGCGGAGCGTGAGGCGGAGCAGGCCGAGGCGGAGGTACGGGCCCGCCAGCTCGCCGTTGAGCAGGCGCGCCGCCGGACCGAGGAAACCGACGCCGCGGTGCGGGAGGCCGAGGCTCAGCAGGCGCAGGTGCCGGTGAAGGAGGCGGGGGCGGGGCGCGCCGCCGCGGCCCTCGAGCAGGCCGGGGCCGACCTCGCGGCCGCCGAGCTCCAGCTCGCGAAGACGCGGATCCGGGCGCCGGTGGACGGCGTGGTGTCGAAGAAGACGGTCGAGCCGGGACAGCTCGTCCAGCCCGGCCAGCCGCTCATGGCCGTCGTCCCGCTCCACGGCGTGTGGGTGGTCGCGAACTTCAAGGAGACGCAGCTCACGCGTCTCCGACCCGGGCAGCGGGCCACCGTGCGTGTGGACACCTTCCCCGAGGGCGTCTTCCACGGGACCGTGGAGTCGATCAGCGCCGGGACGGGCGCGCGCTTCAGCCTGCTCCCGCCGGAGAACGCGACGGGCAACTGGGTCAAGGTCGTCCAGCGCGTGCCCGTGAAGATCGTCCTCGACGACCGCCACTCGAACCCCCACCTCCTGCGCCCCGGGATGTCGGCCAGCGTCACCGTCGACCTGCGGTGACCACCCCGGGGCCGATGCCCGTGGCCCCGGGTCGTCCTCCAGCGCGTGCGGAAGTCCGGTGACCACGCCCGCCTCGGTCGCCCTCGCGTTGCCGCGCGTGTCGGAGGCCGCGCGGCGCTGGCTCACGACCCTCGCCGTGATGCTCGTGGCCACCATGCAGATCCTCGACACCACGGTCACGAACGTCGCGCTGTCCCACATGCAGGGGAGCCTCTCCGCGTCCGTGGACGAGATCACGTGGGTCTTCACGTCCTTCCTGGCGGCCAACGCGGTCGTCCTGCCCGCGACCGGCTGGCTCACGGCGCTCCTGGGCCAGCGGCGGTTCTTCTTCGCGGCCACCCTCACGTTCATCGGCAGCTCCCTCCTGGCTGGCGTCGCCCCGAGTCTCGAGGTGCTCGTGGCCGCGCGGATCTTCCAGGGGATAGGGGGCGGGCCCCTGATCCCGTTGGCCCAGGCGATCCTGATGGCGATCTTTCCGCCCCGGGAGCGCGGGATGGCCATGGCGATCTGGGGGCTCGGGGTGATGTTCGGGCCGATCGTCGGGCCTGCCCTCGGCGGGTGGATCACCGACAACTACTCCTGGCGCTGGATCTTCTACCTGAATCTGCCGATCGGGGTCGTCGCGCTCGCGCTGGCGTGGGCGTTCCTCGGGGAGCCGCCGGAGCCGCCCCCGGCCATCCGGCGGGTGGACGGGCTCGGCCTCGCGCTCATGGTGGTCGGAGTCGGGGCCATCCAGGTGGCGCTCGACCGGGGGAACCGGCTCGACTGGTTCGACTCGCCCACGATCCGGGCGCTGGTCGCGCTCGGCGTCGGCGGGCTGCTCGCCTTCCTCGTGCGCGAGCTCACGGCGGCCGAGCCGATCGTGAACCTCCGCGTGCTCGCAGACCGGACCTTCGCCATCGGCACCCTCCTGATCACGCTCGTGGGCTTCGGCCTCTACTCGAGCCTTGTGCTCCTGACCTTCTACCTCGAGCACCTGCTCCGCTACGACGCGCTGACGACCGGCTGGGTCCTCGCCCCCGGCGGGCTCGGTGCCGTGATCTCGCTCGCGGTGGCAGGGCGGCTGGTGAACCGCGTGGACCCGCGCTGGCTCGTGTCGGTGGGGGCCGCGATCATCGCCTACTCGCTCTGGCTCATGGCCTCCCTGAGCCTCGCGGCGGACTTCTGGTCCGTCCTCTGGACGCGCTTCGTCCAGGGGCTCGGGATGGGCCTCGTGTTCGTGCCGCTGACGACGATGAGCCTGGGCGTCGTCCCGGCCGCGCGCATGGCCACCGCGACCGGGATCTTCAACGTGGTCCGCAACCTCGGCGGGAGCGTCGGCATCGCCGTCCTGACCACGTACCTCGCGCGCCGGACGCAGACCCATCAGGCGGCGCTGGTGGGGCGGGTCACCGTCTGGGACCCGGCGACCGCGGAGCGGCTCGGGCTCCTCGAGCGGGCCTACGCCGCCGCCGGCGCCGATCCCTTCACGGCCAGGCTCCAGGCGCTCCAGCGCCTGTACGACGACGTCCAGCGGCAGGCGGCGATGAAGGCGTTCATCGACGACTTCTGGGCGCTGGCCCTCCTCTTCGTCCTCTTCGTGCCCCTCGTCTGGTGCATGGCGCGCGCGGCCGAGCCGGGCGTCGCCCCCGAGCCGGTGGCCCCGGCCTGAGGGCGGTGGCGATCCGCTTCCCGCGCCTGGGCCGGGCCCGCGACGCCTGGCCGGGGGTCCTGATCAGCGGCGTGGTGATCCTGGCCGCCGCGATGGTGGCCGACGCCTTCGGCGAGCCCCCGCGGGGCGGGGCCCGGCTCGCCGTGGGGGTGACCCTCGGCCTCGTCCTGATCGCCCTGGGTTACCTCCTGCGGTTCTGGGAGAACCGCGTGCCCTGAACGCTCGCGCGAGCCGAAGTCGCGGAGAATGCGCTCGATGCGTTATGATCTCCTGCTCAAGCACGGCCACGTGATCGACCCCGAGTCGGGCCTGGACGCCCGGCGCGACGTGGCGTTCTCCGCCGGACGCGTCGCGGCGGTGGACGAGGCGATCCCGCCGGAGAGCGCGCGGGAGGTCGTGGACGTGACGGGGGCCAATGTGGTCCCGGGGCTCGTGGATCTCCACGCGCACGCCTACATCGCAGGCCACGACCTCGGGCTCGAGACCGACCCGGTCTGCGCCTCGACGGGCGTCACCACCCTCTGCGACGCCGGGAGCACGGGGGCCGCCAACTTCGCCGGGCTGCGCGAGTGGGTGGTCGCCCGCGCGGCGACCCGGGTGCTCGCGTTCCTGCACATCTCGGCGATCGGGCTCACGCACCTGCCGATCGGGGAGCACGCGCTGCTCGACTACTCCAACCCCGACCTGGCGGCGGGCGTGGCGCGCGAGCACCGCGACGTGATCCTCGGCATCAAGGTGCGGGAGCAGGTCGAGGTCGTCGGGGGCCACGGGCTCGAGCCGCTCCGGCGCGGGCTCAGGGCGGCCGAGGTCGCGGGCCTCCCGGTGATCGTCCACGTCAACAACCCGCCCGTGGAATACGGCGAGGTCCTCACCCTCCTGCGCCCCGGGGACATCGTGAGCCACTTCTTTCACGGCCGGGGCTCGGGGATCCTCGACGACCGCGGGCGGGTGAAGCCCGCCGTCCACGCGGCGCGGCGCCGGGGCGTCCTCTTCGACGTGGCGCACGGCCGGAACCACGTGAACTTCTCCGTGGTCCGGAAGGCGTTCGAGGAGGGGTTCTACCCGGACACGATCTCCTCGGACCTCACGCGACCCGGCCGCGCCGGCGTCGTCAAGGATCTGCCGACGACCCTGTCCAAGTTCCTCTCCCTCGGGATGCCGCTCGGGGACGTGGTCCGCGCCGCCACGGCCGCGCCGGCGCGGGCGATCGGGCGGAGCGGGGAGCTCGGGACGCTCAGGGTTGGCGGCGCGGGGGACGCCGCCGTCTTCGTCGTCGAGGAGGGGCGCTTCACCTACCACGACGCCGACGGGGGCTCGCTCGAGGGGACGAAGCGCTGGGCGCCCCGGCTCACGGTGCGCGCGGGCCGGGTGTGGTGGCAGGCCCCGCGCGGCTAGCGTCGGAGGGGGCCTCGACGGCCCCCTCCGAGACCTCCCCCGGGGGGCGGCGGCAAAGCCGCCGCTCGGAGTGGACCACTTCTCCCTTGGCGGTTTGTCAGCACCTTGCGCCTCGTTTACCCTCCGCGGGTGACCGAGCAAGGAGACCAGCATGAGGCGCCGAGCCGTCGGGCTCCTCGTTAGCATTGCCCTCGGTATCCTCGGGGCGTGGCTGACCGCCGGTGCGCAGCAGGCAGGGAAGGTCTCGCGGATCGGGATGCTCCTGGGGCGCAGCGCGGACCCGCGCCTCGAATACGACGCATTCAGGCAAGGGCTTCGCGATCTGGGCTACGTCGAGGGAAGGGACATCCTCGTCGAGCGCCGATACGCGGAGGGGAAGTTGGAGCGGCTCCCCGGCCTGGCGGCCGAGTTGGTTCGTCTCAAGGTCGACCTCCTCGTCGCCGTGGGGACGCTAGGGGCCGAGGCGGCCAAGAACGCGACCCGGACGATCCCTATCGTCTTCATTGCGCTTGTGGATCCCGTGCGCCAGGGATTCGTCTCCAGCCTGGCGCGGCCAGGCGGAAACATTACTGGGTTCTCCATCCTTCCCGGCACGGAGATAGCCGGCAAGCGGCTGGAGCTCCTCAAGGATGCAGTTCCGAACGTGACCCGCGTAGCCGTCCTCTGGAATCCGGCCAATCCGGCCGAGGGCCTCACATTCAGGGAACTCCAGTCCTCGGCGCGGGCACTGGGTGTGACTGTTCAGTCTATCGAGGTGCGAGAGCCCAAGGAGTTCGCGAACGCGTTCGCCGCGATGAGGAGGGAGCACGCCGACGCGCTGCACGTTCTTGACGGCCCCTTCAGTCTGACTCACCGCAGACAGATCGTGGTCTTGGCGGAAAAGAACCGGATTCCCGCGATCTACGGACTGAGGGAGTTCGTGGATGCTGGGGGCCTCATGGCACATGGGGCGAGCTTGGCCGATTTGTTCCGGCGTGCGCCCACCTACGTGGACAAAATCTTGAAGGGTGCCAAGCCGGGCGACCTGCCCGTCGAGCTGCCCAGGAAGTTCGACTTGGTCGTCAACCTCAAGGCCGCGAAGACTCTGGGCCTCACGATCCCTCAGTCAGTGCTGCTCCGGGCGGACGAGGTCATTCAGTAGCTCTCGAGGAGACGGTCTCCAGCCAGTGCTCGACGACCGCGGTCGCGGTTGAGAGCGGGAGGGCCCCGTGGCGGAGCAGCTCGTCGTGGAAGGCGCGCGCGTCGAAGCGGGGGCCCAGGGCGTCCCGCGCGCGGCGCCTCAGCCCCTCCAGGTGGCGCTGGCCGAACTTGTAGGCGAGGGCCTGGCCCGGCCAGACGATGTAGCGGTCCACCTCGTTGACGACCTCGGGCTCGGGGAGCCCGACCTCGTCGAGGAGGAAGCGGATCGCGCGGTCGCGCGGCCAGCGGAGGGCGTGGAGGCCGGTGTCCACGACCAGGCGCGTGGCCCGCCAGGCCTGGTAGGAGAGCATCCCGAAGCGCTCGCGGTCGGTCCCGTAGAGCCCGAGCTCGGCGCCGAGCCGCTCCGCGTAGAGCCCCCACCCCTCGACGAACGCGGTGAGGGCCTCGTCCACCCCGAGCCCGTGGCGACGAAAGCGTGGGAGGTCCCGGGCCTCGTACCCCAGCGCGATCTGGAGGTGGTGGCCCGGCACGGCTTCGTGAGCGGTGAGGGCGGGGAGGTTGTACCGCGGGCGCGTCTCGGGCCCGTGCGTGTTGACGTAGAACGTCCCCGGGCGCGACCCGTCCTGGCTCGGAGCGTAGTAGAAGGCCGCCACGCTGTCCCGCTCTCGGTACTCTTCGATCGGCAGCACGCGACACGGCGTGGCCGGGAGGCGCCCGAAGAGGCGCGGGAGGGCCGCGAGGGCGCGCTCGTAGATGCCGCGGGCCCCGGCCAGCAGCGCCTCGCGCGTCGCGAAGTGGTTTCCCGGGTCGGCCTTGAGCGCCTCCGCATGCGCCCGGACGTCCCGGACGCCGAGCGCCCGCATCTCCTCCCGGATCCCCCTGAGCTCCTCGAGGCCGATCCGGTGCACCTCCTCCGGCCCGAGGTCGCTCTGGATGACGCGGCGGACGAGCTCCCGATACGTCGCCTCGCCATCGGGGATGGCCCAGAGGCCGGGCGTCTCCCGCGCGAGCGGCGCGTACTCGGTCTCGAGGTACGTGAGGAGCCTCTGGAAGGCCGGGTAGACCGAGTCGCGGACGCCGGCGAGGAGCCGCCCGCGCCAGGCCGCCGGCGCCTTCTCCGCGGCCTGGCCGTAAGGCGAGGCCTCGGGAGCCGTTTCGAGGAGGGCGCGGAGCTGGGCCACGACCCGCTCCAGCGCGACGCGGGGGGAGGTCCGACCGCATGCCGCGCCCTCGGCGAGGTTGCCGACGTACTGGTCGACGTAGCGGGGGAAGCCGCCGAAGCGGGCGAGGAGGGTGCGGGCGTGCTCCTCGGTCTCCAGCGTGTGCCAGTTCAGCAGCATGGCCAGCGAGACTTGGGGGCCCCCCATCTGGTCGAGGGCGAGGTGGTAGAGCCGGCGGTCGAGGGCCGCGAGCCCGTCCCGCACCGCCAGCTCGAGCATCTCGCGGGTGATCGCGTCCTCACCGTCCGGCGCCGGCGCGTCCATGCACGCCAACGCGGTCCGCAGGCCCTCGAGGGCCGTGCCCTCCGCCTCGCGCCCCACCGGCCCCAGGTCCGAGAGCCGGTCGTCGAAGCGGCGGTCGCCGAGCCAGGTCGCGGTCTCGGGGGAGCGGGTGAGCACTCCCTCCGCGAACGCCTCCGCGAGCGCCCGGACGCTGGCCGGTTCTGCGAGGGTCACGGGGTGGGCCCCGCGGCCAGGATCACGAGTCCGAGCGCCAGCCGGTAGAGGACGAAGGGCGTGAACGTCCCGCGCCCGAGGTAGTGGATCAGGAACCACACCGCTGCGAGCCCGGCCGCGAGCGACGCGAGAAGGCCCAGCATCAGCGCCGCCCCGTCCGCCGCCGGCAGGCCCGAGGACAGGAGGACTGCCGTCTCGTAGAGACCCGCCCCGGCGGTGACCGGTAGCCCGAGCAGGAAGGCGAAGCGCGCCGCGGTCGGGCGGTCGAGGCCGGCGAACAGAGCGGCCGAGATCGTGATGCCGGAGCGGGAGGTGCCCGGCACCAGCGCGATGGCCTGGGCGCACCCGATGACCAGGCTCCGTGCCAGCCCGACTTGGCCCAGGTCGCCGACGCGCGCCCGCGCCGCCTGCCGGTCGGCCCACGCGAGGACGAGCCCCCAGCCGATCAGCGAGAGGCCGACGACCGTAGCGGAACGGAGGTGGACCACGACGAGGCGCTCCAGGAGGAAACCGGCCACGGCCGCCGGCATGGAGCCGACGACGAGGGCCGCCGCGAGCCGCCTCTCCGCGGACCGCCCGGCGGCCGCGCCGATGCCAAGGCGCCAGAGGTCGCGGGCGAAGTACAGGACGAGGGCCAGCGCGGTGCCCAGGTGGACGGCCGCGTCGAACGCCAGTCCCTGGTCGCGCCAGCCGAGGAGGACCGGGACCAGGATGAGGTGGCCCGAAGAGGAGATGGGGAGGAACTCGGTCAGGCCCTGGACCACGCCCAACGTCAGGGCCTGGAGGGGCGTCACGCGCGCGGGGGTCCGGGAACGACCAGGCTAACCCACCACGTCTTCGCCGCCATCCACGCCGATCACGTTCCCCGTCATCCAGGACGTGCTCGAGTGGGAGAACGCGACGATCGCCCGGGCGACGTCCGCGGGGGTGGTGAGGCGGCCGGCCGGGTTGCGCGCGAGCGCGCTGGCCTTGATCTTCTCGGCGCCCGGGATCTTCTGGAGCGCCGGCGTGTCGGTCACCCCGGCCCGGACCGCGTTGACCGTGATCCCGCGCGGCGCGAGCTCCATGGCGAGCTGCCGCACGTGGGACTCGAGCGCTGCCTTGGCCCCGGACACCGGGCCGTAGCTCGGGAGGACCCGCGTCCCCCCGGCGCTGGTCATCGCGAAGACCCGACCGCCGGGCCCCATCAAGCCGCGGACGACGACGTCCTGCGTCCAGTAGACGAGGGTGTGCGCCATGACCTCGAGCGTCATGTCCATCTGGTCCTTCGACACGGCCTCCTTGACCGGCTCGGCGATGAACGGCCTGAGGGTCCCGAAGGCGAGCGAGTGGAGCATGACGCGGAGCTGCCCGAGCTCCTGGCGCGTCTCGAGGTGCCGCTGGACCGCATCGAGCACCTCGGTCCGGCGGTCCGGGTCCGCGGCATTCACGTTGAAGAAGAGGGCCTCGCGCCCCTGACGGCGGATCTCGCTCGCGATGCGTTCGGCGTTCGGGAGGGTCGCGCGGCGATCCAGGTGGACGCCGACGATCGACATGCCCGCTTCGGCGAGCGCCAGGGCCGTCGCCTCGCCGAAGCCGGAGGAGGCGCCCAGGACGAGCGCCCAACCGGAGAGCCGGATCGGGGGGTCGGAGGTCATCCGCGTCGATTCCGTCGCGCCATTCTACCGCAGCGGCGACGACAGCAGCAACGCGCGGCGGGCCCCGCGGAACGGCCGGCCCCCTTTCCAGCGCGTCCCTCGCTCCCGTACAATCGGGTGGGTGAGCGCGCATGGTGAAGACCGCGGGCATCATCCTGATCGGCAACGAGCTGCTGTCCGGCAAGGTCGTGGACGTCAACGCCGCGTACCTCTGCCGGGAATTTCGCGGGCTCGGCGTTGACGTCCGGAAGATCTCGGTGATCCCGGACGACGTGGAGCTGATCGCCCGCGAGGTGCGCGAGTTCCACGCGGCTTACGACTGGGTCTTCACCTCGGGCGGCGTCGGGCCGACCCACGACGACGTGACGATCGCCGGCGTGGCGCGCGGGCTCGGCGTGCGAGTCGTCCGACACCCCGACCTGGTGGCGCGTCTGGAGGAGGCGTACCGTGGACGCTTGAACGAGGCCCGCCTCAAGATGGCGGAGATCCCCGAGGGGGCCGAGCTGCTCGCCACCGGCGCGCTGGTCGTTCCCGTGCTCGCGCTCGAGAACGTCTTCGTCTTCCCCGGCGTGCCGGAGATCTTCCGGCAGAAGTTCGACGCGATCAAGGAGCGGTTTCGAGAGCGGCCGTTCCTGATCCGGAGCGTCTACTTCCGGATCGGGGAGGGGACGCTCGCCGAGCACCTCAACGCGGTGGTGGGGGAGTTTCCCGCGCTTCTCTGCGGGTCGTATCCGGAGCTCTCGAACCCCGAGTACAGGGTCCGGGTCACGCTGGAATCGAAGGAGCCGGAGTACCTGGAGCGGGCGCTGCGGTATCTCCTGGAGCGCTGTCCTGCCGACGCGGTCGTCCGCGTGCAGTGACCGCTTCACCGCGCGGGGTCCCAGCCGGGGACGTGCGCGGCGAGGAACTCCTCCCAGGCGTGCCAGTAGGCCTCGCCACCCACCAGGTAGGTGTCGTTGTGGGTGGCGCGCGGGATCGGGAAGAAGGTCTTCGGCTCCGGCGCCGCCTCGAAGACGGCACGGCCCTGGGCGAACGGCACGACCTCGTCCGCGTCGCCGTGGAGCACGAGGACGGGAGCGCGGACCTGACCGATCCGGCCCCGCGTCTCGTATCGGGTCCGCAGCAAGGAGGCCACCAGGTGGCCGACCAGCGGGAACGCCACGCCGGCCATCGCGGGGACCGACGTGAACGGGGCCTCGAGGATGAGCGCGGTCGGCGGGTCCTCGACGGCGAGCGCGGTCGCGACGCCGGCGCCGAGGGACCGGCCGAAATAGAGGACCGGCATCGAGCGCGTGGTCGGCTGCGCGCGCAGCCATGCCCGAAAGGCGCGGGCGTCGCGGTACGTCCCCGCCTCCGAGGGGACGCCCTCGCTCTCTCCGTAGCCACGGTAGTCGAAGAGGAGGACGCCCAGGCCCAACCGGTTGCGCATCAGGCGGAGGTTGTCGAGGCGGTGCGAGATGTTGCCGGCGTTCCCGTGGCACCAGAGCAGGGTGATCGCGCGCCGGCCGGGGACGTACCACCCGTGGAGGCGGACGCCGTCCTCGGCGGTGAGCCTGAGCTCCTCGAACGGGAGACCGTAGTCCCGGGGGGTTGCCTCGAGCCGACGCGTGGGATAGTAGATAAAGGACCGCTCGACGGCGCTGCCACACCCTGTGAGGAACGCCAGGGTCGTGGCGAGGACGGTGTGCCGCACGCGGTCATTCTAGCAGGGCGATGAGAGACTCGAAGCGGGCAGAGCTACCACGCGCCCCAGACCGATGGGCTCCGAGCGCGGGCTTCGCCCGCGCAACCCCTTCCTGGGGGGAGGTTCGGCCCCCCGAAATAAAGGGGGGCGAAGCACCCCTCCGAGGGTACAGGAGGTTCATGGCCGTGAAGCGGAATCTGTGCGCGATCCTGCTTCTCGTCGCGATCGCGGTGGCGGCGCCGAGGCCCGCCTCGGCCCTCTGCTCCGTGGAGGGGAAGCTGGAGGCGGTGCGCCTCAACCTGGATGAGAGCCTCGCGTTCGTGATCCATATCCGCCAGGCGCGGGCTATGGTGGCGAACGCGTTCCACATCGAGCGACCGCAGCAGGGGGGGTTGGGTGACGTCCCGGTGCTCATTCAGCTGCTGAACCTCGCGAACCCCACCACGGCGACGATCCTGGCGGTGGGCGACCTGGCGTCCTGCCCCGATGCCGCCGAGTACGAGCGAGCGCGCCAGGAGGGCGGCCGCTCGGTGCCTTCGGGCCGGCTTCTGCGGGTCTGGGTGAAGTACCGCTGACGGCCGGCAGGGTTCTTCCTTGACAGGATTCGGGTAGCGCGCGTAAAGTACGCTATCTAAAGCGCGAAAGCGCGGGAGGGCCTCGTCGCGTGGGTCGGTCGGGATCCTCGGCGGTGACGCTGCGCGGAACCGGGGCGCTCGCGCGCGCGGCCCTCGCGGTCGCGCTCGTCCTCCTGGCCCAGGTCGCGGCCGCGGTGCCCCTGACGAAGCCCGAGGTCCTGAAACTGCTCCGCCGGAACCTCCAGGAGCGTCGGCTCATCGCCGTCGTCCGCGAGCTCGGCGTGGACTTCAAGGTGACGTCCGAGGTGATCGACGAGTTGCGCGCGGTCGGCGCGACGCCCGCGTTCATCGAAGCGCTCCAGGGCCTGGGCGACGGCGCCCCCCCGGCCGGGCCTGCCGCCGCGCCGCAGGCGGCACGCGCTCCGGTGACTCCGGCCCCCGCGCCGCCT
>CAYQDR010000119.1:0-14897 GCA_964416315.1 uncultured bacterium
GCGCCGCGCGGCCCGCGGCGGCGGCGGCGCGCCCGGCCGCCGAGCCCGCGCCGACCAAGCGGGTTCCGGAGGAGCCGGGCCCGGCCGAGCCGCTCCGTCCTCTCGTGTCTCCGGCGGAGTTGCCGCCGCTCCCCCGCTTCGAGCAGTGGGGACCGGTCGAGCGGGAGCCGCTCCGGGGGGTGCGCCGCCGGAGCGCGGAGCACCTGGCGCTCGCCTGGGCGCTGATCCCGCACGTCACCCAGCACGACCAGGCCGACATCACGCTCCTCGAGGCGGTGCGCCGGGGTCAGCAGGCGCTGGTCGAGCAGTGGGGCGCCGACCTCACGCTGACCGTTCTGCTCGTCAGGGCTGTGGCGTGCGTGCTCCAGGCGCATCCACGGGTCAATGCGAGCCTCGATCACGGGACGGGGGAGCTCGTCCTCAAGCGCTACTACCACATCGGGGTCGCCGTGGACACGGAGCGCGGCCTCGTCGTCCCGGTCGTGCGCGACGTGGACCGGAAGCGCCTCCGGGAGCTGACCGTCGAGCTCGCGCAGCTCGTCGCGCGCACGCGCGAGGGGAGGGCGAGCCTGGAGGACCTCCGCGGCGGCACGTTCACCGTGACGAACACGGGGGCCCTCGGGGGCACCGGGGCCACCCCGATCATCAACTACCCGGAGGTGGCGATCCTCGGCGTGGCGCGGGCGCGCGAGATGCCGGTGGTGCGCGAGGGCGCGATCGTCCCGCGCCTGGTGCTGCCCCTCTCCCTCGCGTTCGACCACCGCGTGATCGACGGGATGGAGGCGGCCCGGTTCATGACGGACCTCGTCCGGCTCCTCGAGGACCCCGGCCGCTTGCTCCTTGACGCCTGAATCTCCGCTCCCCCGCTGGGGGGAGAGGGCGGGGTGAGGGGGGAGAGCTGCCATGGTGATGGGCGACCTCCCGCACGACGTGGACCTCGTCGTCATCGGCGGGGGCCCGGGCGGGTACGCCGCGGCCTTCCGGGCCGCCGACCTCGGCCTCGAGACGGTCCTCGTCGAGAGCCGCGGCGCCCTCGGCGGCGAGTGCCTCCACGTCGGCTGCATTCCCTCCAAGGCCCTCCTCGGCCTCGCGGCGCTCGTCCACGCCGCGGCCGAGGCGCGCGCGGCCGGCGTCGAGTTCGCACCGCCGAAGCTCGCCCTCGAGCGGACGCGCGAGTGGACGGCCGCCTCGATCAAGAAGCTCGCCGCCGGGCTCGCCGGCCTGGCGCGGACCCGGGGCGTGGAGATCATCACGGGGCACGCGCGGTTCGAGGACCCGCGCACGGTCCACGTCGAGACCGGCGAGGACGCCCCGCCCGCGACCCTCCGCTTCCAGCATGCGATCGTGGCGACGGGCTCCCGCCCCGCGCCGCTGCCGGGTCTCGACCGCCCGGGCGAGCGGATCTGGGACTCCGCGGCGGCCCTCGCGCTTCCTTCCGTGCCGTCGCGGCTCCTCGTGGTCGGCGGCGGCTACATCGGGCTCGAGCTCGGGACCGTGTACGCGGCGCTCGGCTCCGAGGTCACCGTGGTGGAATTGATGGACGGGCTCCTCCCCGGGGTGGATCGCGACCTCGTCGCCCCGCTCGCGCGCCGCCTCGCCGGGCTGTTCAAGCAGATCCACCTCCGCACGAAGGTCGCCGCCGTCCGCGAGGCCCGGGGCGGAACCGTCGTCGAGCTCGAGGGCGAGGGCGCGCCCGGGCGCCTCGAGGTCGAGCAGGTGCTGGTCGCCGTCGGGCGGCGCCCGCACACGGACGGCCTCGGCCTCGAGCGCACGGGAGCTCGCCTGGACGCGCGCGGCTTCATCCAGGTGGACGCCGCGCGGCGCACGGCGGATCCCCGGATCTTCGCGGTCGGCGACGTCGCAGGCGAGCCGATGCTCGCCCACAAGGCGATGGCCGAGGGCCTGGTCGCCGCGGAGGCCGCCGCGGGCCGCCCGGCGGCGTTCGAGCCGCAGGCGATCCCGGCCGTCGTCTTCACCGATCCCGAGGTCGCGTGGGCCGGCCTCACCGAGGAGGCCGCGCGAGCGCGCGGTCTCCAGGTCCGGACCGTGCGGGTGCCCTGGTCGGCGTCGGGGCGCGCCGTGGCCATGGGCCGCCCGGACGGCCTCACCAAGCTCCTCTTCGAGACCGAGACGGGGCGGCTCCTCGGCGTCGGCCTCGTCGGTCCCCACGCGGGCGAGCTGATCAGCGAGGGAACGCTGGCCGTCGAGCTGGGTGCCGTCGCCGAGGACCTGGCCGGCACGATCCACACCCATCCGACGCTCGCGGAGACCCTCGGCGAGGCGGCCGGGCTCTTCCTGGGGCGCCCGATCCACCTCCCGCCGCCCCGCCGTTGAGCGGCGCCCGGCGCCGAAGGAGACCCGGTCCATGAACGCTGACGAGCTCTGCTGGCTCCCCGCGACCGAGCTGGCCCTCCTGATCCGCATGAGGAAGGTGTCGCCCGTCGAGGTGGTGGACGCCATCCTCGACCGGATCGAGCGGGTCAACCCGCGGCTCAACGCCTACGTGCTCGTCACGGGCGACAGCGCCCGGCGCGAGGCGAAGGCAGCCGAGCGAGCGGTCATGGCGAGGCGCGCGCGGCTCGGCCCGCTCCACGGCGTGCCCTTTTCGGTGAAGGACCTCGTGATCACGGCCGGCGTGCGGACGACCTTCGGCACCCCGCTCCTCCGCGACAACGTCCCGGCGGAGGACGCCCCGATGGTGGCGCGGCTCCGGGCGGCCGGCGGGATCATGCTCGGCAAGACCAACACGCCGACCTTCGGCTGGATCGGCGCGACCCACAACCTCCTGTTCGGCGCGACCCGCAACCCCTGGAACCTCGAGCGGACGCCCGGCGGCTCGAGCGGCGGGGCCTCGGCCGCGGTGGCGGCCGGCCTCGGCCCGCTCGCCATCGGCACGGACGGCGGCGGCTCGATCCGCATCCCGGCGTCCTTCGCCGGCATCTTCGGCCTGAAGGCCTCCTTCGGGCGCATCCCGACCTACCCGCCGAGCGCGGCGTGGAGCCTCTCCCACGTCGGCCCGATGACCCGGACGGTCGCCGACGCGGCGCTCATGCTCCAGGTCTCGGCCGGATCGGACGAGCGCGACCAGTACTCCTTGCCCCGCGAGGGTGTGGACTACCCGAAGGCGCTCAAGGGACGCCTGAAGGGCCTGCGCGTGGCCTACACGGACGACCTCGGCTTCGTCCAGGCGCTCGACCCGGAGGTCCGGGCGACGTGCGCGCGGGCGGCGCGCGTGTTCCGCGACGTCGGGTGTCGCCTGGAGACGGTGGCGCCGCGCTGGCCCTCGCCCAAGGAGTGCTGGCAGGAGATCTTCTGCGGCGGTATCGCGACCCGCCTCGCCCCGTACCTCGACCGCAAGGACGAGATCGAGCCGGGACTCTTGCGGATCATCCAGGAGACGCTGGCCAACCCCCCGACCCGCTACGTCCAGGCGTGGTTCGACCGCCTGGCCTGGTGGCAGCACCCCCGGGCGTTCTTCGAGAAGTACGACCTCCTGCTGACGCCGACCGTCGCGTGTCCGCCGTTCCCGATCGGCCTCGACAACCCGGCGGAGATCGCCGGGACGCCCGTGGACCCCTACGCCTGGACGCCGTTCACGTTCCCGTTCAACCTCTCCGGCCAGCCGGCGGCGAGCGTGCCGTGCGGCTTCACGAAGGACGGCCTTCCGATCGGCCTCCAGATCGTCGGCCGCCGCTACGACGACGTGACGGTGCTCCGGGCCTCCGCCGCCTTCGAGCGCGCCCGCCCCTGGGCCAACCGGCGCCCGCCGGTCGCCTGACGCGTGGGCGAGACCCGCGTCGATCTCCTCCATCTCCTCGAGGATCTCCGGGACGCGTACCCCGGGGCCCTCGAGGAGACGATCCTGACGGAGATCGTCGCGAACTGCCTCGACTCGGGGGCGGCCCGTGTCGCGCTCGTGACCGACCCCGCAGGCGCCACCCTCACGGTCGTGGACGATGGCTCGGGCATGGCGCGCCGCGAGTTGGCGCGCTTTCACGACATCGCCACGACGACGAAGACCCGCGGCGAGGGGATCGGGTTCGCCGGCGTGGGGATCAAGCTCGGGCTCCTCGCGTCGGGAGAGGTCCTCAGCGAGACCCGACGCGGCAAGACGCACGTCGCGACGACCTGGCAACTGGCCTCCCGCCAGCGCGCCCCGTGGCGGTGGATCCCGCCGCCGGGCTTCGTGGGCGAGCGTGGAACGGCCGTCCGGCTCACCCTCCGCAATCCGCTCTCCCCGCTACTGGACGCTGGGTTCCTCGAGGCGTGCGTCGAGCGGCACTTCCAGCCGCTCTTGGACCCCGCGTTCGATGACGGCCTCCGGGCCCACTACCCCGCGGGCGTGCGGTTCGTCGTGAATGGCCGCGAGCTCCTGCGGGGCGCCCCGGCACCCGGTCGGGCCCCGCTTGCGATCCGGATCGGGCGGAAGCGGCGGCCGGCCGCCGTCGGCTACCTCGTCCGGGATGCGGCGCCGCTCCCCGAGGCCGAGCGCGGCGTCGCGATCAGCACGCTGGGCAAGGTCATCAAGCGCGGATGGGACTGGCTGGGCGTCACGCCTGCCGCGCCCGAGCGCGTGGGCGGCCTCATCGAGGTGCCGGGGCTCGCTGGGTGCCTGACCCTGAACAAGGCCGACTTCATCCGGACGGGCGCGCGGGGCGCGACATACCTCGCGTACCGCAAGGTCATCCAGGAGGCGGTCTCGGCCCAGCTCGCGGCCTGGGGCGACACGCACGATGCCTCGGCGGAAGCCCGGCGGCGGGCGCGCCCGATCGAGCGTGACCTCCAGCGGGTCCTGGTGGACCTTGCCGAGGAGTTCCCGTTGCTGGCGGCGCTCGTCGAGCGCCACGCGGGCGGGCAAGCGCGGCTGCCGATGGGGCGACCTGGCGCGCGGCTGGAGCCGGTCGCCGCGGTTGCGCGTACGGAGGCATCGGAGGTGACCGTACCCGCCGGGAGCCCTGCGCCCGGGCTCGATCGTGAGGCCGAGCCATCCGGGACCCCCGAGGATCGGCTGCCCCGCGGCTCGGTCCCCGTCGGGCCCGCCGAGGCGGAGCCCCGGGGACCCAGGCGCCCGATCCGCTACGGCCTCAGCATCCAGTTCGAGACGCGGTCCGACAGCGCCGAGCTGGGCCGGCTGGTCGAGTCCACGGTCTGGGTCAACGAAGCCCACCCGGCGTACCGCCGCGCGGTCGCGTCGCGCTCCGAGGGGTACCACATCGCGCTCGCCGTCGGCATGGCGCTGGCGCCGCTGGCCGTCGAGCCACAGCACGCCCGGGAGTTCGTCACGGCGTTTCTCGCCCGCTGGGGCGAGGCCCTGGACCGCCCGCGCCCGGGGCGCCGCCACCGCACGCGGCGTGAAGATTAAGTGGTCGGCCAGTCGCTTCCGTTCGGATACGCCGACCAGTCGGTGCGTCCAAACGCCGTCACCGCCCTTCGATGAGATTGGCGTCTCCTGCGCGACTCTGCGGCGATTCTAGCAGATCGAGGACCCCCTTGACGGGGACCCCGGGGTCGCCGGAGGATGGGGCACTGCCCCTTGACCGCCCCTCGGGCATGGCCGGTCGCGCACCCACGGTGAGGAGGTGGAGCATGGTCCCGAACGTTTCCCGTCGGACCGTCGTTCTCGCGCTCGCCGCGATCGCCCCGGTCCTCGCGGGCGCCGTGTTCGCCCAGGAGACGCCCCGGCGCGGCGGCGTCCTCCGCGTCGGGATCCTCGGGGAGCCGCCGGCGCTGGACCTCCACTGGACCACGGCCGCCATCACGGACATCATCGCGAACCACGTCTACGAGGGCCTGTACACGCTCGACGAGGGGCGGCGGCCACTCCCGATGCTGGCCGAGTCGATGCCCGCGGTCTCGCGGGACGGCGTCGCCTACACCTTCAAGCTCCGCCAGGGGGTCAAGTTCCACAACGGCAAGGAGATGACCGCCGAGGACGTGGTCGCCTCCCTCGGCCGGTGGAGCAAGCAGGCCGCCAACGGCAAGACCCTGTTCGCCCTCGTGACCGAGCTCCGGGCGGCGGACCGGTACACGGTGGAGATGAAGCTCAAGGAGCGGTCGCCCATCGTCCTCATCTCGCTCGCGGTGCCGAACAACGGGGCGGTGATCTACCCGAAGGAGGTGGCAGAGAAGTTCAAGCCACAGGAGAAGGCGACCGAGTGGATCGGCACCGGGCCGTTCAAGGTGGCCGAGTGGCGGCCGGACCGGTACACCCGGATGGTCCGGTTCGACGAGTACGCCTCCCGGGCCGAGCGGCCGAACGGCTACGGGGGGGCCAAGGCCGCGCACCTGGACGAGATCCGGTGGGTCCCCGTCCCGGACGTCGCGACGCGGGCCGCCCAGCTCGAGACCGGGGAGCTGGACTTCGCCGACGACCTGAACCTCGACCAGTACGACCGGCTGGCCGGCAACCCCAACCTGCGCCCGATCGTTGCCAAGCCGTATTTTTGGCTGACCGCCGTGCTCAACAAGAAGGAAGGCCTGATGACGAACCAGAAGCTCCGCCAGGCCTGGCAGGCGGCCATCGACGTCGAGCCGATCATGAAGAACGTCGCGGGGGGCAAGTCCGAGTTCTATCGGATGGACTCGAGCCTGGCCTTCGCCGAGATCGCGGAGTGGCACACCAAGCTCCCGGGGCTCCCGTGGAATGAGCGGAACCGCGAGAAGGCCAAGCGGCTGCTCCAGGAAGCCGGGTACAGGGGGGAGCCGATCCGCTTCATGACGACGCAGGAGTACAAGTGGATGTACGACTTCGCGCTCTTGACCAAGCAGCAGCTCGAGGACGCGGGGTTCGTGATCGACCTTCAGGTGGTGGACTGGGCGACCCTGGTCAAGCAGCGGAACAATCCGAAGGCGCACGACGCCTTCACCACGGGGTTCGGGCCCTACTACGACCCCACGCACGCCCTGGCCTTTTCCTGCAACTGGCCCGGCTGGAACTGCGACGAGGAGGTCCAGCGGTTGAACGCCGAGCTGGCGCGGGAGACGGACCCAAAGAAGCGGTACGAGCTGTGGGTGCAGCAGACGAAGCTCTTCTACGAGAAAGTTCCCGTGATCCGCTACGGGGACCTCCACGGGCTCCGGGCGGCGCGAAAGGCCGTGAAGGGGTTCAACGAGCGGACCGACCGGCCGCGGTTCTACAACGTCTGGCTCGACAAGTAACCCGCACGAAGGAGGGAACCATGTTCAAAGGTGTCACTCGCACCGCGGTCGTCGCGCTCGCGGCCGTCGGGCTCGTGCTGTCCGGGATGGCCTTCGACGCCGAGGCCCAGAAGAAGGGCGGCGTCCTCCGCGTCGCCAACCTGGGCGAGCCGCCGGCGCTCGACGCCCACTGGACGACGGCCAGCCTCGTGGAGACCCTCACCAACCACATCTACGAGGGTCTCTACGCCCTGGACGAGAGTTACCGGCCGATCCCGATGCTGGCGGAGGGCATGCCCGCGGTCTCGAAGGACGAGCTGACGTACACCATCAAGCTCCGCCGGGGGGTCAAGTTCCACAACGGCAAGGAGATGACGGCCGAGGACGTGGTCCCGTCGATCAAGCGCTGGAGCCAGCAGTCGCCGTACGGCAAGGCCCTGTTCGCCCAGGTCGCCGATTTCAAGGCACCCGACAAGTACACGGTGGAGCTGAAGCTCAAGGAGAAGTCGGCGATCGTCGTCGTCTCCCTCGCGGTGCCGAACAACTTCGGCGCCATCTACCCGCGGGAGATCGCCGAGAAGTTCAAGCCGCAGGAGAAGGTGACCGAGCACGTCGGCACGGGCCCGTTCAAGCTGGCCGAGTGGAAGCCCGACCAGCACATCCGGATGGTGCGGTTCGATCAGTACGTGGGGCGGAACGAGCGGGTCAACGGCTACGGCGGCGGCAAGCCCGTCTACGTGGACGAGGTCCGGTTCATCCCGGTCCCCGAGGTGGCGACCCGCGTCGCGCAGATGGAGACCGGGGAGGTCGACGTCGCCGACGACCTGAACATCGACGCCTACGACCGGCTCAAGGCGAATCCGAACGTGCAGCCGGTCATCGTGAAGCCCTACTATTGGCTCGTCGCCGTCTTCAACAAGAAGGACGGCCTGATGACGAACCAGAAGCTCCGCCAGGCCTGGCAGGCCGCCCTGGACGTCGAGCCCATCATGAAGACGGTGGCGGGGGGCAAGAGCGACTTCTACCGGATGGATTGCAGCCTCGCCCCGATGGAGATCCGCGAGTGGTGGGTCAAGCTGGCGGCGATGCCCTGCAACGAGCGGAACAGGGAGCGGGCGAAGAAGCTGCTGACGGAGGCCGGTTACAAGGGCGAGCCGATCCGATTCATGACCACGCAGGAGTACAAGTGGATGTACGACTTCGCCCTCGTGTCGAAGCAGCAGCTCGAGGACGCGGGGTTCACCATCGACCTGCAGGTCGTGGACTGGGCCACGCTGGTCAAGCGCCGCAACAACCCGAAGGAGTACGACGTCTTCACGACCGGCATGGGCAACTTCTACGACGGGACGCACCACATCTATCTCGGTCCGAACTGGCCCGGCTGGACGTCCGACGAGGAGATCGTGGGCATCCAGGCCAAGCTGGCGGCCGAGACCGACCCGAAGAAGCGCCAGGCGCTATGGCAGGAGCAGCACAAGGTCTTCTACGAGAAGGTCCCTGTCATGCGGTACGGCGACCTCTTCGGGCTCCGGGCGGTCCGGAAGACCGTCAAGGGCTTCAACGAGAAGACCGAGCGCCTCCGCGTCTGGGGCGTGTGGCTTGACAAGTAGCTAGCTGCACCGCGCATCCGGGCGGGGCCGTCAGGACGACGGCCCCGCCCCGCCTCCCGTGAGAGCGTATCTCGTCCGCCGGTTACTCGCGCTCATCCCCGTGATGGCGGTCGTCGTGACCGTCGTCTTCCTCCTGATCCACCTGATCCCGGGCGACCCCGTGAGCGTGATGCTGGGCCCCGACGCGACCCTGACCCAGATCGAGGAGACGCGGAAGGCCCTCGGTCTCGACCGGCCCGTGTGGGACCAACTCCTGCTCTTCTATTCGCGCATCCTGCGGGGCGACCTGGGCCGGTCCTACTTCCTCGACCGCCCGGTGACGACCGCGCTCTGGGAGCGGGCCGAGCCGACCATCGTCCTCACCCTGCTCTCGCTCTTCGTCGCCGTGGCGATCGGCGTACCCTCGGGGATCCTGGCCGCGGCCTACCCGGGCTCGCTCCTGGACCGCGTGCTGATGCTCGGGGCGCTCCTCGGGGTCTGCATCCCGGGCTTCTGGCTGAGCCTGAACTTCATCTACCTCTTCGCCGTCCGGCTCGGGTGGCTCCCGGCGGCCGGCTACGCCTCGTTCCTCACCGATCCCGTCGCGGCGCTCCGGTACATGGTGCTGCCGGCGGTGTCCCTCGGGATCAACCAGTCGGCGCTGATCGCGCGGATCGCGCGCTCCTGCATGCTCGAGGTCCTCCAGCAGGACTACATCCGGACCGCGCGCGCCAAAGGGGTCTCGCAGGCGGTCGTCATCTACATCCACGCCTTCCGCAACGCCCTCGTCCCGGTGGTCGCGGTCATCGGCATCACGATGGCGATCCTGATCGGTGGGGCCGTGGTCACCGAGATCGTGTTCAACATCCCCGGCCTGGGGCGGCTCATCATCTCCGCCATCCTGCGCCGCGACTACCCGGTGGTGCAGGGGGTCGTGCTCGTGACGGCGGCGACCTACGTCCTCATCAACCTCTCGGTGGACGTCGTCTACGCCTTCATCGACCCCCGGATCCGGTACGACTGATGAGCCACCGCCGGCGGAACGGCGCCGGACAAGCAGGCGGCTCCCCTCCTCCCCGAGGCTACCGGAGGGACGGGACGTCGCGAGGGCCGCAGGCCCGAGCCGTCCCGGCGATCTGGACAATAGGGGGCGGGGGTGCGGGGGGTGCCGGATGAGCAAAGCCGCGGCTGGCGGCGACGCGTCGGCGTGCGTCCGGCGCGGTGGGCGCCCCTCCCCCCGAAGGGTGGGAGGGGGCGGGGGTGCGGGGGGTGCCGGATGAGCAAAGCCGCGGCTGGCGGCGACGCGTCGGCGTGCGTCCGGCGCGGTGGGCGCCCCTCCCCCCGAAGGGTGGGAGGGGGCGGGGGTGCGGGGGGTCCCGATGAGTGACGGGAGCGAGGCGGCCGCCGAGCGGGTCCTCGCCCATCCCCAGGAGGCGGGGCGCGAGGGGCGCGAGGTCCTCCGGGTCCGGTGGTTCCGGCGGGTCGTGCGCAACCCCAACGTCGTTGCCGGGGCGGCGGTGTTCCTGCTCCTCGTCGCGGCGGCGGTGTTCGCGGACGCGCTGTCCACCCACAACCCGACGCGGCTCTACCCGGCGAACCGCCTGAAGCCCCCGAGCGCCCAGAGCTACCTCGGCACGGACGAGTTCGGGCGGGACGTCTACAGCCTCGTGCTGCACGGCGCGCGGACCTCGCTCAAGATCGGCGGCCTCACCATGCTGTTCACGTGCGCCGGGGGGATCGTCATCGGCCTCCTGGCCGGCTACTACCGGCGGCTCGACCTCGTCATCATGCGCTTCATGGACGGCCTCATGGCCTTCCCGGCGATCCTCCTCGCGATCGCGCTCATGGCGGCGCGCGGCCCCGGGGAGGGGAACGTCATCTTCGCCCTGTCGGTCGTCTACATGCCCCGGACCGCCATGCTGATCCGCAGCACGGTCCTGAGCCTCCGGGAGCTCGACTACGTGCAGGCAGCGCGGGCGCTGGGGCGCCGGGACCTCGCGATCGCGTTCCGCCACATCCTGCCGAACTGCGTGGGGCCGATCCTGGTCCAGGGGACCTTCATCTTCGCGTACGCCGTGCTCGCCGAGGCGATCCTCGGCTTCCTCGGGGTCGGCGTGCCACCCTACGTCCCCTCCTGGGGGAACGTGATCGCCAGCGGCAAGAACGTCATCCGCGAGGCCGTCTGGGTGAGCCTGTTCCCCGGCGTGGCCCTGACGCTGGCCGGGCTCAGCCTGAACCTCCTGGGCGACGGGCTCCGGGACACGCTGGATCCCCGGCTGCGCGTGCAAGGGTGAAAGGAGGACTCTCCCGATGAAGCTCTTCGATCTGACCGGTCGGGTGGCCATCGTCACGGGCGGCAACGGCGGGATCGGCCTCGGGATGGCCCGCGGCCTCGCCCGGGCGGGGGCCGCGGTCGCGGTCGCCGCGCGCGACGCCCGGAAGAGCGCGGGGGCCGTGAAGGAGCTGGAAGGCCTCGGCGCCAAGGCCGTGGCCGTCGAGGTGGACGTCCGCCGCGAGGCCTCCGTCCGGGCCATGGTCCAGGCGACGCTCGACCGGTTCGGTCGGCTCGACATCCTCGTGAACAACGCGGGGACCAACGTCCGGAAGCAGCCGCAGGAGTACACGCTGGAGGAGTACAACCTCGTCCTCGAGACGAACCTCACGAGCGCCTTCCTGTGCTCTCAGGCGGCCTACCCGGCGATGGTGCGGGCCGGCGGCGGGAAGATCATCAACATCGGCTCCATGATGTCCATCTTCGGGGCCTCGTTCACGGCCCCCTACGCGGCGTCGAAGGGCGGGATCGTCCAGCTCACGAGGGCCCTCGCCACCGCCTGGGCGAAGGACAACATCCAGGTGAACGCGGTCCTCCCCGGCTGGATCGACACCGACCTCACCCGGAAGGCGCGCGAGCAGATCGGGGGGCTCCACGAGCGCGTGGTCGTGCGCACGCCCGCCGGGCGCTGGGGCACGCCCGACGACCACGCGGGGATCGCCGTGTTCCTCGCCAGCGCCGCCTCGGACTTCGTCACGGGCACGGCGATCCCCGTGGACGGCGGCTATTCCGTTCAGGGATGAGGTGAGGCATGGCGATCAAGGAGGGGTGGCCAGGGCGATTCTACGAGGACTTCGCGGTCGGCGACGTCTACCGGCATCGGCTCGGACGAACCATCACGGAGACGGACAACATCTGGTTCACGCTGCTCACCTGCAACACGAACCCGTCCCACTTCAACGTCGAGTACGCGAAGCGCATGGAGTTCGGGAAGCTCCTGGTCAACAGCGCCTTCACGCTCGCGCTCGTCGCGGGGCTCAGCGTCAGCGACCTCAGCGAGAACGCGGTCGCCAACCTCGGGTGGGGTGAGATCACCCTGCCGCACCCGGTGTACGTCGGCGACACCCTCTACGCGGAGTCGGAGGTCCTCGAGACGCGCGAGTCGCGGTCGCGACCGTACGCGGGCATCGTCGGGGTGCGGACGCGCGGGCTGAACCAGGACGGGGTCGTCGTGATCGAGTACACGCGGACCTTCATGGTCTACAAGCGGGACGCCGCGCCCGTGCGGGACCTCTTCCCGCAGCCCGCGGCGGGGCGGCCCGGCCGCCCGCGGAATCCCGGGGCAGCGGGGGCACGTCCAAGAGGGCGAGGGGGGAAAGGATGACGCGAGCGTTGCGGCTGGTCTCCCGGGAGGGTCGGAGTGGCGGTCCCACCGGACTCCCGCGCCCCGCTCCGGATCCCGACCAGGAGCTGTTGGACGCCTACTCCCGGGCGGTGGTCGGCGCCGTGGAGCGGGTGGGTCCCGCAGTCGTGAAGCTCGTGGTCGAGCACCGCGGTCGGTGCCCGGAGGGGCACGGCAGCGGCTCGGGGTTCTGCTTCACCGCGGGCGGGTTCGTCCTGACGAACGGCCACGTCGTCCACGGGGCG
Organism: uncultured bacterium; assembly: GCA_964416315.1. Classification (GTDB taxonomy): domain Bacteria; phylum Methylomirabilota; class Methylomirabilia; order Rokubacteriales; family DASRDR01; genus CAYQDR01. The sequence goes on from CAYQDR010000119.1 coordinate 12,646, forward strand.
ACCGAGTTGGGTGTCCTCTCGGTCGAGCCGGGCAGCCCGGCGCGGCAGGCCGGTCTGCGCGAGGGCGACCTCATCGTCGCGTACGGCGGCCAGCCCGTCGGCGGCGTGGACGACCTGCACCGACTCCTGATCGAGGCGCGGATCGGGGTGCGCGCGCCGCTCACGGTGATCCGCGGGACGGCGAGGATCGAGCTCGACATCGTGCCCGTCGAGTCCCCGGGTCTCGCCGAGGGGTAGCCCGTGATCACGCTGCGGCGGGCCGGCGAGCGGGGGCGCACGACGACGCCCTGGCTCGAGAGCCGGCACACGTTCTCCTTCAACCGCTACTACGACCCTCGGCACATGGGGTTTCGTACGCTCCGGGTGATCAACGATGATCGGGTCCAGCCGGGCACCGGCTTCGCCACCCACGCCCACCGCGACATGGAGATCCTGACCTACGTGCTGGAGGGCGCGCTCGAGCACCGCGACAGCCTGGGCACGGGTTCGGTGATCCGGCCGGGCGAGATCCAGCGGATGAGCGCCGGGACCGGCATCAGCCACAGCGAGTGGAACCACTCGACGTCGGAGCCCGTGCACTTTCTCCAGATCTGGCTCGAGCCCGCCGAGGCGGGGCTGCCGCCGGGCTACGAGCAGCGCCGGTTCCGGGCGGCGGACGCGCCCCACGGCCTCACGCTGGTCGCCGCGCACGATGGCCATGACGGGGCGGTGCGGATCCACCAGGACGCGGCCGTCTACGCCGCGCGGCTGGGCGCCGGGGGGCGCGCCGAGCATCGCCTCGGGCCGGGGCGCCACGCGTGGGTCCAGCTCGCGCGGGGCACGGCGGCGCTGAACGGCGTCGCCCTCGAGGCCGGCGACGGCGCCGCGGTCAGCGGCGAGCCGCGGCTCGAGATCGTGAGCGCCGACGGGGCGGAGGTCCTCCTCTTCGACCTGACCTGACCCCGCTCCCCCGCGGGGGCCGACTCTGCTAAGGTAAGGGACCGAGGAGGCACTGCCAGTGAGCGAGATGACGGTCATCGAGGACGCCGAGCGGCGCGGGCGGACGGACCTCTGGCCGTTCTGGCGGAAGGAGTACGCCAGAGGGGACCCGCTGCCGAAGCTCAGCTGCCAGGTCAGCCGCCCCGCCCACCGCTTCGACGAGGGGGATCCGCTCCCGGAGGAGTACAAGGGGCTGCTCCTCAAGATGCTCCGCCACGAGGGGGAGCGGGCCGGGAACAAGAGCTTCCTCGGCTTCATGGGGACGTGCCTCGAGCTGGCCGAGGCGCTCTTCCCGACCCTGGAGGCCAGGCTCGTCAAGGCGGAGTACCTGGCCGAGGAGCTGAAGCACGCGATCATGTTCCACCGCCTCGCGGTGGGCCTCGACCGGGGTTTCGCGCTCCGCGACGTGCCGTACGCCCACTACGCGTTCCACCTGCCGCGCGAGACCTGGGCCGACGACGCCTTCTTCCACTTCTTCGTGGATCTCAACGGCGCCTTCCACGCCCGCGACTGGCGGGAGTCGAGCTACGTGCCGCTCCAGAAGATGTCGGCCACCATCGAGCGGGACGAGCTGGGGCACTCCGAGATGGGCTATTGGTTCCTCACCGAGATCGTCAGCAGCCGGAAGGGGAAGACCCTCGCCCAGCGGCTGCTCACGAAGTGGTACGCGGCGGCACTGGACATGTTCGGGCGGTCGGACTCGCCGAACGTCCCGAAGTTCATCCACTGGGGGCTCAAGAGCGTGGGGAACGCCGAGATCCGGCAGGCCTACAAGCAGTACGTAGACCGGAAGCTCCGGGCCCTCGGGCTCGATCTCCCCGACGAGCGCAAGCATCGCCGGTTCCTGTAACGTGGACCTGCGTTACTTCGAGATCCACGACCTCCTCTGCGAGGCCCTGATCGCGCTCGAGGCCGGCGACTCCCCCACCGTCGCCGCCAAGCTCCAGCGCGCGCTCGCCTGGACCGAGGCCGAGTGGCTCGCGACGCCGTCCGCGCTGTCCACGCCCGCGGAGGCGTCGCTGCCGGCCCCCGCCGGGCCCGACGACGAAGACGATCCGTGAGCGACGTCGTCGACGAGATTCGCGGAGCGTACGCGCGCTTCGGCATCCGGGTGGAGGCGCCCGCCACCTACGGGACCTACTACCGCCTCCGCTGCGCGCGGTGCGGGACGATGGTGGGGAACGTCGGGGACCGGCTCCTCCCCGGGATGATCCAGGCCCTCCTCGAGGAGCAGTTCGACCTCTACGCCGCCGGGCTCCTCGGCTGCGCCTGCG
>CAYQDR010000120.1:0-14597 GCA_964416315.1 uncultured bacterium
GAGGGTCATGGTTCCGGGGCAGAGGGTGTCGGTCAGCGCCGGCCGCGGCGCTCGTCGCGGCGGAGCTTGTACTCGATCGAGTCCACCAGCGCCTGCCAGGAGGCGTCGATGATGTTGTAGGCGACGCCGACGGTCCCCCAGATCTCTTCGCCGTCCCCCGACGTGATCAGCACGCGGGTCTTGGCGGCGGTCCCCTTCGTCTCCTCGAGGATGCGCACCTTGTAGTCGAGGAGCGTCATCTCCTTGAGGTTCGGGTAGAACTCCTCGAGGGCCTTCCGCAAGGCGTGATCGAGCGCGTTGACCGGGCCGTTCCCCGTCGCGGCCGTGTGCTCCGAGATGCCCTTGACGCGGACGCGGACCGTCGCCTCGGCGAACGGCGCCTGGTCGCCGGGGCGCGCCTCCACGCTCACCCGGTAGCCCTCCAGCTCGAAGTACGCCCGGTGGTTCCCGAGCGCCCGCTCCATGAGCAGCTCGAACGACGCCTCGGCCCCCTCGAAGACGAACCCCTCGTCCTCGAGCTGCTTCAGGGTGTCCAGGATCCGCCGGGTCTCCGGCGTGTCCTTGTCGAGGTCGATCCCGTACTCCTGCGCCTTCCAGAGGATGTTGGACTTGCCCGCCAGCTCGGAGACCAGGACGCGCCGGCGGTTCCCGACGAGGTCAGGATCGATGTGCTCGTAGGTGTCCGGGTGCTTCAGCACGGCCGAGACGTGCATGCCGGCCTTGTGGGCGAACGCCGAGTCGCCGACGAAGGGCTGGTGCTGCCAGGGCGTCCGGTTCGCGAGCTCGGAGGCGAAGCGCGAGAGGTCGCGGAGCTCGCGGAGGTTGAGCCCCGGGATCGCCTGGAGCCCGAGCTTCAGCATGAGGTTCGGGACGATCGAAACGAGATTGGCGTTGCCGCAGCGCTCGCCGTAGCCGTTGATCGTCCCCTGGACGTGCCCGACCCCCTCGACCACGGCCGCGAGGGAATTGGCGACCGCGCACTCCCCGTCGTTGTGGGCGTGGATTCCCAGAGGTGCTTTCACGTGGTGCCGGACCTCGCGCACGATCTCCGCGACCTCCTGCGGGAGCGAGCCGCCGTTGGTGTCGCAGAGGACCAGGCAGTGGGCCCCCGCCACCTCCGCGGTCTTCAACGTCTGGAGCGCGTACTCGCGGTCCCGCTTGAAGCCGTCGAAGAAGTGCTCGGCGTCGTAGATCACCTCCTCGTGGTGCTTCGCGAGGAAGCTCACGGAGTCGGCGATCATCGCGAGGTTCTCGGGCAGGGTCGTCTGGAGCGCGTGGGTGACGTGGAAGGGCCAGGACTTGCCGAAGATGGTCGCGACCGGCGTGTGCGCCTCGACGAGGGCCTGGAGGCTCGGGTCGTCCTCGGCCTTGATCCCCGCCCGGCGCGTCGCGCCGAAGGCGGCGATCCGCGCGTGCTTGAGCGGGACGTCCAGGATCCGTCGGAAGAAGCGCATGTCCTTCGGGTTCGACCCCGGCCAGCCGCCCTCGATGTAGTGGACGCCCAGGGCGTCGAGCCGCTGGGCCAGGCGGACCTTGTCCTCCATCGAGAAGGCGACGCCCTCGCCCTGGGTGCCGTCGCGGAGCGTCGTGTCGTAGATCTTCACCAGCCGCGCCATTCCAAGCCCTCCTGCCCGACCCGCCCACCGTGTGCCGGGGCTCACGACACTACCGGGGGCTTCCGGGTGTTGTCAACGGTGCGGCGGAGCCGACCACGTCCGTCTTGCGCTGCGCTGCTCATTTTCTGGCCGCTCTCGACCGAAATCAGCATGGACATTGGCCAAAACGCGGACAGCCGAGAGGGTCGATGAACCCCCCGAGAGCCAAGACATCGAGGCCGAACGACCTTGGCGACGGTGAGTTCCACGACGGGAGCCGGGCGGTGGTACCGGCCTTGCACGAACGGAGGGCAGGGTTGACGACTGATCCTCGGCCGGAACGGGCATGGCGGGACGTGGGGGGAAGGATGCCAGCAGTGGTCGCCGAAGCGAGCCGCCAGGACCTCGCAGGGAGCGACGAGGGCAGCCCGCGCCGCGGCCAGCGGCGCCCGCCCCGCCGCGCGCTCCTCGGGCAGCTCCTGGTCCGCGAGAGGCTGATCACGCCGGCCCAGCTCCAGGACGCCCTCCGCGTCCAGGCGGAGACGGCCACGTACGCGCCCCTCGGCCAGATCCTGGTCGAGCAGCGGATCATTACCCAGGCGCAACTCGCCGCGGTCCTCGACCGCTACAAGAAGAAGAGCCGGCTCGGGGACATCCTGGTCGAGACCCGAACGATCACCGAAGAGCAGCTCGAGCTCGCCCTCGAGTGCCAGGAGGGGACCGGCCGTCGGCTCGGCGACATCCTGGTCCGGCTCAACTTCGCGACCGAGCCCCAGATCAAGCAGGCCCTCGCCCGCCAGCTCGAGGTCACCTTCGTCGAGCTGGACAGCGTGGCCATCGATCGGCGCCTGACGAACCTGATCCGCCGGGACTACGCTGCCGAGCGCCGGGTGATCCCGATCGCCATGACGGAGGACCGGATCACCCTCGCCATGGACGACCCGACGGACACGGATGTGATCGAGGAGCTCGAGCTCTGCACGAGCTGCCGGGTGGACGTGGTGACGTCCACCTCGGCGGAGTTCGAACGCGCCTTCGCACGCGCGTACGACGAGGCGTCCGAGGAAGAGGCGCCCGGCGACGCCGGGGGCTCGGCGGCCGACCTGGAGACGGCGGAGACGGGTGCCGAAGACCTCATGCGCTGGGGCGCCCCGGACAGCCCGGCGTGGACCGACCTCCGGGCCGAATGCGAGGCCCTCCGCGAGGAGCGAGACGCCGCGGAGCGCGGGCAGCGCGACCTCGAAGTGCGCCACGCGGAGGCGACGCGGCGGCTCGCGGAGCTCGAGGGCGCCTACGAAGCGCTGCGCCAAGCGCACGCGGCGGCGCTCGCGGCGCTCCGCCAGCGCGCCCGCGAGCCCGACCGCCCGCCCGACCTCGACCGCCAGCGTGCCGCCGACGCGCTCGAGGCGGTCCTCCGCCGCCTGAAGGCCTAGACAGCTTCGCTCCGCGACCGTTGCCTTTTCGCTCGGCCTCGGGGAACATATCGCCGAGGCTTTCGTGGACGACCTCCTCATCCGCGGCGGCGTGGTGATCGACGGGAGCGGTGCGCCCGGGCGCATCTCCGACGTCGCCATCCGCGGTGATCGCATCACGGCGGTCACGTCGGCCTTCGCCGGGGCTGCCCACCGGGTGATCGACGCAACCGGGCGGGTGGTCGCTCCGGGCTTTATCGACATCAAGACGCACTCCGACTGGACGCTGCCGCTCAACCCGCGCGCCGAGAGCAAGGTCCGCCAGGGCGTCACGACGGAAGTCATCGGCCACTGTGGCTACTCCGTCGCCCCCGCACTGCCAGGGCGGGTCGAGATGCTGCGCGACTACCTGGCGCCCTCTGCCCCCTGGTTGCCGTTCCGCGAGACGACTTTCGCCGGCCACATGGCTACGTTCCCGGCGACCTCCGTGAACACCGTCATGTACGTTGGCCACAACACGCTCCGGTTGATGGCCACGGGGATGGAGCCCCGCGTGCCCACGGCCAACGAACTGGCTCTGATGGTGCGCCTGCTCGAGGAAGCGCTCGACGCCGGAGCGCTCGGACTGTCCTCGGGCCTGTTCACGGCGCCGGGCTCCTTCGCGCGCCCCGAGGAGCTGACGGCCCTCGGCCAGGCGCTCCGCCGGCACGGCGGGCGCTACGCGACGCATGTGCGCGACGAGGCGCAGGGCATTTTCGGCGCCGTCCGAGAAGCGATCGCCGTGGGCGAGGCGTGCGGCGTCCACGTCCAGCTCGTCCACGTGAAGCTGTGCGGGATGGAGAGCTGGGGCAGCGCGGGGCGGTTGCTCGAGGACGTCGAGACGGCCCGCCGCCGCGGCGTGGACGTGGACTGCGATCAGTACCCCTACACCGCTGGGAGCAACCCGCTCCGAAACCTCCTGCCGACCTGGGTCCAGGAGGGAGGTCTGGAGGCGATGCTGGGCCGCCTGAGCGACCCGGCCACGCGCGTGCGGATTCGCCAAGAGATCGACGCCCGCGGCCTCACCAACTTCGGGCGCATCCCGTCGTGGGACGCGGTGCGGATCGCCGTCTCCCCCAACCAGCCCCAGGATGATGGACGGACCGTGGTCGAGATCGCCCAGGCGCGCGCCTGCGACCCGCTGGACGCCGTCTGCGACTACGTGATCGCCGACCGCGGCGCGACCCGGATCCTCGTCGCGGCGATCTCCGAGGACGACGTGCGAACGCTCCTCGGCTCGCCAACCGTCCTCGTCGGATCCGACGGCGTTTCACTGGCCCCTTACGGCGTGACCGGCCAGGGCAAGCCGCACCCGCGCTCCTACGGGACGTTCCCGCGCGTCCTCGGCCACTACGTCCGCGAGCTCGGGCTGCTCACGCTCCCGGACGCGATCCACAAGATGACCGGCGGGTCGGCGACGGCGCTGGGGCTCGTCGACCGCGGCCTGCTGCGCGAGGGGTATCGAGCCGACATCACGATCTTCGACCCGGAGACCGTCGCCGAGCGCGCGACGTACGACGACCCCCACCAGTACCCAGCAGGGATCTCGACGGTCATCGTGAACGGCGTGGTGGTCGTGGACGGCGGCGAGCATACGGGGGCGCTCCCGGGCTGGGTGCTCCGCCGCGGCCCGCGCGGCGTCGCGTAGCTAACCAGCGCGGAGCGCCCGCACGAGCTCGTCCGGGCGCTCGGGGGTAAGCAGTAGGGGGCGGCCCGCCCGCCGCTCGACGAGCACGAGCCCGTCCGTCCGCGAGACGTAGAGGTCCACGAGACCACGCTTCGAGGTCCACGCCCAGCCGAACCCGCCCCCGAGGCCGCCGACGCCGATCCGGCCTCCCCAGCCGAGCTCGGCCCGACACCGCTCCCGGACCAGCACGCGCGCTCCCGCGATCTCGCTGCGGGGAATCAGGCGCCGCCGGGCGGGCCATACGATCGCCAGCCCGCGCCCGTCCACCTCGAACGCCCGGGGCCGCGCGTAGAGCCACACGCCGAGGTAGAGCAGCGCGACCAGCCCCGCGAGCCCGAAGGGAACGAAGCGCACGGACCCCGGCGCGCTGAGGCCGCCGACGACGAAGACCACCGGGAGCGCCAGGAGGCCGACCGTGAGGACGGCCACCAGGGGGGACATCGGGGCCAGCCGAAAGCTCGTCACGACCGGAGCCGCCCTCAGCGGCGCATACCACAGGCGGCACCCCAGTAGGGTACCGAAAAGCGCATCAGCAGGCTACCAGGGTCAAGGGCCGCGGACGTCAAGGCCATCGTCCGAGCAGGGGATGGTCGAGCTCAGGCTGGGGTTTCACTGCCGCTTGACATGTTCAGTGACACTTCATAGACTCGCCGCATCCTGCGGTGAGCACCGAGCAAACCCTAGGCAAGAGCATCAGGGCGGCCCGTGTGCGGCGGAGCTTGAGTCTTCGCGAGCTTGCCGCCAAGGCGGGCGTCACGGCCAGCGCGTTGAGTCAGCTCGAACGAGACCAGCTGAACCCGACGCTCGCGACCTTGAAGGCGATCGCCACCGCGCTGAATATCACCATCGGTAGCCTGTTCGCCCCGCCGACGATGAAGCGACGCCTCGTGGTCCACCCGGGGGAGCGCAAGCAGCTGTCGCCTCGACGCGGGATCGCCTACTATCTCCTGACCCCCGATCTTGCCGGGCAGATCGAGTTCATCCTGAGCGTGTACGACGTCGGCGCCTCCACGGGCGAAGAGGCGTTCGCCTACCCGGCGGAGCAGTGCGGGCTCGTGCTGCAAGGCGTCGCGGAGGTTCACCTGGGCGATGTCGCCCATCGGCTCGAGGCCGGCGACAGCATCCGCTTCGACTGCTCGATCCCGCACCGCATCGCGAACGTCGGGTCCACGGAGCTCCAGTGTCTCTGGGCTATCGTTCCCCCGACCTTCTGAGCCGCGGGGAACGCGGATGGCGCTGATCGACCCTCGCCGCCAGGGCCGCGAGCCCGCCGAGCGGCGGCCAGTGCTCGTCGAAGAGAGCGAGCTCGATGACTGGCTGCACAGCGGCATGTGCATCGCCATGGGCGGGCTGGCCACAGCCTGCCATCCGATGCTGGTCGTCCGCCACATCATCCGCCGCGACCTCCGGGACCTCACGGTCGTCGGGTCGGCGGTCGGTGGACTGGACGTCGATCTCCTGATCGGTGCCGGGTGCGTGCGCAAGGTCATATGCCCGTACGTGGGCGCGGAGGCGCTTGCTCCCATCGGACCCTTCTTCCGCGCCGCCGCGGAACGGGGCGACGTCGAGATCTGGGAGTGCGACGAGGGGCAGTACTACGCGGGGCTCCAGGCGGCCGCCCAGATGATGCCGTTCATGCCCTGTCGGGGCGGAGTGGGCACCTCGCTTCCCGAGCTGAACCCGGATCTCAAGCCCTTCACGGACCCCGTGCGGGGGGAGACGCTGCTCGCGGTGCCGGCCATCGAGCCCGATCTGGCGATCCTCCACGCGGCCTACGCCGATCGCTATGGCAACGTGCAGTTCGTGGGTACCGGGTACGCCGATCGGCTCCTCTGGCGGGCGGCGACGAAGACCCTCGTCCAGGTCGAGCGCGTCATCGCCAACGAGGATGTGCGCCGGAGCCCCGAACGAACGGCCCTGCTGGCCGACGGCATCATCCGGGCCCCCTTCGGCGCCCATCCGTTCTCGAGCCCGGGCTTCTACCTCGAGGACCAAGAGCACATGACGCTGCTCGTGGCCGCAGGACGGGCTGCCCGGAGTGGAGACCGGGAAGTGATCGCGGCGTACCTCGAGCGGTACGTGCGGCGGCCGGCGACACACGTCGACTACCTCGAGGAGATCGGCCTCCGCCGCCTCCTGGCCCTCCAGGAGTACTGAGGCGCCATGCCAGCGCCCCCGACTCCGGAGTCGCGGAGTCGCGCGACCGAGGCGCCCTCGGTCCGCGAGATCATGGCCACCTTCGTCGCGCGGGACATCGCGGACGGCGAGGAGATCTTCGTCGGCACGAACCTGCCGGTCGTCCGGGCGGGAGTCCTGCTCGCCCATCTCCACCACGGGCCCAACATGCGCGTGATGCTCGCGCACACGCGAACGAACCTCTACCACGTGCCGGTGATGGAGTATTTCGAGATGCTGACGGACTGGCGAGCCGCGCGGTGGGCCGAGGCCTACTACACGGATCACGAGCTCGTCATGTACCAGAAGAGCCGGCGTGACTCGGTCTTCTTCGTCGGCGCGCTCCAGGTCGATCCCTACGGGAACTCGAACCTCGTGGGGATCGCCGGCGACGGACGCCGGTTCAGGATCCGCGGGCCCGGGGCCATCGCCACCACGACCAACAGCAGCCACGTGCAGCGGTTCTACCTCTACGTGAACGAGCACTCGCCCCGGGTGTTCGTCGAGCGGTGCGATTTCGTGAGCACGGTGGGATGGGGCCGGGGCGGGGGCGACGCCCGGCGGGTGCTGGGGCTCCCCGGCGGCGGCCCGAAATACTGCATCACGCCTCTGGCCATCCTCGACTTTGAAGAGCCGTCAAAGCGCCTTCGCCTGCGGTCGGTGCACCCCGGGGTCGCCGTGGACCGGGTCGTGGCCGGCACGGGCTTTCCGCTGGTCGTCCCCGATCGGGTGCCGCTCACCGAGCCCCCCACCGACGAGGAGCTGGCGATCCTGCGCACGCGCGTGGATCCTCGGGGCTCGCTCAGGCGATGACGGGCACGCTGGCCGGTGTCGCGAGCGTCGGGGCAGCCAGCGGCTTCCACATCCGCGGGGCGCCGCTCGTGGTCCGGGGGCTCACCAAGGTCTTCGGGACCGCGCGGGTGGTCGACGATGTCTCGTTCCGGATCGAGGGTGGGACGTTCCTCACCCTGCTGGGGCCGAGCGGCTCGGGTAAGACCACGACCCTTCGCATGATCGCCGGGTTCGAGGAGCCGACGGAGGGGGAGATCTGGATCGGCGACGAGCCGGTGACGGACAAGCCCGCCCATAAGCGGAACATCGGGATGGTCTTCCAGCAGTACGCCCTGTTCCCGCACCTCACGGTCTTCCAGAATGTCGCCTACCCGCTGGAGATGCGCCGGTACGCGAAGGGGGACATCCGGTCCCGGGTCGAGGCCGCCCTGAGCTTGGTGCGGCTCCAGGACTTCGAGTCGCGGTCGCCGCGGCAGCTGTCGGGGGGCCAGCAGCAACGCGTGGCGCTGGCCCGGGCCGTCGTCTTCGAGCCCCCCGTGCTCCTCATGGACGAGCCGCTGGGCGCGCTCGACAAGCGGCTGCGCGAGGCGATGCAGGTCGAGGTTCGGCACCTCCAGAAGCAGCTCGGCATCACCACCGTGTCGGTGACCCACGACCAAGTCGAAGCGCTTGTGATGTCGGACGTGATCGCCGTGCTCGACCACGGTGTCCTCCAGCAGCTCGGCCCCCCCCTCGAAGTCTACCGCCGGCCGGCCAACCAGTTCGTCGCCGACTTCATCGGCGAATCGAACCTCCTCACGGGGTCTGTGGCGGAGGCCGAGGGCGGCCAGCTCGTCTTCACCACCTCCAAGGGGCTCCCCGTGCGAGTCGCCGACGCCGCCGGCCCCCCGCCAGGCGCTCCCATCCACGTGGTCGTCCGGCCGGAGTGCGTCCGGATCGGGCCGGCCGCCGACCAGGCGGCCAATCGCTATCGGGCCGAGGTGCTGGAGACGCTCTACGTGGGGGACCTCGTGAAGTACCGCGTGCTCGTAGAGAGCGGGGACGAGCTCGTCGCCAAGACCCTGGCCTCTGAGGCGAGCCAGCCCTGGCGCCCCGGCCAGCCGGTGACGATCGGCTGGGACCCGCGGGACTGTCTCATCATCAACCCATAACCAGGAGGAGCAGCCATGAGAGCCACCCCTACGACCCGACGCCGTTTCCTCGCGACCGCCGCTGCAAGCGCCGCCGCCGTGGCGTTTCCCTCCGTGATCAGGCGGGCGCGGGCCGCCTCCGCGAAGGAGCTCGTCTTCGTGGGGTTCGGCGGGAGCTACCAGGAGGGCCAGACGAAGGCCTACATCGAGCCCTTCGAGCGGGAGACCGGCATCAAGGTCATCCAGACGACGGGGGTCGATCTGGCCAAGCTCAAGTCCCAGGTGGAGTCGAAGAACGTGGAGTGGGACGTCGTCACGATCCCCGACCGGCTGCGCTTCGCGGCGATCCGGGACGGGCTTCTGAGCCCCATCGACTACAAGATCGTCAACGCCAAGGACGTCATCTCGGAGCTGGTGACCGAATACGCCGTCGGCCACATCACGGTGGGGATGATCCTCACCTACAGTACCACGGCCTACCCGACGAAGGCGCCCCGGACGTGGGCGGACTTCTGGAACCCCAAGGCGTTCCCCGGACCCCGCGGCATGTACAACTTCCCCGCCTACAGCGTGGAGATCGCGCTGATCGCCGACGGGGTCCCCAAGGACAAGCTCTACCCGCTGGACGTCCAGCGCGCGTTCAAAAGCTTCGACCGCATCAAGTCGGACATCAAGGTGTGGTGGACGCAGTTCCCGCAGCCCGGCGTCCTGCTCAAGACCGGCGAGATCACGATGACCCCGTGGACGCGGACCATCACCCAGGTCCTGGCCGGCGATCCCCTCGGCTTCAGCTACGAGGGCGGGGCCATCACCTACGAGGCGTGGACGGTGCCCAAGGGAGCGCCCCACCCCGAGAACGCCATGCGGTTCATCAACTTCGCCCTGCAGGCGGAGCGCCAGGCCGAGCTGACCAAGTACGTGTCGTTCGGGCCCACCAACCGCAAGGCCATGGCTTCGGTCGACCCGAAGCTGCGGCCGCTCTTGCCGTCCGACCCCGAGAACATCAAGAAGGGCTTCCTGCTGAGCGGCGACTGGTGGGGCGCGAACCTCCAGAAGGTCCAGGAGCAGTGGAACGAATGGCGGCTCAGGTAGGAGGGGACGTGAGCACGGTTCTCTACGACCGCACGCCGCCCATCGCCCGCGTCACCATCAATCGACCGGAGGCGATGAACGCCTTCGACCTCGAGACCGCGCGCGTGATGGCCCGGCGGTTCGAGGAGTTCGACCAGGATCAGGATCTCCGCGTGGCCATCGTCACCGGCGCCGGCGACAAGGCGTTTTGCGCCGGCGCCGACCTCAAGAAGATGCACGGGGGCTCGCACGCCGGCGGGATCGGGGAACTGTGGGACCCGGAGCGGCAGCACCGGCTCGGCCAGAAGCTCGACGTGGCCAAGCCGGTCATCGCCGCGATCAACGGCTATTGCCTGGCGGGCGGGCTCGAGCTCGCGCTCGGCTGCGACATCCGGATCGCCTCGACCACGGCGTCGTTCGGGTGCCCGGAGGTGCGCTGGGCCATCCTGCACGGGTTCGGGGCGATGCGCCTGCCGCGGACGGTGCCGCTGTCGGTGGCCATGGAGATGCTGCTGACGGGCGACCGCATCGACGCGCGCCGGGCCTACGACACCGGGCTGGTGAGCCGCGTGGTGGAGCCGTCCGCCCTGCTGCCCACGGCCGAGGAGATGGCCCTGCGCATCGCCCGGAACGGCCCCCTGGCCGTGAAGATCACCAAGGAGCTGGCCTGGCGAGGCCTCTACCAGCATCCGGAGGAGGCGCTGAGGCTGTACGCGGCGGTGACCGCGCTGATCCACGAGACCGAGGACGCGAAGGAGGGACCGCGAGCCTTCTCGGAGAAGCGCCCGCCCCACTTCAAAGGTCGGTGAGCCCGCGAGAGGCGCGTTGCGACATCCCCTCGACTACTTCCTGAACCCGGCGAGCGTCGCCGTCATCGGGGCCTCCACCGTGCCTCACAAGGCCGGCGGGCGCCGCTGGCGGAGCCTGGTGGAGGCGGGATTCCCGGGCCCGCTCTACCCGATCCATCCGGGCGCGAAGGAGATCCTCGGCCACCGGGCCTACCCCTCGCTCCACGACGTCCCGGACCCGGTCGAGCTGGCCGTGGTGCTCGTGCGCACGGAGCTGGTGCCGGCCGCCATCGCCGACTGCGTTGCGCTGAAGGTGCCGGCCATCGTCGTCATCACCGCCGGGTTCGGCGAGACGGGTCCCGAGGGCCGGCGCCTGGAGGAGGAGATGACGCGCACGGTGCGGGCGGCGGGCAGCCGGCTCATCGGGCCGAACTGCGCGGGCCTGTTCAGCGCGTCGGGCGGCGTGAACGTGCTCGGCTGGGGCGCACCGGCCGGGCCGATCGCCCTCGTCTCTCAGAGCGGCAACGTGGCCCTCACCTTCGTGCAATTCGCGCGTGAAAAGGGACTCGGCTTCAGCCGGCTCATCACGGTGGGCAACGCCGCCGACCTCCGCCTCCCGGAGTACGCGGACTACCTGCTCACGGATCCCGAGACCCGCGCGATCGTCATGTACCTCGAGGGCTTCCAGCCCGGGGAGGGACGCGCCCTCTACGAGCTCCTCCGCGGCCGGAGTGCCGCGAAGCCGATCATCGTCCTCAAGCCCGGCAAGACCGAGGGAGGACGCCGGGCGGCGCTGTCGCACACCGGCGCTCTGGCCGGCGAGGACCGGATCGTCGACGCCGCGCTCCGGCAGGCGGGGATCCTGCGCGTGAGCGAGGCCGAGGAGGCGTGGGACGTGGCGATCGCGGTCGCGAGCCTGCCGCCGATGCGCACGGGCTCGGTGGTGGTCGTCTCCGATGGCGGCGGCCACGCCACGATCGTGTGCGACGCCGCGAATCGGCTCGGGCTGGCCGTGCCCTGCCTGTCGGAGGCGACCCGGACCGCGCTGGGCAAGCTGCTCCCCGCACGCAGCGCCGTCATCAACCCCGTCGACTTCGCCGGGCTCGCCGAGGAGGAGCCCGAAGTGATCCCCCGGGTGCTCGACGTGTGCCTCGGCGACGCGAGTCTCGGGGGCGTGATCCTCGCCGGACATTTCGGCGGCTACGTCAAGATCGCCACCGAGGAGCTGGGGCGGCGCGAGGTGGCGGCGGCGGCGGAGATCGCCGAGGTCGTGCGCCGCCATGGAAAGCCCCTGGTCGTCCACACCATCTACGGCGGCGAGCGGCTGCCGGCCCTCGAGGTGCTGCGCGGCGCGGGCATCCCGGTGTACCGCTCGCTCGAGGCGTCGGCCAAGGCCCTGGCCGGCGCCTGGCGGTGGGCCTGTGCGCGGCGGCCGACGGCCTCGCCGGCTCGCCGCTCCCGTCCCGACCGGTCGCGGGTCGCGTCGGTGCTGGCCCGGGCGCAGGTGCAGGCGGGGGGCGTCCTGCTGGAGCCCGACGCCCGCGAGCTGCTCGCGCTCTACGGGCTGCCGGTGCCGCCGTTCCGGGTGGCGGCGACACCCGAGGAGGCCGCGCGAGCGGCCGAGGAGCTGGGCGGCGAGGTCGCGCTGAAGCTCGTCGGACAGGGGGTCGTGCACAAGACCGAGATCGGAGGCGTGCTCCTCGACGTCGCCGGCGCCCTAGCCTCCCGGGCCGGCTTCAAGACGCTCGGCGACCGAGCCGAGGCCGCCGGGGTGACCGACGCCCGGGTGCTCGTCACCCCGATGATCGCGGGCGGCGTCGAAGTCGTGGTCGGCTTGCTCCGTGATCCCCAGTTCGGGGCGGTGGTCATGTTCGGGCTCGGCGGCGTCCTGGTCGAGGCGCTCGAGGACGTGGTCTTCCGCCTGGCCCCGCTGGACGCCGACGAGGCGCGAGCGATGATCGGAGAGATCCGTGGCGTGCGCCTGCTCCGCGGCTTCCGGGGCCGCCCGCCGGTCGACGTGGCGGCGGCGGTCGACCTCGTGGTGCGCGTCTCCGAGCTGGCCGCCGACTGGCCGGAGATCGCCGAGGTCGACGTGAACCCGGTCTTTCTCCTCCCGCAGGCGGCGGCGGTCGCCGACGCGCGGGTCGTCGTGGCCATCGGATGACGCTCGGCCGGCGCCACCTGCCGAGCCTGGTCTTGCTCGGGCCGCCGCTGGTCTTCCTCGTCCTGGTCTTCGTCTTCCCCCTGACACAGGTCGTGTGGGGCAGCGTCTTCGCGCCCGGGTTCACGCTCCAGCACTACGAGCGCATGGTGAGCGTGCCCGTCTATGCCCGCGTGTTCTGGATCACCCTCAAGATCAGCGTCCTGACCACCCTCCTGTGCTTGGTGCTCGGGTACCCCGCCGCCTACTTCCTCGCGTCCGTGCCGCCGTCCACGCGCCAGCCCCTCCTCATCTGCGTGATCGTGCCGTTCTTCATCAGCCTGCTCGTCCGCAACTACATCTGGATGATCCTGCTCCAGCGGAGCGGGCTCGTGAACCGCCTCCTCCTGGAGTGGGGCTGGATCTCACGTCCCCTGGAGCTCATGTACAACGAGTTCGGCGTCCTCGTGGCGATGGTCCACATGCTGCTGCCGTACATGATCTTCCCGGTCCTGAGCGCGCTCCTGGCCATTCCGCCCGAGCTGACCCAGGCCTCCGCCGGGCTGGGAGCGGGGGCGGTGAGGACGTTCGTGCGCATCACGCTGCCCCTGACCCTGTCCGGCATGGCCGCGGGCAGCCTCCTGGTCTTCATCGTGGCGCTCGGCTTCTTCATTACACCGGCGCTCCTCGGCGGGCCGAGACAGATGATGATCTCCAACCTCATCGAGTTCAACATCCGGCAGGTGCTCAACTGGCCCTTCGCCTTCGCGCTGTCGAACGCCCTGCTCTCGGGCACCCTGGCGCTGTACTTCATCTACGTCCGCCTGCTGAAGGGCCGCCTGCCCGCGGCGGGCTTCCCGTAGGGCGGGCCCATGAGAGCCACCCGGCGCAGCGGCTACCGGCTCCGGCGCGCCCTGGGCCGGCTGGCGCTGGGCCTCGTCGGGGGCGGGGTCCTCGCCTTCCTGGTCCTGCCGATCCTGTTCGTGATCCCGATGTCGTTCAGCAGCTCCATGATCTTCGAGCTGATCCCGACGAAGCCGAGCCTCACGCAGTACGAGCGCTTTTTCGCCAGCCCGGACTGGATGGCGGCGGTCGGACGCTCCCTGCAGATCGCGACCGGGACGATGGTGGTGGCCACCGTGCTGGGCACCCTGGCCGCTCTCGGGCTGAGCCGGATCAGGGGGCGCTGGCGGCTCCTGCTGGAGGCGACCCTGATCTCACCGCGGATCGTGCCGAGCATCGTGTTCGCGGTCGCCTCCTACCGCCTCTTCACCTCGGTCGGCCTGGTGGGCACGGTGCCCGGGCTCGTCCTGGCCCACACCGTGCTGGCCGTGCCGTTCGCGGTCGTGCTGGTCACGAGCGCGCTGAGCGGGTTCGACCGGACGCTGGAGGAGGCGTCGCGCAGCCTGGGGGCCGGGCCCGTGCGGACGTTCTTCAGAATCACGTTCCCCCAGATCCGCCTGGCCGTGCTCGGGGCCGCCCTGTTCGCGTTCAATGTATCCTTCGACGAGGTCGTGGTGACCCTCTTCCTTAGCGGGGTGCGGACGAAGACGCTGCCCGTCAAGGTGTGGGACGCGATCCTCTACGAGATCACGCCGATCCTTCCGGCCATCTCCACGCTGATCATCCTGGCCAGCGTGATCGTCCTGGCGCCGATCCTTCTCGTCTATCGGCGGCGGGCGTGAAGCGGCGGGGCAGGAGACGCCCCAGCTAGCTCAGTACGACCGGGCGGTGCAGCCGGAGTGACCGCAGGGGCACGCCGCCTCGT
>CAYQDR010000121.1:0-14502 GCA_964416315.1 uncultured bacterium
GGCGCGGCCGGTGGCACGACGGGGGGCGCCGCGACCGCCGGGGCCGGGGCGGGTGCCTCCGCGACGGAGGCCGGCGCCTCGGCGGCCCGCGCGTCGGACACCGCGCGCGCCCCCTCCAGGGTTTTCAGGCGCGCCTCGAGGCGGCGGACCCGGCTGCGGACGTCCAGGGCGAGAATCAGGGCGACGATCGCCGCGACCGGGATCGCGAGGGCCAGCAGGATCCAGAGCCCGATGAAGGCGGCCACGGGGGGCATCGTAGCTCAGTCGCCCGGGGCCTGGCGACCCTCGACCGCGCCCGGGCGGGGCTCGACGCGGAGCCACGGCACGAGCAGCCAGCAGGCGGCGGTCGTCGCCGCGCTGATCAGGATCAGCCAGCTGAGGCCCACCCGGTCGTAGAGCCAGCCCCCGAGGGCGGCGGAGCCCGTCGTCCCGAGGTTGTTGACGGACATGAGGGCCGCGAAGAAGGTCCCCTCGGCCCGCGCCGGCACGGCGCGCGCCGCGAGGTCCATCGTCGCGAGGAACGCGACCATGGTCACGAGGCTCACGGTGACGTTCAGGAGGACGGCCGACCACCAGCCGACGAGGCCGTAGTAGGCGAGCGTCCCCGCGACCCCGATCGCGACCGCGGCATTCAGGAGCCGCGGCAGCGGAACGCCCCGGAACCACCGCCCGAACGCCATCGCCCCGCCCATCGAGGCGGCGCTCGCGATCGTCGCGAGGAGGCCGAGCTGGATCTTCGTGATCCCGAGCACGTCCACCATGTAGAACTCGAGCGGCACCCCGAACGACGGGCTGAAGTTCCAGAGGAAGAGGAACGCCGCCGCGCGCCAGAGCGGCCCGGACCTGGCGCCCGCGCGCAGCGCGGCGAGCGTCTCCCGGACGGTCGCGCGGTCGAAGCGGCTCCGCGCCTCCCGGACGGCATAGGCCGAGGCGGCGAAGGAGAGCGCCGGGAAGAGCGCGACCAGGAGGAACGTCCGCGCGTAGGAGACATGGGCCGAGAGGTACCCCCCGCCGACCCCCGCGATGACGCTGGCGGCGTAGATCGCGCTCCACTGGATCGACTGGAACCGGCCGGTGAGCCCGCGGGGCTTTCCCTCCTCCACCATGACGGCGTCGCAGAGGACGTCGGTGAAGGCCAGGCCCAGCCCCGTGAGGGCGAGGATCGCGAGCGTGAGCCCGTAGGGGTACGTCGACAGGAGCGCGAGGACGAGCCACCCGGCCGTGGCCATCGCCGTCGTCGTGAGGAGGTAGGAGCGGCGACGGAAGCCGAGGAAGGGGACGAGGTCGGAGAGGAGGCCGTAGAGGGGCTTGACGGTCCACGCGATCCCGACGAGCGCGAGGAAGGTCGCGGTCTCGGCGGCGCCGAGGCGGAGCTCGTCCTTGAGGAGGAAGAAGATCGGCTGGGCGGCGAGCCCCGCCTTGGGCTCGGCGAAGCCCTGGACGAAGTAGACGGCGGCGAAGAAGACCGCGAGCCGCCGGAGCTCCGCGGGTTGGGGTTGCGTCGGCTATGCCCCTGACCGGCGCTCCCACCGGGCCAGGCTTCGCAGGAGGTAGGCCCAGCGGCTCGCCAGGTTGTCCGCGTGGTAGATGCGCGACCGCTTCACCAGCGCCTCCTCGTCGGCGGTCCAGTGCCGCGGGACCCCGCCGGGCAGCCGGAGCTGGGCCCCCGCCGCCTTGTCCAGCAAGAGCGCGTTCACCGTGGCTTCCTCGATGGTGGCCCCCGTCGTCACGATCCCGTGGCTCACCAGGAAGAGCGCCGGCCGGGTCCCCAGCGCCCGGGCCACCGCCCGGCCGCGCTCCTGGGTGACGATGAGGTCGGTCGTCTCGTCGAAGCGCGGGACGTCGGGCGGCACGAAGTTGGTCGCTTCGTGAGTGATCGGTCGCAGCGGAACGCCGAGCGAGGCGAAGACGGCGGAGGGAACAGGGTGCGTATGGACCACCGCGCCCACCTCCGGGCGGGCCCGGAAGATCTCGCTGTGAATGAACACCTCGCTGTGCCGGGGGCGCGTGCCCCGGACGACCCGCCCCTCCACGTCCACCAGGATCATGTCGCCGGGCGCGACCTCCTCGAGCCCCAGCCCTGCCGGCTTCATCCAGAACGTATCCGCCCCGGGGAGACGGACCGTCGCGTGCCCCCACACCGCGTCGCCCTGCCCCTCCATGGCGAGGATGTGACAGGCGTCCGCCAGCCGGCGCGTGAGGCTCGCATCGCGCGCCCCGGCGGCCGCCCGTGACCGGCTCGGCTTCGTACTCATGGCTGCGCCCCTCAGGTCCGGAAGGTGTCGAGGTCCTCGGGCACTCGCTCGTCGGCGGGGGCCTCGACGGCCCCCCGAAGCCTCACGGGGGGCCCGGACGGCGTCAGCCCGTCAGACCCAGCAGGGCCCAGACCGTCCGCTTGATCTCGGCGAAGGCAGGGGAGAGTCGGACCTCCAGGGCCCGCGGCCGCGGCAGGTCCACCTTCACGTCGGCCTTGATCCGGCCCGGCCGGGGCGAGAGGACCACGATGCGGTCGGCCAGGTGGATGGCCTCCTCCACGTCGTGGGTGACCATGAGGACGGTCGTGCGTCGCGCCTCCCAGAGGCGATGGAGCTCGTCCTGCATGCGGGCGCGGGTCTGGGCGTCGAGCGACCCGAACGGCTCGTCCAGCAGCAGGACGGACGGGTCGGTCGCCAGCACCCGCGCCACCTCCACCATCTTCGACATCCCCGACGAGAGCTCCTTCGGGTACGCGTCCGGGTAGCCCTCGAGCTCGATCAGCGCCAGCAGCTCCCGCACCTTCGCCAGGCGGACGGGCGGCGGCGTGCCGCGCGCCAGCAGCCCGAACTCGAGGTTCTCGCGCACCGTCATCCAGGGGAAGATCGCCTCCTCCTGGAAGACGTACCCCCGTTCCGGGTGGGGCCCGGTCACCGGGCGGCCGTCGTGGAGGACCGTGCCCGCCGTCGGGCGGAGGAACCCGGCCACGAGCCGCAGGAGCGTCGTCTTGCCGCAGCCCACCGGGCCCACGATGGCCACGAACTCGTTGTCGTGGACGTCGAGGCTCACGCCGGCCAGGGCGTGGGTGGGGATCCGCCCGGGGTAGGTGTAGGCGAGGTCGGTGACCCGGAGCCGCGCCGGGGGGAGGTCAGCGGTCGTCATGGCGCCTCCGCATCCAGCGCGTGGCCCGATGGTAGGCGGCGAGCACCAGCGCGTCGGAGACGAGCACCAGGGCCCCGATGGTCGCGAGGGCGATCACGATGGAGGGCACCCGCGGGTACACGCTCGAGAGCGTCAGGAGGTAGCCGAGGCTCGGCATCTCCGGCGCGATCATCTCGGCGACCACCAGGGTGACCCACGCGAGGGCCACGGCGATCCGCAGGCTCGTCACCAGGTGCGGCAGCGCAGCCGGCAGCACGACGCGCCGGCGGACCAGCCGGGGCGGCGCGCCGAGGGCCGCCGCGGCGTCGAGGTAGAGCGGCGGCACCGCGCGCGCGCCGTCGAACGCGCCTTGCTGGGTGACGATGGCGACCGCCGTCGCGATGAGGAGGACCTTCGACGCCTCGCCGGCGCCGAACCAGAGCACGTAGAGCGGCAAGAGCGCGAAGGCGGGCGTGAACCGGAAAAAGGCCACCCAGGGCTCGGCGAGGTACTCGAGCCGCCTCGCGCGCGCCATGGCGAGGCCGAGAGCGACGCCCGCGAGCGTCCCCAGCAGGACCCCGGCGAGCAGGCGCGCGCCGCTCACGACGAGACTGCCCTGGAGGATCTCGGCGCGCACGAGGAAGACGGCCTCTTCGGCGAGCGAGGCGTACCGGGGCAGCAGCTCCACGTCCTCCACGTAGTGCGTGCCCTGCCAGATCCGCCGCGGGAGCAGGGGCCCGGCCAGCTCGGCGACGAGGCCGTAGACGAGGGCGAGGACCGCGAAGGAGACGACGGCGCGCCTCACCATCGCGGCCGCCCCCTGGTCCAGGCGGTCAGGCGGTTGGCGGCCGCCCGGGCCGCCCGGTCCATCAGCCAGCCGACCGTGGCCAGCGCGACGATCGCGACGATCACCACCGCGGGGTCCACGCCCACCGTGTGTCGCGACGACCAGAGCCCGCCGCCGACGACGAGACGACCCACGCCGTCGCCCGCCATCAGCATCTCGGCGCCGACCGTGGTCATCCAGGCGACGACGACGGCATACCGCAGCCCGGAGAGCATCGCGGGGCTCACGGCCGGGAGCACGACCCGGGACAGGAGCAGGCCCGGGCCCGCCCCCAGCGCGCGGGCCGCCCGCACATACACGTCGGCCACGTCGCGGGTGCCGTGGTACGTGGGGATCACGACGGTGGTCAGCACGGCGTAGACGACGGGCACGAGGAGGTGCGCCTCGCCGTGGCCGAGCCACAGCATGAGGTACGTGATGAGCGCGAGCGGGGGAATCGAGCGGACCAGGACGTAGACCGGGTGGAGGTAGGCGTCGAGCGCGGGCCGCCAGCCCATGGCGAACCCCAGGAGGACGCCCAGGGCGCCGCCGACGCCCACCCCGAACAGGACGCGCCCCGTGCTGACCGCCAGTGCGCCCGGCAGCGTTGCCTGCTCGTGGAGGAGGAAGCCCAGGTGGTCGGCCGGATGGGGGTGTCCCGCGCCCGCGGCGGGGGCCCGGCCGGTGACCAGGCTCGCGAAGGTGGTGGCGAGGGCGGTCGTGGGCGGGAGCACCCCGGGACGCCCGTACGCGGTCGCGGCCACCGTGTAGAGCGCGAGCAGCGCCAGAACCGAGGCGAGGCCGAAGATCAGGCGCTGCGGCATTCCAGGGGCTCCAGAGTCCACGGTACCGGCGCGGGTGCACGGCTGCCCATCCGTCGTTTGCCTCATTTTCGACGGGCAGAAGGGATTACGGCCGACGGACCCGGGGGTCGGCGAGCCGGCGATAGTCGGGCGACGCGCTCGGTTGGGGGCGCTTGCGGCCTCAGCCTGGGCGGCTCAGCGGACCTCGTCGAGGAAGGTCAGCCGGACCTCGCCGATCTCGATCCGGTCCCCGCCCTTGAGCGCGGCCTGCGTGGTCACCTTGCCGTTGACCTTCATCCAGGGGAAGCCGAACCACCCGGCGAGGTTGCGCACTTCGAAGCCGTGGCGACCCCGGGAGAACAGGAGCCCTTTCCGCGGGCCGAAGACCGGCAGCTGGAGGTCGCTGCCCGCGGAGCGTCCCACCACGGTCGAGTCACCCTTGATGTAGTAGGTGCCGCGCATCCCCGGCGTCTCCCAGTCGATCTGCGCCTGACGCTTGGTGGCAATGGCCTGCTGGAGACGCTCCAGTTCGGCCGTGCTCAGATGGTACGTGCCGGGGGGGCGGGCAGTACCCGGGGTCGGCGCGACCGTGGCCGCGAGCAGCGGCTCGCTGAACTCCCGCTCGAAGAACAGGGAGAACTTGCCGAACGAGATCTCGTCGCCCGCCTTGAGCATCCTTGGCTCCTGGGGCAGGCGCTCGCCGTTCAGGAAGGTCCCGTTGCTGGAACCCAGGTCCCGCACGGACCAGCCCTTGCGCTCCTGGCGGATCTCGGCCTGTTGCCGCGAGACCGAGACGTTGTCGATCACGATCTCCATGCCTTCGACTCGGCCGATCTGGATGACCGGCCGGTTCATCTCGTAGACCTCCACCGGTGTGCGCTCGATGACCAGGGTCAGTTTCGGCATGAACGGTTCCTCACGGCGCGGCCCGCGGCGCCGGGGTCAGTCATCGGGTCCGCCCTTCTTGCCCTTCCTGGGCGTTGTCTCGCGGGGCTTCTCGGGCACCAGGTCCCGCAGCCTTTCTGGGGCCACCTCCCGGAGCTTCTCGCGCGCGGTGTCGAGGAGCCGGTCGCGCGTCTTTTCGAACAACTGGCCCAGCGGCGCGTCGCCGCCGTCGTCCCCGAAGTGGTAGGTGACCTGCAGGGTCTGGCCCTCCCGCACCGTCTCCGACAGCTCCTTCTTGCGAGCGCCGCGCTGGAGGGTGATCAGCCGCTCGCCCGCCGGGACGCCCGTGAGCACCAGGGGCAGGTCCCCCGTCCGCCCCTTGGGCACCCCGTCCAGGAACACCTCGACCGACGGATCGGTCGTGACGACGATGGCGCCGGCCACGACTCCGGCGCGCGTGCCGGCCTGGCCCCTCGCAATCGGCCCCGCCGCGGCTCCGGCCCCAGCCGTGGGCGCCGTCTCGTCGGGGGACTGCCGGCCCCAGAACGCCCACGCGCCGATGCCGACCACCACCAGGAGGCCGGCCGCGAGCAGGGCGGCGCGCGGGAGCCTGCGCACTCGCTTCGGACCGGGTCCCGCGGGGACCAGTCGTACCGTCTCGGCGGCGTCGGCCGCCTCCCAGGCCTCCCGGAGGGCCTGCGCGAGCTCGCGCGCGGTCGCGTAGCGCTGGTCGGGCTCCTTGGCCATGACCCGCGCGGTGACGCGCTCCAGCCAGACGGGCACGCTCGGGTTCCGCTGCCGCAGGGGAGGAGGATCCACCTGCACGACCTGGTACAGGGTCGCCGTGAGATCGTCGCTCTGAAACGGGTTGACGCCGGTCAGGGCCTCGTAGAGCACCACGCCGAGCGAGAACAGGTCGCTGCGCCCGTCGGGAACGCGTCCGCGCAACTGCTCGGGGGACATGTAGGCCGGGGTGCCGACGACCACGCCCGTTCGGGTGACGCTGCTGCCCGCGATTCGGGCGATCCCGAAGTCGCTGACCTTCGCCACCCCGTTCGCGGTGACGATGACGTTGGCGGGCTTGATGTCACGGTGGACCACCGCGTTCGCGTGGGCGTAGTCGAGCGCGCCGCACACCTGCGCGACCAGGTCGACGACCCGCTCGGTGCTGAGCGGACCCGAAGTCCGGATGAGCTCGGCCAGGGTTCGGCCTTTCAGATACTCCATCACGATGTAGGGGATCTCGTCGATCTCGACGACGTCGTGAATGATCACGATATTGGGATGGTTGAGGCGTCCGGCCGCCTTGGCTTCCTGATAGAACCGCTTTTTGAGGTCGGCGTACTCTTCGGGGGGAAGGCCGAGGTCGCGCCGAAGGGTCTTGATGGCGACGACGCGCTCGAGCTGAGGGTCGCGGGCCTCGTAGACGACCCCCATGGCGCCCTGCCCCAGGTCGGCCAGGATCTCGTAGCGTCCGATCCGCTGCAGCGCGCCTTCAGTCATTCGGACCACTTCCTAAAGAGTCGCCGCCCGACCGGCTTGGGCACTGCCCCAGTAAGATAGCACAGCCGTCCCGGGGCGAGCCAGGCTTGGCGGATCGGCGCTCAGTCGAGCGGCGGGCGCTTCCGGTGCCAGGGCTGGATCGCCTCGAAGGCGGCGGAGGCGGCGAGGACCTGGGGGTCGGCGAGCCGGCGGCCGACGATCTGGAGCCCCACCGGGAGGCCGTCCGCGGTGAACCCGCACGGCACGGTCGCCGCGGGCTGCTGGGTGAGGTTGAAGGGATAGGTGAAGGCGCCCCAGGAGAGGATCGTCGGCGCGCCCTCGGGGGTGTCGCGCTCGGCGGCGAAGGCCGGCACGGGGAGGGTCGGGGTGAGGAGCAGGTCGTAGCGCCCGAAGAACCGCCGCACGGCCTCGGTGAACGCCGCCCGCTCCGCCATCGCCCGCGCGACGTCCACGCCGGTGAGCGCCCGCGCCTCCTCGAGGATCGGGACGAGCGAGGGGCTCATGCGGCCCCGGTGCTCCTGGAGGTACGGGGCGAGTCGCCCGGCCAGGCCGACGTTGAAGAGCACGGCCCAGCAGGGGTACGGGTCGTCGGAGACGCGGGGAACCTCCTCGACGTGGCAACCCAGCTCCTCGAAGCGCCGGGCGGCGGCCGCGGTGAGCCGCGCGACCTCGGGGTCGAGCCGGGCATAGCCGAGGGTCGGGCTCCAGGCGACGCGCCGCCCCCGGACCCCCGCGTCGCACGCCGCCACGAAGTCGGGAAAGGGCCCCGGCAGGCAGGTCGGGTCGCGGTCGTCCGGGCGGGCCATCGCCGAGAGCATGAGCGCCGCGTCGCGGACGGTCCAGGTGATCGGGCCGAGGTGGGCGAGCGTCCCCACGGACGAGGCGGGGTAGGCCGGGACGAGGCCGTAGCTCGGCTTGAGGCCGTAGACACCGCAGAAGCTCCCCGGGATCCGGATGGAGCCCCCGCCGTCGCCCCCGGTGTGCAGCGGCCCGAGGCCGGCCGCGGCCGCCGCCGCGGCGCCGCCGCTCGAGCCACCCGGGGTCCGGTCGAGCTTCCACGGGTTCCGCGAGACGCCGAGGAGCGGGCCGTGGGTGGCGCCCTTGTAGCCGAACTCGGGGGTCGTCGTCTTGCCGGTGACGATGCAGCCCGCGCCCCGGAGGTGCTCGACCATCGGCGCGTCCTCGTCGGGCACGTGGTCGGCGTAGATCGCCGAGCCGAAGGTCGTGCGGATCCCCTTCGTGATCACCATGTCCTTGACCGAGAGGGGGACGCCGTGGAGGGGACCCAGGGCCTCACCCCGGTGGAGCGCCTGCTCGGCGGCCTTGGCCTCGCGCCGGGCCTGGTCCGCGGTGACCACGCAGAAGGCGTTGAGCCGGGAGTGCAGCCGCTCGATCCGCGCGAGGACCGCGTCCACGACCTCGACGGGCGAGAACCGCCGCGCGCGATAGCCTGCCACCAATTCGACCGCCGACAGCGCCGCCAGCTCCGATGCGCTCATGCCGATCCCTCCTGTCGGCTCGAAGGATCGGCTCCTGGCCGGCGGGTGTCAAGGGACTGTTCCCTCTCCCCCGGTGGGGGAGAGGCCGAGGGTGAGGGGGAGCGCCGACCCTGCTGGAGGGGAGCGGAGCCCCCCTCCCAGGATCTCTAGCGGGCCGCGGCTGGTGCCGTGGGCGTCGGGCCCATGAGGTAAGTGGTGGCCACCTCGACCCAGGTGTACCAGTTGAACAGGCCGCCCTCGTAGATCGACACCTGGAGCGAGCCGCCCGGCTTCTCGTAGACCTGGAGGAACCCCTTCCCCGTCGAGGTCGAGGAAACGTGCCGCCAGCCGCTCGTCTCGAGGGTCGAGCGGTAGAGGGTGGCCAGGCTCTCCGGCTCGAGTCGCCCCCGGTAGACCAGTCGGGCGGCCTTGATCCGATCGGACTCGATGATGGTGGATCGGTCCGTCTCGAGGGCGAGCCCCTCGGGCACCGGGATGCCCGGGAACTCGGCTCGCGACGGCTGGGGTGGGGTCGACGCGCAGGCGCTCAGGACCACGGCCATCGCCAGCAACAGGACACGCCGCATATCTGCACCTCCTCGCGGCCACGCCCCGGCCGCTGACGCTCACCAAGCTTTTCGACGTGGCGGCCGCAGGGCTTGACTCGGCCGCGTCGCTGGGCGAGAGTCCCCGCATGCCGGTCGTCCGGACGCCGGAGGCGCGGTTCCGCGATCTCCCCGGCTACCCGTTCGCGCCGCGCTTCCTCGACGGGGACGGGATGCGCCTCCACTACGTGGACGAGGGCCGCGGCGCGCCGGTCCTGCTCCTCCACGGCGAGCCCACCTGGTCCTATCTCTACCGGGCGGTGATCCCGCACGTCGTCGCAGCCGGCGCGCGGGCGGTCGCGCCCGACTACCTGGGCTTCGGGAAGTCCGACAAGTGGACGGAGGACGCGCGCTACACCTACGCCATGCACGTCGCGGCGATCGAGCGGGTCGTCGCGGCGCTCGACCTCCGGGACCTGACGCTCGTCGTCCACGACTGGGGCGGCCCGATCGGGCTCCGGGTCGCGACGTCGCACCCGGAGCGCGTCCGGCGGCTCGTGGTGCTCAATACCGGCCTCTTCGGCGGCGACGAGCCGCTCTCGGAGGGGCTCGAGGCCTGGCGGGCCTACGCTGCCCGGACGCCGGACCTCCCCGCGGGACTCGTGGTCCGGCGGGCGGCGGCGGACCGGGCCCGGGTCACCGACGAGATGGTGCGCGCCTACGACGCGCCGTTCCCGGACCTCGCCTCGAAGGCCGGGGCGCGGGCCTTCCCGGCGATGATCCCCACCCGGCCCGAGGACCCGGGCGCGCGCGAGATGGCCGAGACGCGGGCGGCGCTCGGGCGCCACGCCTGGCCGACGCTCGTCCTCTGGAGCGACCGGGACCGCGTCTTCCCGCTCGAGACCGGCCGGCGGTTCGCCGGGCTCTTCCCGGGGGCGACGTTCCGCGTGGTGGAGGACGCCGGGCACTTCGTCCCCGAGGAGCAGGGCGACCGCGTCGGGCGCGAGATCGCGCGGTTCCTCACGGGCGCCGTGTAGCAGCGGTCATACCGAGCGTGCTAAGATCTGACCAAGAGGTAATTGGTATGACTACACGACGGTCGGTCAAGCTGAGCAAGAAGGGGCAGTTCGTGCTCCCGAAGGAGATGCGCGAGGCGTTGGGGGTCGAAGAGGGCGACGAGCTGCTGGTGACCCTTGAAGCCGGCCGCGTGGTGTTGACGCCCCGGGCCCAGTACGCCCGGGCCACCCGAGGCGCGCTCAGGGGGACGTGGGGTAAGGATCGGCGCGAGGTGGAACGCTATCTGGAGGGGGAGCGGGCGTCATGGCGGTGAAGACCGCCAGGTTCCGCGGCGACCTGCGACGATACGCCAAGGTCGGACTCGACAGCTCGATGCTGATCTACCATCTCGAAGACGTGAGCCCGTACTCCGAGCTGACCGAGGCCGCGTTTGCCGCGGTGGCGGAGGGCGCCCCCGCGGCCGTGCTCTGCACGATCTCCGTGACCGGGCTCCTCGTTCGACCCTTCGCGCAGGATCGCCAGGACCGGGTTGCCGCCCTCGAGCGCTTCGTGCTCGGCCTGCCGCACACGACCCTGGTCGCACCGAGCTACGCGGCCGCGAAGGAGGCCGCGCGCCTGCGGGCCCGGTACGGGATGAGGACGCCGGATGCCCTCCACCTTGCGACCGCGCTGACCGAGAGGGCCGGCGCGTTCGTCACCAACGATCGCGAGCTTCGACGGCTGAAGGCGGAGGGAATCGCCGTCGTGGTCCTCGACGACTACGTTTGACCGGCGGGCGGAGGGGAAGCGGCCATGCGACTCGGGCTCAACCTGGGCTACTCGGGGGCGAAGCTGGGGGTGGACGTCCAGCTCGTCCAGGACGCGGAGCGCCTCGGCTACCACTCCGTCTGGGCGGCGGAGGCCTACGGCTCGGACGCCGTGACACCGCTCGCGTGGCTGGGCGCGGTCACCTTCCGGATCCGCCTCGCCACGGGGATCATGCAGATCGCGGCGCGGACCCCCGCCATGACGGCGATGACCGCGATGACGCTCGACGCGCTGTCGGGCGGGCGGTTCCTCCTCGGCCTCGGTGTCTCCGGCCCCCAGGTCGTCGAGGGCTGGCACGGCCAACCCTTCGGGCGGCCCGTCCCCAAGATGCGGGAGTACGTGACGATCGTTCGGGCGATCCTCTCTCGCGAGAAGCCGCTCGAGCACCGGGGCGAGCACTACCAGGTCCCGTACGCGGGGCCGGGCGCGACGGGGCTCGGCAAACCGCTGCGGAGCATCCTGCACGGGCGGCCCGATCTCCCGATCTACATCGCGGCGATCGGCCCCAGGAACGTGGCCCTCGCGGCGGAGATCGCGGACGGGTGGCTGCCGGTCTTCTTCTCGCCCGAGCGCGCCGGGCTCTACCGGGCGTGGCTCGAGGACGGCTTCGCGCGCCGGGCGCGCCCGCACGCGGGGTTCGACGTGGCGCCGACCGTCCCGATCGTCTGCGGGCCCGACGTCAAGGCCTGCCTCGCCCAGGTGAAGCCGCGGCTGGCCCTCTACGTCGGGGGCATGGGGGCCCGCGGGAAGAACTTCTACAACGACCTCGCCTGCCGCTACGGCTACGAGACCGAGGCCCGGCGCATCCAGGACCTCTACCTCGCGGGGAAGAAGGACGAGGCGATCGCCGCGGTCCCCGACGCGCTCGCGGACGAGACGGCGCTCTGCGGGCCGCCCGAGCGGATCGGCGAGCGGCTCGCGGCGTGGCGAGCGGCGGGGGTCACGACGCTGATCTGCGGGACGGGCCACCCGGACGTCGTCCGGATGATGGCCAAGCTGGCGCTCTGAGGGAGATCGTGGGCGCGGCGGCTCCGCGAGCCGAGCCGCGGCTCTACGAGCTGCGCGTCGCCCGGCTCGCCGACGCGCGGCTCCGCGGGGAGGTCGCGCGCTGGCTGGCGGCGCGCTTCCGGTCCTCCGAGCCCGGCGCGATCGAGGCGGCGCTGGGCGGCGCCGGCTTCGTCACGCGCGTCCGCTTGCGCGACGAGGAGGCCCCGGCGCTCCTGCGGGAGCTCTACGTGGCGGGGGCCCCGCCGGCCGCCGTGATCCTCGTGCCCGCGGCGCGGGCCGGGCTGCCCTCCGAGGATCACGACCCCGCGTTCGCCGTCTTCGCGCGCCGCGGCGGGCGGTTCTCGCCGAGCTGGAGCTGGCCGGCGTTCATCTTCGGGCCGCTCTGGTATTTCCGCAAGGGACTGTACGCCAAGGGGCTCGTGCTCCTGGTGCTGGGCGTCTTCCCGCTCTGGCCCCTGCCGGTCGCGCTGCTGGTCTCGCTGGTCGTCCTCGTCTACTGCGGGGTGGTGGGGACCTGGGACTACTACCTCTGGAGGGTGAGGCGCACCCAGTGGTGGTGACGCGAGCAGTTCGACGGGCGCGCGCGGAGCGTGTCCGCTTCGTCCAATACCTCGTCCAGGTCATGGCCCCGGCCCGCAGCTATCTCCTTCTCGCCCTGGGCGAGGAGTCGCAGCAGCTGGCGCTCGTGCTCCGCCCTTTCATAGACCTCGACGCTCAACATGACGGCTGCCGCCCTGCCCCGCTGCGTGATGACGAGTGGTTGTTTGGACGCCCGCACCCGCTTGAGTGCTGCCGCCGCGTCTTGACGCAGATCGGTCACCGGCATGATCTGGTACTTTCGCCATGCGTCGACCCACCCCCAGGAGTACGTCTAACTGCACCTCTAAAGGTGCCTCGGTGCAACCGCCGACTACGAGCTTGTACAGCGCTGACGCTCGCGCTCAGCGGCCGGCAAAACCGGTCCGCTCCGCTGGAGCGGTCTATCGTCCGGCGACACGACGAGGCAGGGGCGGGTCTTGCGAATCTCGCTACCGATCGCGGGATCCAGACGAACGAGATGGACCTCACCGCGCCCCCGGGTCGTCCGGGTCACCGCCCCTCCCCCTCCTCCTGATCGAAGCGGGTCGCGGTCGGTTCGTCGAGCAATTGATCTTGACCCCGCTCGCGCATGGCCCGCGCCGCCTCAGCCCAGCCCGCGCGGGGGCGTCGTACAGCCTGGACGACGAGACGTCCTGGCTCGGCGCGGAGCTCGACCTCATCGGGTACCTCTGCCTGATCCAGGAGGACTTTGGGGACCCGGATGCCCCGTGAGCTGCCGATACGGATGATGCGGGTCTTGGCTGTTAGAGCGCAACACGCACAATTCGCGGCTGTCAGTTCTCGATGGTGACAATGTGCGCCTGAATCTTGCCATCTACAGCCCCCCGCCCGAACCGCTGGGCGATGGCTTCCGCCGCAAGGTCCGTTGCTTCGCCGATCCGCGCGGCGTCGCGTGCCTCGATCTCGTTTCGTAGCGGAGTCCCTTGGCAGTACGCGACCGCCGGAACCCGGGGAGATTCTGCCCGACTGCGCGCCGCAACCGTGCTGATTTGGGGTGACGCAGTGAACCCGCCCTTTGCAAGGTCTTGCTCGATGGTCGGGCGGTCGCAATACCCGTGGGGGGTGCGAACCAGAAAGCGCGGCGGGTCCTTAGGAAACAGCGATTCGAGTGCCGCCGTTACGGTGTCAGCGAATTCGTTTTCTTTGATCCGATCCCACACGTTGAAAATGAAGACCCCTCCCGACCTGAGCACTCGACGTGCCTCCGAAAACGCCTTCGACTTTTCGGGGAAGAACATGACTCCAAACTGGCACACAACAGCGTCAAACGTTCCGTCCGGGAAGGGCAGTTGCATGGCATCTGCCTGACGCCACTCCACGGGGCGCGTGGTCCCAATCGCTGCAGCCAGGTCCAGCATCGGTTGATTCAGGTCCGTGGCGACGATGGAGACGCTTTCGGGTAGAACGGATGCTAGATTGCGAGTCACGACACCCGTGCCGGCGGCAATCTCGAGTACGTGAGTAAGAGATCTCGAAGCTAGACGATTCACCAGATCCGCAGCGTAGGGCTCGAAGAGCAGGGGAACCAAAGACGTTTCATAGAACTTCGGAATTGAGCCAGTGAAGACCTTGTCGCTCTCGGGACTGCTCATGATGTTTGCCTCTGGTTCAACTGCTTGCGCTCTGCTCAGAAAATCACCCGCGATCGTGACCTCGCGTTCAGGCAGCCGGTTCGAGCACCACACGGTAGCCCTGGCGCTCGAGCAATTCGATCGCGCGGCGCGTGACCCGCTGCGCGTGGCGACGGTCGTAGTAGTTGGGGCCGGGGTCGCGGTACGGCGTGCCGTCGGCCAGGATGTGGTACACGGCCCGCAGCATCGCATGTGCCACCGCCACCACGGCTTTCTTATGGCCGCGATGACGCATGACGCGCCGGTAGCGGGCCCCCAGGGCGCTGTCCTTGGTCCGGATCGCCG
>CAYQDR010000122.1:0-14252 GCA_964416315.1 uncultured bacterium
GGTCCACCGGGCCGACCGGCAGCCGATCGTGGACATGTTCCGCCACACCCCCGCCGTCCCGGACACCTGCCAGTGGTGCTTCTTCCTCCGGAACCACGACGAGCTGACCCTGGAGATGTGCACCGACCCCGAGCGAGACTACATGTACTACGCCTATGCGCAGGATCCGACGATGAAGCTCAACATCGGGATCCGGCGTCGACTCGCCCCTCTCCTGGACAACGACCGGGCGAAGATCCAGCTCCTCAACGCGCTGCTCTTCTCGCTCCCCGGCACGCCCATCGTCTATTACGGCGACGAGATCGGCATGGGGGACAACATCCACCTGGGGGACCGTCACGGCGTCCGCACCCCGATGCAGTGGTCCGCGGATCGGAACGCCGGATTCTCCCGCGCCGACCCGGCGCAGCTTTACAGCCCCGTGATCGCCGATCCCGTCTACGGGTACCAAGCGGTCAACGTCGAGGCGCAACTCCGCACGCCCTCGTCCCTCCTCGGCTGGATGCGGCGGCTGATCGCGACGCGAAAGACCACCCGCGCGTTCGGACGCGGGAGTCTGCGATTCCTCCACCCGACCAACCTCCGGGTCCTCGCCTACCTGCGCGAGTACCGGGGCGAGACCTTTCTCGCGGTATGCAACCTCGCGAACTCCGCGGAGCCCGTGGAGCTCGATCTTCGCGAGTTCAGCGGCGCCATGCCGGAGGAGATGCTGGGTCGGACGCGCTTCCCGACCGTCAGGGACCATCCCTACTTCCTGAGCCTGGGGCCGTACGGTTTCTACTGGTTCAGGCTGCACCGGCTCGGCGCCGCCGAGGACACGGCCTATGGGATCGAAGGCTCGGTCGTCTAGGGGGCGAGGACGGACGCCGCTCTCAGCCGAGCCGCTGGTCGAGAGGGCTGCGAGCGCGCTGGTGGCGCATCTGCCGGGGCAGCGCTGGTTCGGCGCGAAGGCCCGCACCATCGCGGCGGTCACGCCGGTGGACTGGGCGCCGGTTTCCGGGACGCGCGGGCTCCTGGCTCTGTTCCGCGTCAGCTTCACGGACGGAGAGTCCGAACGCTACCTCGTGCCCCTCCTGGACGACGACGTCTCCCTCGAGGACGGGAGCCTCGCGGAGGCCCTGGACGACCTCCGCTTCTGCGCCGCGCTGGTCGAGCAGGTCCAGCGCGGCGGGTCCCTCGCGGGGCAGCGCGGCGTCTTCCGATTCAGTCCCACGCCGGTGCTGGGAGACCTTCTGCCGGAGCCCCCCCACGAGGTCGTCCGCATGGCCGCCGAGCAGAGCAACACCTCGCTCCTGGTGGACGGAAAGGCGATCTTGAAACTGTTCCGGAAGCTCGAACCGGGGCCGAACCCCGAGTTCGAGCTGACAGACTTCCTGACGCGCGAGACAGAGTTCCGTGGTGCCCCACGGCTGGCGGGCTCCATCGTGCACGAGCTCCAGGGGGAGGAACCCGCCACCGTCGGCGTCCTTCACGAGTTCGTCCCCACCGAGGGCGACGCCTGGACGGCGACGCAGGCGCGGCTCGCGGAATACTACGCGGCGGTGAACGGCCGGGATGCGGGCAGCCAGCCCAACCCGGCCCTGGGCCGGGCGCTGGCGGCCGCGGACGCGAGGGAGGCCCGGGAGTTGGGAGCGCTCACGGGCCGCCTCCACGTCGCGCTGGCCTCCGCCCCTCCCGACTCGCCGCTGGGGGTAGAGCCCATCACGCCCGCGGACCTCACGGCCTGGCACGCGCAGATGGAGCGGCACCTGGATCGGGTCATGGCCGAGCTCGCCGCGGCCCTCGATGCGCTGCCTGCCGCGCCCCGGGATGTCGCCCGACGGGCCCTGGAGGAGGCCCCGCGCTTTCGCGAGGGCCTGGCCGCGGTGCAGGGGCTCGCGACCGAGCCGGTGGCGAAGATCCGGATCCACGGCGACTACCACCTGGGCCAGGTCCTGAGGACCGCGGGCGGCTTCGTGATCGTCGACTTCGAGGGCGAGCCGGCCCGCCCCCTGGCTGAGCGGCGAGCGAAGCAGTGCGCCCTCAAGGACGTGGCGGGCATGCTGCGATCCTTCGCGTACGCCGCCCGGGCAGCGCTGCTCCGGGCCGCAGAGGCGGGCGAGGCGGACGCGGCCGGGAGCGGGCGGCTGGCGCCGTGGGCGGACGCGTGGGAAGACGGGGTCCGCACCGCATTCCTGGAGGGATACCTGGCCGAGACCCGGGAGCGGGGCGCACAGCTCTTGCCGCGCGAGCGCCAGACGCTCGACGCGGTTCTCCGGGTCTTCGAGCTCGACAAGGCGATCTACGAGCTCCGCTACGAGCTGAACCACCGCCCGGCGTGGCTCGAGATTCCCCTCCACGGGTTGCGCCGCGCCGTCACGGTCACGCCCAAGGCCGAGGCGCCGGAGCTGCGGCCGGGAGAGGGACCCTTCGGTTTCGTCGCCTGCCTGGAGCTCCGCGAGTTCGTGGGGGTCCGCGCGGAGAACGAGCGCCAGCTGGCCGAGCTGATCGAGCAGGTGCCCCTGGACTCCATCTACTACCACACGCACGGCTTCCTCCTCCGCCACAAATTCGTCGCCGGGCTCTACCCGAACGACTTCGCGACGTGGGTCGCGGCTCATGTCGGCGATCGGGCCCTGGGCGAGCGCCTCGCGATGGTCGACCCGGCGGAGTTCCCGGACCTCCAGACCCTCCGGGAGGAGCTGGTCGCGGTCATCGACGACCACCTGCGGAGCCTGTCCATCGTCCCGGGCACGATCCTGGGCGACCCGTTCGAGTTCCTCCAGTCCCGCATCGTGGAGATCCCGACGGGGGTCCAGGCGCGGACTCTCCCCGAGTTTCGCCACGCCCTGCTCGAGGTGGACGTCAGCGCCATCTACCACCATCTGGTGGAGGCGCGCCTGCGGCTCGGGCGCGGCCAGAACGACTTCGCCGCCTGGCTCGAGCGCGGACTCGGACTGCCCCGGCTCGCCGCGAGGATCCGCGCGGTGAGCCCGTACGCCGACACCCTGGAGCGGACGCGGGCCCGGTTGATCCAGCTCTGCGACGAGGCGCTCGCGGAAGGAGCGGGATCCTGACCCCGGCCCGGCTCGAGGACTATCGGGAGGTCGCACCCCGGGGGACCATCGAACTGCTGCTCCGCCTGGCCGAGCGGCTGCGGGGGCGACGCTTTCTCCACGTCAACGCCAGCCGGTTCGGGGGCGGGTCGACCGAGACCCTGACGCGGCTGGTCCCCATGATGCAGGACCTGGGGATCGACGCAGCCTGGGAGGTGGTCGTCGGAGACCCGGAGTTTTACGCCACCGTCCGCCTCCTCGAGGCAGCCCTGGGCGGTCTCGAACGGCAGGTGACCGGGGCCGCGCTGCGCTCGTACGGGGACACCGCGGCCGCGAACGCGACCAAGCTCCCGCTGGACGCGGATCTTGTGATGGTCCACGATCTCGCGCCGCTACCCCTGGTTCGGCACCGACCCGACGGCGGACGCTGGGTCTGGCGCTGCTACGGCGACCTCTCCCGCGCCTACCGACGGGTCTGGTACCTGGTCCAGCGGGATCTGACCCGCTACGACGGTGCGGTGTTCTCCTTGCCCAGGTTCGCCCAGCGGCTCCCGATTCGGACGCTGATCATCCATCCGTCTATCGACCCGCTGAACGAGAAGAACCAGGAGCTGAGCCGCAGCGAGGTCCGGCAGGTCCTGGATCGCCTCCGCGTCCCCGGGGACAAGCCGATCCTCCTCCAGGTGGCGTCGTTCGCGAGGACCAAGGACGCCATCGGGGTCATCCGAGCCTACAGGCTGGTCAAGAAGCACGTGGACTGCCGGCTCGTCCTGGCCGGCGGGGGCGCCATCGACACCCCCGAGGGGACCGCGGTGCTGGCCGAGGTCCGTGAGATGGCGGCCGGCGATCCGGACCTCCACCCGCTCGTCCTGCCCCCCGACGCCGCTCGCGAGATCAACGCGCTCCAGCGCGCCGCCGCCATCGTCGTGCACAAGCCCCTGCAGGAGGACTTCGGCCTCGCGGTGGCCGAGGCGATGTGGAAGGGCAAGCCGGTGATCGGCAGCGCCGCCGGAGGCATCCCGACCCAGGTGATCTCCGAGGTCACCGGCTACGTCGTCAGCTCCGTGGAGGGGGCTGCCCTCCGCATCCGGCAGGTCCTCGGCGACGCCGACCTCGCCGCCCGGCTCGGCGGGGCCGCGCGGGAGTACGTCCGGCGGACCTTCCTCATCACCCGCCACCTCGGGGATTACCTCGCGCTCCTGGCCAGCTTCGCGGCATAGGGTGTCGCCGGATGCCCGAGGCGGAGCGGCTCGAGCGGATCCTCACGGCCGAGAGCCTCGCGGCGGTCGATGCCCTGGGGCCGATGGAGCTCGTCGTCGGCGTCCACGTCTCGGGCCAGGCCCGATACGTCGGCCAGGTGCTCGACGCCGTCAGGGCCGGGCTCGCGCGGCACTTCTCTGGCCTGAGGACGGCCCTGCTTGTGGCCGACGCGGGGTCGCAGGACGGCACCCGCGACGCGACCAGCGCGGGGATGGAGGCGGCGGCCCCCGATCCCCCTGTCCGGTACCTCGAGTACGCGGGCCCCCGCCATCGCGGCCGGGCGATCTTCGCGATCCTGGCCGTCGCGCGCCACCTCGGCGTCCGGGCTGTCGGGCTGCTGGACTGCGCGCTGACGGGTCTCCGGCCCGAGTGGATCCGGGAGCTCCTGCACCCGGTCCTCGACGCCGGAGTCGACTACGTCTCACCGGCGTACACGCTCGCGGCGTGGGAGGGCACCCTCACCACGAACCTGCTGGCCCCGGTGACTCGCGCCCTCTACGGCAAGCGGATCCGGCAACTCGTGGGCGGCTGCGCGGGACTCTCCGGAGGCCTGATCGACCGGCTCCTCGGGAGCGACGCCTGGCGGAGCGAGTGGGTGGCCCACGGCGTGGAGGTGTGGCTGCCCACGGAGGCCCTGGCCGGAGGCGTGGCAGTCGCGGAAGCTCACCTCGGGAGGAAGGGACTGGACCCAGGAGTCCAGCCCGACGTAGCGACCACGCTGGTCCGGACCGTCGGGCCCCTGTTCGCCCTGATGGAGATCCACCGGGAGGCGTGGCTGGACGTGCGGGGCAGCCAGCCCGTCTCCGGCGTAGGCGATCCGGGCGCCCCGGCAGTCGAGGCGGAGGGCCGCGAGCCCGGCGTCGAGCGGATGGTCCGTGCGTTCAAGCTCGGTCTGAAGGACCTGCTCCCGGTCTGGGAGCAGATCATGCCCGAGACAACGCTGAGCCAGCTCTACCCGCTCGGCCTCCTCGCTCCGGACGAGTTTCGGTTCCCCCTGCCCACCTGGGCCCGCGTGGTCTCCGACTTCGCCGTGACTCACCACGAGCGGCGTCTGCCGCGGGAGCACCTCCTGCGGGCGCTGACCCCCCTCTACCTGGGCCGCGTCGCGGCCTTCCTGCTCGAAGCGCGGCCCCGGTCACCGGCCCGGATCCCGGAGATCCTCGAGAACATCGGGCGGGCCTTCGAGGCGGAGAAGCCACGCCTCGCGGCTCGATGGAGGTAGCCCATGCGCGAGGCGTGGATCGACATCCTCGTCACGTCATTTCGGGATGTGGCGAACCGCCTGGCCTTCGTGGCCCCGCGGGTTCTCGCCGCGTCGACGCTCCTGCTAGCGGGCTTGGTCGTGGCCGCCCTGGCACGCCGCCTGGCCGTGCGGCTCCTGCGGACCGTGGACTTCGACGGCCGCTGCGCTCGGTGGGGGCTCACGGTGATCCTGAGCCGTCACGGGATCCGCCGGACGCCCTCGGAGACGCTCGGGGGCTTCGTGTTCTGGACGCTCTTCGCCGTCGCGCTCCTCATGGGCGTCGAGGCGCTCGACATGCCCGCCGCCGCCCGCCTCGCGGCGCTGGCCATCCGGTTCCTCCCGAACCTCCTCGTGGCGGTGCTCGTCCTGGTGATCGGGTGGCTCCTGGCGCACTTCCTCGCCGAGGCGACGCTCATCGCCGTGGTCAACGCCCAGGTCTCCGGCGCCCCGCTCATCGCCGCGCTCGTGCGATGGCTGACGCTGGCCGCCGCGGCCGGCGTGGCGCTCACGCAGCTCGACATCGCCCGCGAGATGGTCCTCCTGATCTTCGGCATCGCGTTCGGGGGGGCGGTCCTCGCCCTCGCGCTGGCCTTCGGCCTCGGCGCCCGCGAGCTAGCCCGGGACGCTCTGGAGGGCTGGTTCCGACGTCGCGAGGGGGAGGAGCCGGACCGGACCTCCCACGTCTGACGCGAATGCTCTGCACAAGACCCGGGACGCGGAGTAATTCAGTTCAGATCAGCGCGGATTCCAGGACGATGCCGCGGTCGAGGGCGCGCGCCGCGGCCTCGGCCGTCCGGGCGAGACCGGTTGGGACCTCGGGCGCCTCGCCGAGCTGGCGGAGGAGGTCGATCAGCCGGCGCATCGCCCGGATGAGGTCGCCCTCGTGCCCCCCGAACGCCTGGGCGACGACGCGCGGCCAGTCGTCGTCGCCGGACGCCCACCGGTAGACCGCCGCCACGAAGCCCGCCTGCACGGCCGCCGGGCGCACGAGGCCCACGCGCCGCTGGACCGCGAGGATCGCCGCCGCGGCCTCGTCGAGCTGCCGGACGCGCCGGCGGAGCTTCGGGCGCTGCTTGAGGAACGCGCGCGGGGGGCCCTCCTCGCCGGAGCGCGCCTCCTCCGTGAGGCACGAGCAGAGCGCGGCGACCTCTGCGGGGCCGGCCTCGTCGAAGATCCCGCGGAAGACGGCCTCGGCCACCAGGAGCTCGTGGTCGTGCCGGAGCGCCGCCACGAGCCGGCCCTTCGGGCGGAGCTCGCCCTTCTGCACGGCGTCGAACGCGTCGAGCACCTCGACGACGCGCCGGTACTCCTGCCAGAGCGCGTTCCGGACCGCGTCCAACGCGCGCGCGCGCTCCTCCGCCCGCGCCCGGTGCTTCTCGATCGCCTTCCAGGCCGCGTCGCAGCGGGTGGTGGCGCCCCACGGGCAGGCGTGGCACTCGATCTGCTCCAGCGAGTCCTCCGGGGCGTCACCCCGCTCCCGCTCGAGGAGGTGCCGGAGGTCGAGCCCGCTGAGCCTTGCCATCAGCGCCGCGCCGTCGCGGCCGAGCGTCTCCCGGAACTCCCGCCCCCAGCCGCGGTGGTGCGCCGCGAGGTCCCGGATCGCGGGCGGGAGCAGCACCGGGGGGGTCGCCCAGAACACCCGCTTGACGTTCCCGCCCTTCGTGCGGATGACCGAGCCGTGCGGGAGGAGCGTGTCCACGAGCACGCGGTTCCCGCGGAGGCGGTGGGTCCCCAGGACGACGCCGAGCCCGCTCCCGCCCCGCTGCCGGAGGAGGACGAGGCGTCCCGGCTCCAGGTCGGCGGCCGGCCGCTCCCGGCTCTGACGCGCCCGCGCGCCGAGCGCCCGGCGGCGGGCCTCGATCTCGGCGCGGAGGGCGCGGTACCGGCCGATCCGCGCGAAGTCGCCGCAGGGGGCCGCGTAGCGTTCCGCCTCGGTGAGCGCCTCGCCGGCCGCGGCGGCCTCCTCCTCGAGCCGCCGGATCCCGCGCAGCCGCTGGTGCTGGCCGAACGACGACTCCACGATGCGCCGGATCGCCGTCTCGTCGCGGACGGTGCCGATGAGCAGGGCCACAGACCCGTAACCGAGCCGGAACTGGCTCGCGATGGGCTCGGGCGGCCCGTCCACGACGGCGAGCAGCTCCTCGACGCTGTCGCGGGCGTCCAGCGCGATGACGCACTGGCCCTCGGGGTCGATGCCCCGCCGCCCCGCGCGCCCCGCCATCTGGGTCAGCTCGTTGTGGCTGAGCGTCCGGAAGCCCCGGTCGGTCCGCTTCGTGAGCCCCTGGAGGACGACGCTCCGGGCCGGCATGTGGATCCCGAGGCTCATCGTCTCCGTGGCGAACACGACCCGCACGAGCCCCCGCTCGAAGAGCAGCTCCGTCAGGCGCTTGAGGCTCGGGAGGATCCCCGCGTGGTGGGCGCCGACCCCGAGGGCCATCGCCTGGAAGATCGTCTGGTTCAGGTCGGACGCCCCGAGCACGGGCGTCTCCTCGACGGCGTCCCGGATCGCCCGCTCGACCTCGCGCCGCCGGGCCCGGTCGAGCAGCGGCTGCCCGTCGCCGAGCACGCCCTCCAGCGCCCGCTCGCACCCCACGCGGCTGAAGATGAAGTAGATCGCCGGCAGCCACTGGCGCGACGCGAGCTCCTCGATCATCGCGGTGACCGGGGCGACGGGCCGGGCATGGAAGCGCCCGCGCCGGTTGTGGTCGCCCGCCTCGATCCCCGCGAGGCGCGCGCGCCCGGCGC
The DNA here is from genome assembly GCA_964416315.1 of uncultured bacterium. GTDB lineage: Bacteria > Methylomirabilota > Methylomirabilia > Rokubacteriales > DASRDR01 > CAYQDR01. The sequence goes on from CAYQDR010000122.1 coordinate 8,284, forward strand.
GGACCAGGTCCACCGGGTGGATCTCGGCCTCGACGTCGGCGACCAGGTACTGGAGCGGTACCGGCCGCCGCGGGTGGATGACGGGGACGATGGGACGGTGGACCAAGCTGATCCACTCGGCGATCTCGCGGATGTTCGCGACGGTCGCCGACAGCGCGACGAGGGTGACGTCCTTCGGCGCGTTGACGATGATCTCCTCCCACACGGTCCCGCGCCCCTCGTCTCCCATGTAGTGGCACTCGTCCAGCACCACGTCGCTCAGGCCCTCGAGGGTCCCCGTGTAGAACATGTTCCGGAGGATCTCGGTCGTCATGACCAGGACGGGCGCCCGGGGGTTCACCTTCACGTCGCCCGTGAGGATCCCCACCTCGGCGACCCCGAACTGCCGGCAGAAGTCCGCGTACTTCTGGTTGGACAGGGCCTTGAGCGGGGTCGTGTAGGCGATGCGCGTCTTCTCCCGCAGCGCCTGGTGGATCGCGAACTCCGCGATCAGCGTCTTGCCCGCGCCGGTCGGCGCCGACACGATGACCGAGGACCCCTCGAGCAGCGCGCCGATCGCGCGGACCTGGAACGCGTCGAGCGGAAAGGCGTAGCGGCGCTCGAAGCTCCGGTAGAGGTCGAGGGCGTCGGGGGAGATCCGCCCGTCCGCGAGAGCCGCCTCGAGGAGCGGGGGGGCCTGGTAGGTCACCGGCGGGGCACGAGCCTCCTGGTCGCCATTGTACACCGGCGGCCGAGCCCGGCGCGTCGGACGGGTGGGGATCAGTCCGCCGTGAATCCGTTCAGGAACTCCTCGAAGTCGGCCCGATACTCCTCGAGGACACCGCGATGGGTCCACGTGAGGACCTGGACCGTGCCCTGCGTGCCGCTGTAGTAATAACCCTGGAACACCATCGGGACTCCCTGCCTTCCATTCTCAGATAGGCCACGTCGGCCTCATTGACCGTTCTCCGCTCGTCACGCTCGGCTCGGGTCGCACCCCCACCTTCCGCGCGGCCGGCCTCCTCCCCCCGAGCGGCTCCACCTCGACGTGCGCCTCCGCTGCACTCCGGCGCGGCTTCGCAAAACAGCACGGGCGCCGAGGTTTGATCCTCGGCGCCCGTGGATCAGCTCGGTAGCTCTTTGGGCCGTTAGACGGTCACGGCTCCAGCCCGGGGTGCAACTCCCGTACGCTCGCAGAGAAGCTCGAACGCTCCCTGCCGAGCCTGCCGGTTATTGACTACCTGGGGACCCTTCTTGCCGGGCGCCATCACTCCTTTGTCCAACCACAACGGGTTGTTCCGACTGAACAAGTCCCCCGTGTAGCTGCCGTTCTGTCCTGCGTAGATGTATGGCTCTGCGAGCACGGCCACCATCTCATCAGACTTCGATCCGTCTTCCCACAGCCTCGCGGCGAAGCGGATGTAGGCGTGCCACATCACCGCCTGATCTGCCACCGACGACTCGCGCACGCGCTGGCGCTGAGCAACGGACAGCAAGCCGATCTCCTTTGGCCTCACATTGCCCAGGGCCGTCAGGAAGTCGAGCATGAAGTTCCTGATGTCCTCGTACTTGTCCTCGACGATGTTGTGGAAGCCTCCCTTCAATGCCTCCACAATGGTCCCGAAGGTCACCATCTTGGCGGAGTTCCGCGATAGATGGTTGCCCAAGATCTCGACGTTGGCGCTGCCCAGCACCGATGACCGCTCCATCAGTTCTCGAGCCAGCCGCGAGTGCAAATTGGGCGCGGCGGTCTTGGACTCGATAAAGTGCGCGGTGCTGGGCGACACCCGCCACCCCAAGAAGTTGTAGACGTAGAAACGGTGCGCCTCGCCCTTGAAGTCATCCGTATAGATCACCAGGCCATAGGCGCGCTGGGGATTATAGGATCCCATCTCCATGGACCCGGTGTCGCGGATCCACTGGAGGTAGCGGCGGTGGACACGCACGATGGCGTGGTGTCGATGGTTGGTGTCAGGGCGGGTGGCGACTCCCTCGTAGATCCGAAGTTCCCGAGGCTCGCGCACGTATACCCAGACCGTCTCCCCGGCCCTGAGATTCCACATGAGCTGCGGACACTCGAAGCGATTCTGGTCGATATCTTGGATCATCGACTCGATCTCGCTCGGCCGGAGGAATTCCTTCTTCCCGCTGCTGGTCTCCTTGACACCCCGCTGGATTTCCGGGTCGTAGACACAGCGAAAGCGATGGGTAGCCCGCATCTCCGCCTGGTAGAGCTCATCCGGATCGGAGACGTCGGTCAGTAGGCCGGGCGTGATCTGCGTCTGGAACTCGATCGCGCCGGCCATGGCCACGCAACCACTCGAGCCGAGAACGTCCTTCTCGGGCCACCGCAGGATCGCCTCTGTGTTCGGGAGCACGAACGGAGCGCGGCCCTTAAGATGCAGCGGAACCTGCTCGGCTGTCTCCACGAGATAGCTGTACGTAGCTGCCTGGTTCATCTACAATCTCCCCCGGGCCAGGTCCGGGCCTGGCCTGTTCTGCCGAGTGCTCCTCGGCGGATTTAGCTGGGGTCGGGCGCTCTCGGACCGGGTTCGAGAGCGCCCGACCCCTCCCGGCTTGCTTTTTACGCGTTAGGCCCCGCGCCCCCGGCCTCCACCGGGGTCACTGTCTCTATCACCTCCTCGTGATATCTAGATCACTGGGTTTTCACCAGCCATATCATGAGTGATTCACCCGTGTCAAATGATTTCTTCGGTCGGGCGAGGCGACTGTCGCCTTCCGTAAGGCGACAGCCGCCCGGCCGCTGTCTCCCATCCTCGTCCTGAGGATATTTCAGGTTGCGTCACGATGTCGCAATCCGTAGAATTGGCGACAGTGTCCCCACTCATGCTGGACGACATTCGGAACTTTGGAAAAGCCATCCCCTCCACCCTGCTTCTCAGCAAAAGCTTCGTCGCCGGCGACCTCTACTGCCCACCCTGTGGAGGACCCCGGCGCATGGCGATCATCGTCCTGTACGAGCCCCTTTCAAGACGCGGGCTGGGGCTCAACCTTGCGGGGGACGTCATCGAACAGCTCACCCCTTCCCTCTTCGAGTTCTCCTGCGTTCGGTGTGAAACGAAGTTCACCGTGGTTCTCTACCGAGGTCCCGACGGCCCGGCGCTCGCCGTCCTGCCGAGCTGCCGTGGCGGTCTCACCACTCCCCACACCCCGCCGGGGGTTGCCTTCTACCTCGACCAGGCCCACAAGTCGGAGTCGGTCGGTGCCTACAGCGCGGCGGTCGCGATGTTCCGGGGTGCCCTCGAGCACCTCCTCTTCGAGCAGGGCTACAAGACCGGCATGCTGAACGCGAAGCTCGCGAAGCTCGAGGCCGACATCCGGTCGGGATCGGCCCCGAAGTGGGCTCTCGAGCTGGACATCGCGTTCCTCCAGGTTCTGAAGGACCTCGGGAACGGGTCCATCCACCCAAACGATGGCGACGTGAGGAAGCAGGCCGCCCTTGATGGCGGCCTCCTCCTGCGAGTAAAGGAGGTCTTCCTCTACCTTCTCTTCCTCGTTTACGAGGCGCCGCACCAGAAGGCCGCAGCCCTCGCTGCATTGCAGGCGAAGGCGCAAATCCTGAAAAAGTAGCGCCCTATGCCCTACCAATACAAGCGCGAACCCCTGACCCAGGACGAGGCGAACCGCCTCGCCAACGCCTGCCAGGACCACGAGGAGAAGCTCGTGGTCTGGACGCTCCTCGACACCGGGCTCCGCGTCTCCGAGCTCGCCTCGCTCACCAAAGCCCACCTCGACTGGCAGGGCCACCGCCTCATGGTCTACGGCAAGGGCGGGCCCTACGGCTCAAGCTCGAAGCGCCGGGGCATCCCCCTCTCCCCTCGCGTCCAGCCCCTCCTCGAGGGCCACTTCGCCCTCCACGAGACCTTCGGGATGAGCCCCCGCACCATCCAGCGGCTCGTCAAGCGCGTCGCGAACCAGGCCCACATCAGCCGGCCCCTCACCCCGCACGTTCTCCGCCACACTTTCTCGGTCACCGCCATCCAGAAGGGCATCTCCCTCCCCGCCCTCCAGCGCCTCCTCGGCCACGACCGGCTGACGACGACCGAGATCTACCTCAACCTCTCGCCCGAGGAGGTCATCCGCGAGTTCCAGAGCAAATGGTAAGCTACTCGCTGCGCGAACGGTTCGGGAGAATGCCGAAGAGCACTTGGAGTACAGATTGGACGTGCTGCAGCTGATCTCATTGATCGGATCACTCGCCACCATCATCCTTGGGGGCATTGCCATCTGGCTGTCTCTCTATTTCTGGCTCTTCCGGATCCTGTGTGGGTGAGTCATGCCCCTCCCTCGGGTGGAACCGACGCCGAGTCCGGGCCGGGTCCGTGGGGAGGGGCCCGGAAGTCCTTGGCGCCTGGACGCGGTCGGGCCTGCCCAGCGCGGCTCCGTGCGCATCTCCGCAGCCTGCGGCGCCCCCGTGCTGGCCCCAGCTATCCCCCGCATCCCCGAGCCGCGAGATCCCTGCCTCCTGCCTCCAGGGTTTGGGTCTCCGACCCACACGAAAGCCTGAAGAGCCCTATTTCTACCGGATGTCCAACCACCTGTATACGACGATGCTTGGGGTCCTTACTGAGATCACGGCTTCCACAAGGAGCACGGAAGTAACCACAACACAGGTCACGTCTCGAGTCATGGACGCAGTAGTTGCGCAGATGCAGTCCCGAGTGGCTAGGACCGAGGAGGAGATCGGTCTGCGAGTCAGCGAAGCATTGACCAAGACTGTCCCAAGGGGAGCAGTTCCCGCGGCCAAGCGCGAAGTGGCCAAAGAACTACAAGAGGCGTTTTCAACGCTGAGGAGTGTCGTGGCACCGAGCGCGCCTGACTACGATTGGGGGCCATTCATCAGGCGCCTAGATCACTTGGAGCGGAGAAACCGGTTTCTATCCGTGAAGCGCCTCCATCGGACCATTTTTGCAGACGAACCCGGCACGCAAGAGGCCCTACAACTTGCCCTAAAGCGGAAACTGCTTTTGACCTACAACATACAGAACCCGCGAGACGCCAAATTTCCTACGCTCTGCTGCAAGCTAGATCGGTCAGATCCTTTGGTGATTGCAGCTCTCAAGAGCGAAGGATAGCGAGGCGATTTTTTTCTTGACTTCCCCGGGTGTGTGGTCTATAAAGGAGCTGCGCTAGAGAGCGCTTACAATTATTGGGGGCCTTGGACTGAGTCCAGGCCCTTTTTTTGTTCCAACCCCGCGCCTCTTGAGGTCGGCCAGCTGGTCCCGCGAGCAGCTCATCATTCGATCAGGACGACCCCCCCCTTCCTCCGCCAGTTTAAGAAAACCGCTCCGACAGCGCCACGAGGGTGACGTCCTTCGGCGCGTTCACCTTCACGTCACCCGTGAGGATCCCCACCTCGGCGATCCCGAACTGCCGGCAGAAGTCCGCATACTTCTGGTTGGACAGGGCCTTGAGCGGGGTCGTGTAGGCGATGCGCGTCTTCTCCCGCAGCGCCTGGTGGATCGCGAACTCCGCGATCAGCGTCTTGCCCGCGCCGGTCGGCGCCGACACGATGACCGAGGACCCCTCGAGCAGCGCGCCGATCGCGCGGACCTGGAACGCGTCGAGCGGAAAGGCGTAGCGGCGCTCGAAGCTCCGGTAGAGGTCGAGGGCGTCGGGGGAGATCCGCCCGTCCGCGAGAGCCGCCTCGAGGAGCGGGGGGGCCTGGTAGGTCACCGGCGGGGCACGAGCCTCCTGGTCGCCATTGTACACCGGCGGCCGAGCCCGGCGCGTCGGACGGGTGGGGATCAGTCCGCCGTGAATCCGTTCAGGAATTCCTCGAAGTCGGCCCGATGCTCTTCCAGGAGACCGCGATGCGTCCACGTGAAGACCTGGACCGTGCCCTGCTTGCCGCTGTAGTAGTAGCCCTGGAACACCATCGGGACTCCCTGCGCCGTGCCTTCCATTCGCAGATAGTGTTCGGGCTCACGGTTTCTGACAGCACTCTGCTCGGGATCATTGTGCTCGCC
>CAYQDR010000123.1:0-14181 GCA_964416315.1 uncultured bacterium
TGCTCCAGGCCGTGGCCGACGAGCCCGAGGACCGGCTGCGCCGGGGGCTGGCCCAGCTCCAGGCGACCGAGTTCCTCTACGAGACGCGGCTGTTCCCGGACCTCGAGTACACGTTCCGGCACGCGCTCACTCACGAGGTCGCATACGGCAGTCTCCTCGCGGAGCGGCGGCGCGCCCTCCACGCCCGGATCGTGGAGACCATCGAAGCGCTCTATCCAGAACGCCTGGCCGAGCACGTGGAACGGCTGGCCCACCACGCCGTCCGGGGGGAGGTGTGGGCGAAGGCCGTGACGTATCTCCGCCAGGCCGGGGCGAAAGCGATGGGCCGCTCCGCTTACCGCCAGGCGGCCTCCTGCTTCGAGGACGCCCTGGCGGCGCTGGAGCGGCTCCCGGAGAGCCGGTGGAGGATGGAAGCGGACATCGATCTCCGTTGCGAGGTCCGCAACGCGTACCTGCCTCTTGCGCGACACGATCAGATCTTCGACCATCTCCGCGTAGCCGAGCCGCTCGCCGCGGGGCTCGAAGATCGCGCCAGACTTGCCCGGGTGCTCGGCTATCTCAGCACGCAGCATCTGCTCGTGACGTGCGACTACGACCAGGCGATGGCCACCGGCCAGCGTGCGCTGGCGCTCGCCACGGACCTCAGAGACTCAGAACTCGAGGTCGAGTTCACCCAGCGTCTAGGATTCGTCTACCACTACCTCGGCGACTATCGGCGTGCGGTCGAACTCAGCCGGAAGGCCATGGAAGCAGTGGCGGCAGATCCGCTCCAGCATCGCTTCGGTCCGCTGCTCACGTCGGTTCTGGCGCGGGTCTGGTTGGTCTGGTCGCTGACGGAACTCGGGGATTTTCCTCAGGCCCGCGTGCTCGCGCAAGAGTCCATGGGGCTTGCCGCCGGAGCGGATCTCTTCAGCCAGGTCTTCGCGCACAGCGCGCTCGGTCGGCTACATCTGTATGCCGGTGACCTCGAAGCGGCCATTCCGCCTCTCGAACGGGGTGTCGAGTTCTGCCGCGCCGCGCAAAGCTCGTACCTCCTGACGGTCGTAGGCTCGTGGTCGGGCTTGACGTATGCGCTCTCCGGGCGAACGTCGGAGGGCCTGCCGTTGCTCGAAGAAGCCGTGGAGAAGGCCGCTGACTTCCTGGTGGAGGAGCCATCCTTCCTCGGCAATCTCGGCCAGGGCTACCTGATGGCCGGCCGCCTCGCCGAGGCAAAGCGCCTCGCCCGGAGAGCGGTCGACCTCGCCCAGGCCCGCCGGGCCCGGGGGCAGGAAGCGGCGATGCATCGCCTAGTCGGCGACATCGCCGCATATTGCGAGCCCCCCGATGCAGACGCAGCGGCGTTCTCGTACGGGCGGGCGATGGCGCTTGCCACCGAACTCGGCATGCGCCCGCTCGTCGCCCACTGCCACCTCGGCCTCGGCCGGCTCTCTCGCCGCACCGGTGACCGCACGAAGGCCGAGGAGCACCTGGCGACCGCGACGACGATGTACCGCGAGATGGACATGCGCTTCTGGCTGGCGCAGGCGGAGGCGGAGCTGAAGGAGCTGGGCTGATGCGCCGTTTGCAGTGCCGTTGTAAAAACGGGGAATGCGCTCGCTTCTGTGAGGAATGCGACGCGAGGCTCGTGATGTGTGTCCGTTGAGAAATGCGTTGCAGTGGTGGGATAATGCCTGAGGTCAGTCGTTTCTTCGGGATCGTGGTCAAGATCTTCTATAACGATCACGCTCCACCACATTTTCACGCAGAGTACGGGGAGCACGAAGTGCTGGTCGAGATTGAGACCCTGACGACTTACCGAGGCTCGTTACCCCCCCGAGCCCTCGGGATGGTGCTGGAGTGGGCGACGCTCCATGGGGAGGAGCTTCGCCAGGATTGGGAGTTGGCGCGCAAGGGCGAACCTCTTCGCCCCATCGCCCCGCTCGCATGAGGACGGCTGGGCCATGAGTCTGATTCGAGTGAAAGAAGCCACGGCCATCGGGGAGTTCCGCCTCCGTCTCGTGTTGACGAACGGCGCTGTAGTCGAGCGAGACATTTCGGCCCTTTTGCACGGACCGATCTTCACGCCTCTAAGGCAAGACCCGGAGATGTTCCGCGATCTTCGCGTCGAAGGCGGAACCGTCGTTTGGGGAAACGGCGCGGACCTGTGTCCCGACGTGTTGATCTGGGGTGGGCCTCCGCCGAAGCCCGGTGACATGCGACCTATCCCCGCAACCCTGCGAGTGCCCAGGGTCGGACCGACTTCTTCATAAGGCGCCCGCCTGCCCTGGGCAATAGAATTCGAAGTGGAGAGAAGGTGCTTCAGGAAATCCTGAGATGCGATGTCCGCAGTGTTCCTTCGACAATCCGCTGGGGATGGCGTTCTGCGGGCGCTGCGGGCTCAAGCTCACGTCTCTCTGTCCCTCCTGTGGCTTCGCCAATCCCGAGGGATTTGCCTTCTGCGGCAAGTGTGGCTCGCGCCTGACTCCTGACGCAGGTTTACTATCTCGCGAGCCGTCCGCTCGATTTACCTCCCCTCAGGCCTACACGCCGTTAGCGCTCCACCCTGAGCCGGGCGGAGCCAGCTGGGCTCTCAACTGAAGGGGCCGAACCCGGGGGACAGCCCACCACGGCGCCCGCGGGCTCATGCGCCGCGGAGTGTCTTGCCGAGGCGCTCGACCAGGGCCTCGACGCGCGCCGCGACGGCGGCCTCCCGCTCCCGCGCCCGGAACAGCTCGTCCGCCACGTGCAGGCTCGCCAGCAGCGACAGGCGCATCGGCTCGTGCACGCGGGCCTCGACCCGGAGGGTCTGGATCCGGCCGTCCAGGTACTCCGCCAGGCTCCGGATGTACTCGGGCGAGCCCTGGCCCCGCACCGTGAGCCGCTGCCCGAGGAGCTCGATCTCGGCCCGCCCTTCGGTCATGGCGCCTCTCCTTTCCATCGCGCCGGGTCAAGAACCGAGCAGATCAAGGACGCAGGCCCGAGGCGGCCCGAGGCGTATGCCGCATACGTCGAGGGTCGCCGAGGGCCGAGGACGCCGAGATGCGACGGTTATTGGCCCGGCGGGTCACAGTCCTTCGATGCGAGACAGCTCCTTCAGCATCCCCTCGATCTGCCCCAGGAGCTGCTGCCGCTCCTGGAGGAGCCGGCGGTGCTCCCCCTCCAGGCGGCCCAGCGCTTCCTCCCGCTGACGAAGCGTCGCGACCTCGCGGGTCAGGGCCTCGACGCGGGCGGTCAGCGCGGCGCGCTCCTCGGCGAGCCGCGCGTTGTCGGCGCGCAGCGTCTCGATGAGCTCGATCGCGCGCTGGACGTGTTGCTCGAGCAGCGCCAGGCGCTCGGCGGCCTCGGCCATCAGCCCCCCTCCCCTCCGTCCACGCCCCGCACCTCGGCGCCGAGGCTCGCCCGGAGCCGCTCGACGACCTCGCCGTGCATGGCGTTGACCTCCGCGTCCGTGAGCGTGCGATCCTCCGCCTGGTAGAGGAGCGAGTAGGCGAGGCTCTTCCGCCCCGCGCCCACCTGCTCGCCCGCGTACACGTCGAAGAGCGCGACCCGCTTGAGGCACGGATTCGGGATCGCCTGGATCGCGCGGCTGACCTCGGCCGCGGGCACGCCGGCGGGCAGGATGACGGCCAGGTCGCGCTGGACGCCGGGGAACCGGGCCAGCGGCCGATGGACGACGGGCCGGGGGGGCACCGCCTCGAGGCGGTCCAGCGACAGCTCGGCGACGAAGACCGGCGCCGGCAGATCGAAGGCGCGCTGGACGTCCGGGTGCAACTCGCCCACGACGCCGACCGGGGACCCCTGGACGACGACCGTCGCCGCGCGGCCCTGCTCGAGGTACGGGACCTCCGCGGCGTCCACCGTGACCTCGCCGCGGCCCAGGGCCTCGACGACGTTCTCCACGGCCCCCTTGACGTCGAACACGTCGGCGCGCGCCTTCCCCGCGAACCACGCCCGCGGCGCCCGCAGGCCTGTGAGCGCGATGCCGACGCGCGTCTCCTCCCGCGCCAGCTCCCCGCGCCCCTGCGCCTCGAAGACCCGCCCCACCTCGAAGAGCCGGACGTCCGGCGCCTGCCGGCGCACGTTGGTGGCGAGCGCCTCGAGGAGCCCGAAGAGGAGCGTCGGCCGGAGGATCGAGCGGTCCGCGGCGAGCGGGTTCTGGAGCGTCACCACGCGCGGATCGTCCGGCGGCCAGCCGAGGTGCGCGAGATGGGCGGGGTTGACCACCGAGAACGTGACCGCCTCCCGGCAGCCCGACGCGGCGAGCGCGCGGCGGACGGCGTCCTGCGCGACGAGCGGACGCGGCCGGCGGGTCAGGGCGAGCGTCCCCGACGGGATCGTCGAGGGGATCTCGCCGTAGCCCCAGATCCGCGCGACCTCCTCGACCAGGTCGTCCTCGAGGCTCACGTCCCGGCGGAAGGACGGCACGGCGACCTCGAACCCGGCCTCGCGCTCCTCGACCGGGAAGCCGAGCCCCCGGAGGATTCCCCCGACCACCGCCCGGGGCGGGCAGGCGCCGATCACGCGCTGGATCCGCTCCAGCCGGAGCGCGAGCCGCGCCTCGGCGCGCGGCCGCGGGTACGCGTCGAGCACGCCGCGGGCGACGCGCCCGCCCGCCAGCTCCGCGATGAGCCGGGCGGCCCGGTCCAGCGCCTCGCGGAGCCCCTCGATGTCCGCCCCGCGCTCGAAGCGGTAGGAGGCCTCGGTGCTGAGCCCGAGCGCCTTCGCGGTGCGGCGGATGGACGCCGGCTTGAAGTACGCGCTCTCGAGGAGGACGCTCCGCGTCGCCGGGCCCACCTCGGTGTTCGCCCCGCCCATCACGCCGCCCACGGCGACCGCGCGCTCGGCGTCGGCGATGACGCACATCGTCTCCCGGAGCGTCCGCGCCTGCCCGTCGAGCGTGACGAGCGACTCCCCGGGGCGCGCCCGCCGGACGACGATGCGGCGCCCCGCCAGGAGATCGTAGTCGAAGGCGTGGAGCGGGTGGCCGAGCTCCCAGAGGACGTAGTTGGTCACGTCCACGACGTTGTTGATCGGGCGGAGGCCGACGGCCCGCAGGCGCTGGGCCAACCAGGCCGGCGAGGGCCCGACCGTGACCCCCGTGATCAGGCGCGCCGCGTAGCGCGGGCAGAGCTCGGGGTCCTCGATGACGACCGAGCTGAGCGTCGCCGCGTCGGGGTCGCTCTCGGCGACGGCGGCCGGCGCCGCTCGGAGGCGCCCGCGGGTGAGCGCGGCCACCTCCCGTGCCACGCCGATCACGGAGAGACAGTCCGGCCGGTTCGGGGTGACCTCGACCTCGAAGACGACGTCGTCCAGCCCGAGGCAGGCGACCAGGTCCGCGCCGACCGGCGCGTCGGGGAGCAGGAGAATCGTCGCCCCGTCCTCCCCGAGGCCGAGCTCCGCCTCGGAGCAGAGCATCCCCTCGGAGACCGTGCCCTTGATCGGCGCGGCGGCGACCCGGCGGCCCCCGGGGAGTACAGCCCCGGGCGGCGCGAAGGCGGCGCGCACCCCGGGCCGCACGTTCGGCGCGCCGCAGACCACCCGGAAGCGCGCCGCACCGGTCGAGACCTGGCAGCGCGTGAGGCCCCCCCCGGCCGGATGGGGCTCGACGCCCTGGACCTCCCCGACGACGACGCCCGACAGCCCCGTCACGATCGGCGTCGCGCTCGCGACCTCGATCCCGGCCATCGTGAGGCGCTCGGCGGCCTCCCGGGGCGTCGCCCCGGTCTCGACGAGCTCGGTGAGCCACCGGTACGGAATCTTCACCGTAGCCCCTCGCGCCGGGCCGAGAACCGAGCAGCCCAAGGACGCAGGGAGGAGCCCGGCCGAGGCGTACGCAGTTGTACGTTGAGGCCGGGCGACGACCGAGGACGCTGGGATGCGACGGTTATCGGCACGGCGCTAGAACTGCGAGAGGAAGCGGAGATCATTCTCGAAGAAGAGCCGGAGGTCGTCGATCCCGTACTTGAGCATCGCGATCCGCTCGACACCCATGCCGAAGGCCCAGCCCGTGACCTCCTCCGGGTCGTACCCGACCGTCCGGAGGACCTGCGGGTGGACCATGCCGGAGCCGAGGATCTCGAGCCACCCCGACGCCTTGCAGACGCGGCAGCCGGCCCCCTTGCAGAGGAAGCAGAGCACGTCCACCTCCGCCGAGGGCTCGGTGAACGGGAAGAAGGACGGGCGGAAGCGGATCCGGCTCCCCGGGCCGAACAGCTCGCGGGCGAAGAGCTCCAGCGTCCCCTTGAGGTCGCCCATCGAGATGTTCCGGTCCACCGCGAGCCCTTCGACCTGATGGAACACCGGGGAGTGCGTCATGTCGAAGGGGTCACGGCGGTAGACGCGCCCGGGCACGATGATCCGGACCGGCGGCTTCTGGGCGAGCATCGTCCGGATCTGGACCGGGGAGGTGTGCGTCCGCAGCAGGACCTCGTCCGCGACGTAGAACGTGTCCTGCATGTCGCGCGCCGGGTGGTCCTTGGGGATGTTCAGGGCCTCGAAGTTGTAGTAATCGGACTCGACCTCGGGCCCGTCGGCGACGGCGAAGCCGAGGCCCAGGAAGACGTCGATGATCTCGTCGAGGGTGCGCGTGAGGGGGTGGAGCGACCCCGGGACGACCCGGCGCCCCGGGAGGGTGAGATCCACCACGTCGGCGGCCAGGCGGGCGCGGCGCTCGACCTTCTCGACCGCGGCCAGGCGCTCGGCCAGCGCCGCCTCGATCTCGGTCTTGGCCTCGTTCGCCTCGCGCCCCACGACCGGCCGCTCGGCCGTCGGGAGCGCGGGCATCGAGCGGAGGAGCTGGGTGAGGAGGCCCTTCTTCCCGAGGTACTTGACCCGGACCTGCTCGAGGTCCCGGCTCGTGGCCGCCCGCTCCACCTCCTCGCGGGCGCCTTTCAGGATCGCGCGGACGCGCTTGTCGGCCATGGCTCGATCAGCCGCTCATTCTACCGGAAGGCCGAGGCAGCGAGAAGGGGCGCGCCTTGACGGCGTCGGCGGGGCAGCCTACCGTGGCTCGCGCGAAGGGTCTCACACGAGGGCGCTGACATGTCACCCGGCATGCTGCTGATCGCGGTCCTGTGTCCCCCCGCCTACTGCGCCATCCACCGAAAGTGGCCGGGCTTCGTCGTCGCCACGCCCTTCTGGGCACTCGCGATCTGGCTCGTATGGGGGGGATCCCTCACTGGCGCTGGGACCCGTGGCCGGCCATCAGCGGGCTGGCCTTCTGGCTCTTCTGCGCGGCCCTCGCGCTCTCCTATACGTGGCGCTGGCTCAGGCCGCTCAAGTACGTCGTCCTGGCCGTCCTCCTCTTCGTGCCCGTTGTCACGTTCTTCAGCCAGCACGTCGTGGTGAAGGCGCGATTGGGAGCAGACCAGGGCACGCTTGCCGCCATGCGGTCCGCCATCGCGATCTACTACGGCCAGCACAGGGGCTACCCGGACCATCCCGGCAACTACGTCAATCCGAGTCCTCCCATCTTCCAGTGCGTGAACCTGACGTACGCCTACAGCCCGAGCACGGGGGAGCTCAAGATCACCTCCGCGAACACCCCGGACGACTGCCCCTAGCCTCGCGCCTCAACCCCGACCGCGTGCTCAGCCGGCGCGCGGGCGCGGGCGGTCGTCCGGGCACCCTACTGGATGGGCCAGGCGCCCAAACGTAGCGCGCGGCCAGGCGCGGCCGTCACCGCCGACCAGCCGGCTTCTGGCCCCAGACCTGGAAGACGACGTAGGAGGTGGAGGTCGTGTCCGGGTCGGCGAGGTGGCGCCGGCAGGCGGCGACCGCCTCGTCGAGCTCGGCGTCGGTCATCAGCCCCGCGTCCACGATCGCCCGGCGCATCGAGGCGGCCGTGTTCGGCACGAACGCGGCCATGGGGTCCTTGCTCGTGAAGCCGACCAGGCACGGTCGGAACCGAACCTCCTCGAGGCCCGCCCGACGCAGCATCCCGAACATGCCCTGGCCCACGTACGTGTCGGCGCCGACGCGCGCGAAGGCCTTGCTCATGGCCTCCTTGAGGCGGTCCCACGCGGGGTGGGACGGGTAGCAGGCGAGCGTCGTCACGTCCGCCTCCTGGACGGCCAGGGCGCCGCCGGGCCGTGTGAGCGCGACCGCCTCCGCGAGCAGCTCCTCGTGGCGACCGATCGTCGTGAACATGAACCGGAGGTGAACGAGATCGAACGACCCGCGCGGCAAGCCGGTCCGGTAGGCGTCGCCCTCGACGAACTCGACGTTCGCGAGGCCGTTGGCCTCGGCCCAGACGCGCGCCGCCGCGAGCTTCTCGGCGTCGCCGTCGAGCCCGACCACCCGCCCGCTCGGCCCCACGCGGCGGCTCAGGAGGTTCGTGATGCCGCCGACGCCGCAGCCGAGGTCCAGGCAGCGCCAGCCTGGCCGCACGCCGATCAGCCCGAGCAGGATGTCGGCGTCGGACTCGATGGCCGACGCCTGCATCCGCAGGCGCGCCATCTCCTCCGCGCCGGACTGGAGCGCGTAGGCCCGGGCCGCTGCCTTCACCGCTGGGCGCGGGCGGTCTCGACGAGGCGCGCGAAGGCGGCGGGGTCGGTGACCGCCAGCTCCGCCAGGATCTTCCGGTCGAGCGCGACGCCCGCCTTCTTCAGCCCGTCCATGAACGCCGCGTAGGAGAGCCCGAGGGTCCGGCAGGCGGCGTTGATCCGGATGATCCAGAGCGAGCGGAACTCGCGCTTCTTCGCGCGCCGGTCACGGTAGGCGAACGCGAGGGCGCGCGTGACGGTGTCGTCGGCCGTGCGGTAGAGTCGCCGGCGGCCGCCCCAGTACCCCTTGGCCTGCTTGAGGACCTTCTTCCGGCGCTGACGGGTCTTCGGCCCGCCCTTGACACGGGGCATGGCACTGTCTCCTCTCGCCTCGCTCGGGCCCGGGGGGAGGCCGCCCCTGCGTCGCCCGGCTCAGGCCGCGCCGCGCTGGGCAGCGCCGGTTGAGCCGCAGGACTCCGGCCGGCCCGATGGCCGCCGGGGCTAGGGTGAGAGCCTAGAGATACGGGACCAGGCGGCGGATGCGCGGCCGGTCCGCTGCGGAGATGAGCGTCGGCTTTCTGAGGTGGCGCTTCCGCTTCGACGGCTTCCACTCGTTGAGGTGCTGCTTCCACCCCTTGGAACGCATCAGCTTGCCGGTGCCGGTCGCCTTCAGCCGCTTCGCGGCGCCGCGTTTGGTCTTCAGCTTCGGCATTCCGTCTCCACCTTCCCGGACTCATGTTCGCTACGCGCCGCCGCGCCAGGCCGAGAACCGAGCAGCCCTAGGACGCAGGGAGGAGGCGCCCCGAGGCGTATGCCGCATACGTTGAGGGGCGCCGACGACCGAGGACGCCGGGATGCGACGGTTATCGGCATGGCGCTAGTGCGCCCTGGGCGTCAGGATCATCACCAGATTCCGCCCCTCGAGCTTCGCGGCGCTCTCGACCAGCGCGATGTCAGTCATGTCCTTCGTCATCCGCTCGAGGAGCCGGACCCCCAGCTCGGTGTGCGCCATCTCGCGCCCGCGGAACCGGATCGTCACCTTCGCCTTGTTCCCGTCCTGGAGGAACCGGCGGACGTGCCGCGCCTTGAACTGGTAGTCGTGCTCGTCCGTCTTCGGTCCCATCTTCACTTCCTTGACCTGGATGATCGTCTGCTTCTTGCGGGCATCCTTCGCGCGCCGGCTCTGCTGGTACTTGAACTTCCCGAAGTCCATGATCCGGCAGACCGGCGGCAGCGCCTCGGGCGCCACCTCGACCAGGTCGAGCTCGCGCTCCGCGGCGATCTTGAGCGCCTCGCTGATTGGCAGAATCCCGAGCTGCTCGCCCTCCCCCGTGATGACCCGGACCTCCCGGGCCCGAATGCCCTCGTTGACGCGGAGCTCCTTGTGCAGTGTCGTGATACGCCTTACCCTCCGCCCGGCCCGACCCGCGACGTCACGGCCCGGGTCCGGATCTCGGCCGTGACCTCGGCGAGGAAGCGCTCGAGAGGCATCGCCCCCAGGTCCTCCCCGCCCCGCTTGCGGAGGCTCACCGTGCCGTCCCGAGCCTCCCGTTCGCCCACGACCAGCATGTACGGGATCTTCGCGAGCTGCGCTTCCCGCACCTTGTAGCCGAGCTTCTCGGACCGGTCGTCCAGCTCCGCCCGGAGGCCCGCGGCCTGCAGCCGCTCGAAGACCGTCCGGGCGTAAGCGGCGTGCTTCTCCGAGATCGGCAGGACGCGCGTCTGGACGGGCGCGAGCCACATCGGGAAGGCCCCCGCGAAGTGTTCCGTCAGGATCCCGATGAAGCGCTCGAACGACCCGAAGATCGCCCGGTGGATCGCGACCGGCCGCTTGGCGTGACCGTCCGCGTCGATGTACTCGAGCTGGAAGCGCTCGGGTAGCATCACGAGGTCCACCTGGACCGTCGCCATTTGCCAGTCGCGGCCGAGCGCGTCCTCGATGTGGATGTCGATCTTCGGGCCGTAGAACGTGCCCTCCCCGGGCTTGACCGTGTGAGCGAGGCCGTTGGCCTTGAGCGCCTCCTCCAGCGCCGCCTCCGCCCGGTCCCACTGCTCGGGGGTCCCCAGGAGCTTGTCGGGTCGCGTCGAGAGCCGGAACATCGGCTCGAGGTCGAACGCCCGATAGAACTCCCGCACCAGCTCGAGGACGCCGGTGATCTCGGCCTGGAGCTGATCCGGCCGGCAGTAGATGTGGGCGTCGTCCTGCGTGAACTGGCGGACGCGGAAGAGCCCGGTCAGCGTCCCCGACCGCTCGTCGCGGTGGAGCCGCCCCATCTCGGCGAAGCGGAGCGGCAGGTCCCGGTACGACCGCAGCGCGTGCCGGTAGGCGAAGGTGGATTCCGGGCAGTTCATCGGCTTGAGGCTGAAGAGCTGCTCCTCGACCTCGACCTTGAACATGTTTTCCGCGTAGAGCTCCCAGTGCCCCGACTGCTCCCAGAGCCGCCGGTTGACCAGGATCGGCGTCGAGATCTCCTGGTAGCCGCGCGCGTCCTGCATCTCGCGCGAGTAGCGCTCCAGCTCCCGGACGACGATCATCCCCTTCGGGAGCCAGAACGGCGCGCCGGGCGAGACGTCATGGAACTCGAACAGGCTGAGCTCCCGCCCGAGCTTCCGGTGGTCCCGCCGCTTGGCCTCCTCGAGCCGCCAGAGGTGGCGGTCCAGCTCCTCCTGCGTGAACCACGCGGTCCCGTAGATCCGCTGGAGCATCGGCCGCCGCTCGTCGCCGCGCCAGTACGCCCCCGAGGTGGAGAGGAGCTTGAAGTGCTCGATGTGGCCCGTGGAGGGGACGTGCGGGCCGCGGCAGAGGTCGACGAACTCGCCCTGCCGGTAGAACGACACGCGCGTGACCTCGGGCGGCAGGCCCTG
This sequence comes from uncultured bacterium, assembly GCA_964416315.1. Classification (GTDB taxonomy): domain Bacteria; phylum Methylomirabilota; class Methylomirabilia; order Rokubacteriales; family DASRDR01; genus CAYQDR01. Next base: position 11,328 of record CAYQDR010000123.1, read on the forward strand.
CAGGATCTCGACCTTGAACGGCTCGCCCCGCGCCGCGTAGTCGCGGACGGCCTCCTCCCGCGAGCGCTCCTCGCGCACGATCGGGTAGTCGGCCTTCGCGAGCTCGTGCATGCGCGCTTCGATCCGCGCGAGGTCCTCGGGGCCGAACGGCTCGGGCCGGGAGAAGTCGTAGTAGAAGCCGGTCTCGATGGGTGGACCGATGGCGAGCTTCGCCCCCGGGAAGAGCTGCGTGACCGCCTGGGCCATCAGGTGCGCGCAGGAGTGCCGCAGGGTGGGCAAGGGGGCGGGCTCGCAGTCGTGCTCGCCCGCGCCCGTCAGGTGCGCCTGGACTTCGTCCGCCATCCGCCTCCGGGCATCACGCCCCGTGGGTGAAAAAAAGCATCACGGAAGGATGCCCTCCGTGATGCTTCGCGATCCAGCTAATCGGGGTCGCTCACGCTGTCCGCTCGGGCACCCCTCTCCAAGAGCCGTACGTGGTAGGGACGGGCGGTTTCGAACCGCCGACCTCCTGTGCGTCAGACAGGCGCTCTCCCACTGAGCTACGTCCCTGTGGGCTAAGTGCGGCGCACAGCGTACCAACCGGGCCTTCCGACTGTCAAGCAAGTATTTATCCTCGGAGGGGGGCTTCGCCCCCCTTTACTTTGGGGGGCCGGACCTCCCCCCTCGATTGCGCGGGCGAAGCCCGCGCTCGGAGCGCTTCGGCAAGCGCTGTGCGAACAGGCCAGCCGCTATTGCCTTTTCCAGCGTCCCCCTACGGAACCCGCTGGATGCGGCCCTCGACCCGAGGGGCGATGGTCCCGGCCCGCTCGATCGCCTCGACCAGCGTCTCGGCCAGCCCGGGTCCGTCCTCGGGCCCCACCAGCAGCCGCGCCCCGGGGAACATCGCGTAGCCGTCGCCCCCGCGTGCGAGGTAGTTGTTGGTCGCGACGGTGTACCGGCGCCCCGGGTCGAGCGGGACCCCGCCCACGGTCACGCGGACGACCCGCTCGCCGGCGGGCCGGCCCGGGTCGAACGTGACGGCGACCCCCGAGAGCTGGAGGAACCCCCCCGTCTCGCCCGGATAGGTGCCGACCGAGCGCTCGAGCGCGGCCAGGAGCGTCGCCCCCGTCACCTCGAGCGTCACGAGGACGTTGAGGAAGGGCAGGAGCGCGTGGATGTCCTTGCGCGTGAGCCGCCCGGCCGGGACCAGGCGGTTCGTGCGGATCCCGCCCCCGTTCATGAGCCCGACGTCGGCCCGCATGCGCATCCGGATCACGTCGGCGACGAGGTTGCCGACGTTGCTCTCGCCGGTCCGGAGGGTCGCGTTGCGCGCGTCGAGCGCCTCCCGGGTCTCGCCGACGGGCACCTCGAGGGCCTGCCCGAGCCGCTCGGCGTACCGCGCGACGAGCGCCGCCATCGCCGGCTCCTCCGGGAGCTCCGCCGTCACGGGCACGAAGCGGTGCTGGCGGGCAAGGAGGCGGCCCTCCCGCGTCGCCTGGAGGTCCACCCGGACGACGAACACCCCGTCCGAGCCCGCCTTGGTGATCAGCGTCCCCCCCACCACCCGCTCGAGTGGGTCGTGCTCGTGGCCGCCGATCACGAGGGTGAGCTCCGGGAGGGCGCGCGCCAGCGCCTCGTCGGCGGGCATCGTCTGGTGGGTCACCGCCACCAGCACCGGCCGCCCCCACGCCACGAGCCGCTCCACGGCCTCCCGGGCTGCCGCGATCGGCTCCCGGAACTCGATGCCCGGGCCGGGACTCGACGTCTCCCGGGTGTCGGGGGCCGTGAGTCCGAAGAAGCCGAGCGCGACCCCGCCGCGCTCGACGACGTAGTCGGGATGGGCCCCGCCGTACGGCCGGCCGGTGGCCCGCTCCAGGACGTTCGCCGAGACCCAGGCGAACCGGGACTCGCGCATCCGCTCGGCAAGGATCGCCGGCCCGAAGTCGAACTCGTGGTTGCCGAACGTCGCCACGTCGAGGCCCAGGAGGTTCCAGGCCGCGATCATCTGCTCGCCTTTGAGGAACGTGGACACGACCGAGGGCGAGATGGTATCCCCGGAGAGGACGAGGAGCGTGTGGGGCGACTCGGCCCGCACCCGACCGACGAGCGTCGCGATCCGCGCCATCCCGCCCCGCTGCCGGTCCACGGGCTCGAGGATGTAGTGGTCGTTGAACTGGAGGAGCGTGAGCCGGACGGGCGGCCGGTCCGGCTCGGCGAGGAACCCGCACCCGGCGAGGCCGAGGGCCAGGCCGAGCATGGCGGCCACCCGGCCCGGCCGGACCCGCGCGCGCCGGGGATCAGGGCACGGAAGGGCCGTCAACGAAGGCCGAAGACGCGGAAGCCGTGGTCGAGGACGTAGGTGAAGCTGGCGCGGATGAACACGCTGTCGACGCCGAGCCGGTCGGGGATCGGCGGGAACGGCGTCGCGAGCCGGACCGTGTTGACCGAGTAGCGATCGAGCACCGCCACCCCCGACGACCGCACGAGGTCGACGAGCCGGAGCGAGCCGTCCTTCTTCACGACGAACTCGAGCACGAGCTGCCCGGACTGACCCTGACGCGCCGCCTCGTGCGGATAGACGAGGTTCGCCTCGATCCGCTTCTTGATCTCGAGGAAGTACTCCGCGTAGTTCGGGTCCGGCGGCTCATGGAGCGGGATCGCCGCCTGCCCCTGGCGCTCGCGCCCCGCCTCGCCCGCGCCCTCCCCTTCGGGCCGCGTCCCACCCCCGCCGGGCAGCGGCGGACCGGGAAGCGGCGGCACCTCGATCCGCGGCCGGAGCAGCGAGAAGCCTCGCCCGGCGAGCGGCGACTCGCTCGGCGGCCCCTCCGGGGTCGCTTCCGGGGCCAGGCGCGGCCGGGGCGCCGGTTCGGGCGCC
>CAYQDR010000124.1:0-13839 GCA_964416315.1 uncultured bacterium
GGCACTCCCAGCGAGGGTCCGTGCTTCGCTCGTCCCATGGTACAGGGTACCCGCGTCAGAGGCGCGAAGCGCCTCCACGCGGGCACCCGCGCCGAAGCGGCGCGGGTACCCGGCTCGGAGTGGAACACTTTTCCCTTGGCGGTTTGTCATCGCCTTGCGCCTCGTTTACGCAGACGCCCGGCTAGTCGGCGAAGCCGACGACGCGCGGGTCCCGGCTCGAATCCTTGCTCGGCTTGCCGAGCCGCTCCTCGGCCACCCGGCGCCGGGCCGTCTTGGAACCTCGGGCGATCGCGACCTTCCCCGTCCGGACCAGCTCCTGGATCCCGACCGGCCGGAGCAGCTCGATGATCGCGTCCAGCTTGGACTCGTCGCCCGTCACCTCGAGGGTGAACGTCGTCGGCGTCACGTCCACGACCTTCGCCCGGAAGATGTCGGCCGTCCGCAGGATGTCGGCGCGGTGCTGCGGCTCGGCGTTCACGCGCATGAGCACGAGCTCCCGCTCGACGTGGTTCTCGTGCGTCAGGTCGATCACCTTGATGACGTCGATCAGCTTGTGGAGCTGCTTGACGACCTGTTCGATGACGAACTGGTCGCCCCGCACCACGAGGGTCATCCGCGACACCGTCGGGTCGAGCGTCTCCCCGACTGAGAGCGACTCGATGTTGTACCCCCGGGCGCTGAAGAGGCCCGCCACGCGCGAGAGGACCCCGAATCGGTTCTCGACGAGAACCGCGATCGTATGCTTCTGCGGCCCCTGACCGTCCTGCACCGTTCGCTCCCGTCCTTCCGCTAGAACCCAGTCTGGGACTTGGCGGCCTTCGCCTTCACGTCCCGGTTCGGCTTCTCCAGGATCATGTCCTTGTTGGCGCCCCCCGCCGGCACCATCGGGAAGCAGTACTCGTCTTTGTCCACCACGACGTCGACCACGACCGGACCGGGCACCGCGAACGCCTTCTCGAGCGCCGGCACCACCTCGTTGGGCTTCGTGGCGCGGATGCCGACCGCCCCGTACGCCTCGGCCAGCTTGACGAAGTCCGGGCTCGCGGACAGGTCGATCGAGTGGAAGCGCCCGCCGTAGATGATGTCCTGCCACTGGCGGACCATCCCGTGACCGCCGTTGTTGATGATCACGGTCTTGATCGGCAGCCGGTTCTCGACCACGGTCGCGAGCTCCTGGGAGTTCATGATGAAGCTCCCGTCGCCGTCGATCAGCACGACGAGCCGGTCGGGGCGCGCCACCTGCCCCCCCATGGCGGCAGGGAGCCCGTAGCCCATCGTCCCGAGCCCGCCGGAGGTGAGCCAGTGGCGCGGATGCTTGAACCGGTAGTGCTGCGCGGCCCACATCTGGTGCTGGCCCACGCCCGTGACGATGATCGCCTCGCCCTTCGTGAGGTTCGAGATCTCCTCGATGACGTACTGTGGCTTGATCAGCTCGTCGTCCCAGTCGTAGCGGAACGGGTGCTTGGCCTGCCACTGCACGACCTGCCGGAGCCATTGCTCCCGCGCCTCGCGGACCGCCGCCCCGGGATCCGCCGCGCCCTCCTCCAGCAGGTGCTCCCGCAGCTTGACGAGCACCCGCTTGGCGTCGCCGACGATCGGGATATGCACCTTGACGTTCTTCGAGATCGACGAGGGATCGATGTCGACGTGGATGATCTCCGCCTGGGGGGCGAAGTGCTCGATCTTCCCCGTCACGCGGTCGTCGAACCGGGCCCCGACCGCGATGAGCAGGTCGGAGTTGTAGACCGCCATGTTCGGCGCGTACCCGCCGTGCATGCCGAGCATGCCCATGGACAGGGGGTGGTCCGAGGGGAACGCCCCCATCGCCATGACCGTCGTGGTCACCGGAATCCGCGTCAGGTCGGCCAGCGCCTGAAGCCCGGCCGACCCGTCCGAGCTGATGACGCCGCCGCCGACGTAGAGGACGGCCCGCTTCGCCCGCATGATCGACCGCGCGGCCTTGCGGATCTGCCCGGGGTGGCCCTCGTAGGTCGGGTTGTACGAGCGGAGGTAGACCTTGTCCGGGTACTCGAACTCCGCCTGCTTGATCAGGATGTCCTTGGGCAGATCGACGTGCACGGGCCCCGGGCGCCCGGTCGCGGCGATGTAGAACGCCTCCTTGATGACCGGCGCGATGTCATTCGTGTCCTTCACGAGGAAGTTGTGCTTCGTGCACGGCCGCGTGATCCCGACGTTGTCGGCCTCCTGGAACGCGTCGTTGCCGATCAGGTGCGTCGGCACCTGGCCCGTCAAGGCGACGATCGGCATCGAATCCATGTAAGCATCCTGGAGCGCCGTGACCAGGTTCGTCGCCGCCGGCCCCGAGGTCACCATGCAGACTCCGATCTTCCCGGAGACTCGCGCGTAGCCCTCGGCGGCGTGCCCGGCCGCGGCTTCCTGACGCACCAGGATGTGGCGCAGGGGTCCGGGAAAGTCGTACAGCGCGTCGTAGACCGGCAGGACGGCCCCGCCGGGAAGGCCGAAGACCACGTCCACGCCTTCACGCTTGAGCGACTCGAGGACGATCCGTGCGCCTGACATCTTCATGGAAGCTCTCCTGACACCCGCGTCGTGGTCATGACGATGAAGCCCTCACAGCAGCCCGGCCGTGGCCAGGATTTCCTTGATCTCCTCGACCGCGTCCCCGTCGGGGACCGGCAGCGGCCCCCGCGTCGGCCCCCCGTACCCCCCGACGAGGTCCAGCGCGGCCTTGAGACCGCCGATCCCGTAGCGGCCCGTGATCCCCGTCGCCAGGGGGCTCAGCCGCACGGCGACTTCTCGCGCCTCCGCCCACCGCCCCGCCTGGGCGAGGCTCCAGATCTCGCAGCACTCGCGCGGCGCGACGTTCGCGACCGCCAGCACCCCGCCCGCCGCCCCGATGACGAGGGCCGGCAGGAACGCGACCGGCGACCCCACCAGCACCTGGAAGGACTTGGGGGTCAGCCGCATGATCTCCGCCGCCTGGGGCACGTTGCCCGAGCTGTCCTTGATCCCCCGGACGTTCGGGTGCTCGGCCAGCCGCGCCACGGTCTCCGGCTCCAGGTTGACGCCGGTGTTAGCCGGGAAGTTGTAGAGCAGGATCGGGATCGGCGAGGCGTCGGCGATCGCCCGGAAGTGGCGGACGAGCACGGGTGGCTTGAGCATCGCCTTGTAGTAGCTCGGCGTGATGACGATCGCCGCGTCCGCCCCCAGTTCGGCGGCCCGCCGCGTGAGGCGGATGGCCGCCGGCGTGGATTCCCCGCCCGTCCCGCCCACCAGGAGCCGCGACCGGGGTGTCGCCTCGCGCGCCGTCGCGAAGACGCGCTCCTTCTCCGTCTCCGAGAGCAACGGAAACTCCCCGGTCGAGCCGAGCACGACGTAGGCGGTCAGCGGATGCGCGTTCAGCCGGGCGAGGTTCGCCGCGAGCTTGTCGTGGGCGACCCCGTCGCCGCGGAACGGCGTGAGGACCGGAACGGACACGCCCTCGAAGCTCGTCATCCGTCGCTCCCGCGCTCCTTGATCCGGGCCTGCGCGGCCGCGAGCCGGGCCGTCGGGATCTGGAACGGCGAGCACGAGACGTAGGTCATCCCGACCCGGTGGCAGAACTCCACCGAGGACGGCTCGCCGCCGTGCTCCCCGCAAATCCCCACCTTGAGATCGGACCGGGTCTGGCGGCCGCGCTCGATCCCCGTCCGGATCAGCTCCCCCACGCCTTCCTGGTCCAGGACCCGGAAGGGGTCCCGCGGGAGCAGCTCCCGCTCGAGGTAGAGCGGCAGGAACTTCCCCACGTCGTCGCGGCTGTACCCGTACGTCAGCTGGGTGAGGTCGTTCGTCCCGAACGAGAAGAACTCCGCGTCCCGCGCGATCTGATCGGCCACGAGCGCGGCCCGCGGAACCTCGATCATCGTCCCGACGGTGTACGCCACGCGCACCCCGGCCTCCGCCAGCACCGCCTCGGCCGTCCGCACGGCCATCTCCCGGGTGAGCCGCATCTCCCCGATCGTGCCGGTGAGCGGGATCATGACCTCAGGCTCCACGGCGACGCCTTCCCTGACCAGCAACGCGGCCGCCTCGAAGATGGCGCGCACCTGCATCTCGTAGATCTCGGGGTACGTGATCCCGAGCCGGCAGCCCCGGTGCCCGAGCATCGGGTTGGCCTCCTGGAGGCTCCGCACCTTCTCGAGAATCATCTCCAGCTCGGCGATCCGCTGGCGGTCCTTCCGGGTCTTGGCCCGCAGCGCGGCCAGCTCCTTGCCAATCTCGCGCTCCTTGGGGAGGAACTCGTGGAGCGGCGGGTCGAGGAGCCGGATGGTCACCGGGCGGCCGTGCATCGCCCGGAAGATCCCGATGAAGTCCTCGCGCTGCATGGGCAGGAGCTTCTCGAGCGCGCGGAGCCGCGCCTCCCGGTCCCGCGCCAGGATCATTTCCCGCACGATCGGGATACGCGCCTCGGGCTTGAAGAACATGTGCTCCGTCCGGCAGAGCCCGATCCCCTCGGCCCCGAAGGCCAGCGCCGTGGCGGCGTCGGTGGGGGTGTCCGCGTTGGCGCGGACCCCCAGGCGCCGGGCCTCGTCGGCCCACTGCATGATCGCGCCGAAGTACTGGAAGAGCGGCGAGGCCTCGGCGGTGAGGCTCTTCTCGAGCAGGACCTGGACGACCTCCGACGGCTTGGTCGGCACTGCCCCGAGGACGACCTCCCCCGTCTCGCCGTCGAGCGACAGCACGTCGCCCTGGCGGACGACCACGTCGCGCCGGCGGAACTCCAGCGCGTCCTCGTCCACCGTGATGTCGCCGCAACCGACGACACACGTCTTCCCCATGCCCCGCCCGACGACCGCGGCATGGGACGTGAGCCCGCCGCGCGAGGTCAGGATGCCCTGCGCGGCGTACATCCCCGCGACGTCCTCGGGCGAGGTCTCGGTCCGGATCAGGATGACCTTCTCGCCCCGCTCGGCCCACTCCTCCGCGTCGTCGGCGCTGAACACCACCCGGCCCACGGACGCCCCCGGCGCCGCCGGCAGCCCCTTGGCGATGAGGCGGCCCTCCGCGATGGCGCGGGCCTTCGCCGCCTGGTCGAAGATGGGGTGGAGCAGCCGGTCGAGCTGGTCGGGGTCCACGCGGAGCAGCGCCAGGTCGCGGTCGATCAGTCCCTCGGAGACCATGTCCACGGCGATCCGGACCGCGGCCGCGGCGGTGCGCTTGCCCGAGCGGTTCTGCAGGAGGTAGAGCGTGCCCTCCTGCACCGTGAACTCGATGTCGAGCATGTCGCGGTAGTGGCGCTCGAGCCCCTGGTACGTCGCCTCGAGCTCCTGGTAGACGCCGGGCATCCGGTCGCGCAGCGCCGTGATGGGCTGCGGCGTCCGGGTCCCCGCGACCACGTCTTCGCCCTGCGCGTTCGGGAGGAACTCCCCGAAGAACCGCCGCTCCCCGCTCGAGGGGTCGCGCGTGAAGGCCACCCCCGTCCCGGAGGTCTCGCCCAGGTTCCCAAAGACCATGGCCTGGATGGTCACCGCGGTTCCCCAATCGTTCGGGACGGCGTGGATCCGCCGGTAGTCCTCGGCCTTCTTCGAGAACCACGAGTCGAAGACCGCGTGGACCGCGAGGGTGAGCTGGACCATCGGGTCCTGGGGGAACGGCTCGCCCGCCTCCTCGTAAAGGCCCTTGTAGCCGGACACGAGCCCCCGGAGCGCGGGCACGGCGAGGTCGGCGTCGGTCCGGGCGCCGGTCCGCGTCTTCGCGACCTGGAGGAGCTCCTCGAAGCGCCTCCGCTCGATCCCGAGCACGACGTCCCCGAACATCGTGAGGAAGCGCCGGTAGCAGTCCCAGGCGAAGCGCTCGTTGCCCGTGCGCTGGGCGAGCCCTTCCACGGCTTTGTCGTTCAGGCCGAGATTCAGCACGGTTTCCATCATGCCGGGCATGGAGACGCGCGCCCCCGACCGCACGGAGACGAGAAGCGGCCGCTCCGCATCGCCCAGGCGGCGTTCGAGCAGCGCTTCCAGCCGGCCCAAGTGCTCGCGCACCTCCTCCCAGAGTCCCCGGGGATCCCGTCGACCGAGCTTGACGTACTCGCTCCAGGCCTCCGTCGTGATCGTGAACCCCGGCGGGACGCGGATGCCGAGGTTCGTCATCTCCGCCAGCTCGGCCCCCTTGCCGCCGAGCAGCGTGCGGAGCTGGCTCGATCCCTCGGCCTTGCCGCCCCCGAAAAAGTAAACGAGCTTCCTCATTTGTCTCGGCTCACGCCCAGACGGGTCCCGGCCCCGGGTGAAAAGTTCCCCCACACTAGCAGCCAAACCCCCTTGTGTCAAGGCGAAATCGGCCGCGCGCCGGCCTTGCGGTGCGGCTCCCGCGCGTGCGAAGCCTGCGGCGCCGCCGCGTCAGGTGACTCGGGGATCCAGGGCGTCGTGGAGTCGGTCGCCGACCAGGTTGATCGCGAGAACCGTCAGGAGGACCGGGCGCGACGGCTCGGGCCTTCGGCCTCCGCGACGTCGCTCCCTTCTTCACGCGCGCGCCCCATCACGAGCGCCTCGACCGCGACCAGGTGGTCCAGCATCGCCTGGCGCGCGGCCTCCGCGTCCCGCGACTGGATCGCCGCCAGGACGCGCCGGTGGTCCTGGTGCGAACGCTGGGGCCGGCCCGGCGTCTGGAGCGACTCGTCGCGGCTCTGGGCGAGCAGGTCCATCAGGGCGGTGACGATCCGGGTGATGGCGCGGTTGTGGGCCGAGTGCGCGATCGTCGTGTGGAACGCCGCGTCCTGGGCGAGCCCCGTCCCGCCCGCCGCCACCTCGCGCGCCTGGGCGTCCAGGATGCGGCCCAGCTCGGCGATGGCCTCGTCGCTCGCCCGGCGCGCCGCGAGCGCCGCGATCGGGGGCTCGAGCAGCCGGCGGGCCTCGTAGAGCTCCGCGATGGCCTCGCGCTGCGTCAGGATCACGAGCGCCAGCGGCTCGACGAGCGCCTCGACCGAAATCTCGCGGACGAAGGTCCCTTCCCCCGGGCGGATCTCGATGAGCCCCGTGCTCTCCAGCGCGCGGAGCGCCTCGCGGACGGACGTCCGGCTCACGCGGAACCGCTCCGCGAGGTCGCGCTCGGGGGGCAGCCGGTCCCCGGACTTGAGCTGGCCGTCCGCGATGAGCGCGCGGATCTGCCGGACGATCTCCTCGTAGATGCGGGTGCTCTTGATCGGCTCGAGGGTGGGCCAGCTCATGCGCGCCTCACAAGAGGCTACCGCAACTCACCCGCGAAGCCAAACTCCGCCGTGGCGGCGGAACCCCTCGGCCTCATCGCGCGTACGGCCAGACCCAGATCAGCATGCCCAACACGTAGCAGACCCCGCTGGCCACCAGGGTGAACGGCACGCTCCAGGCGAGGAACTCGCCCAGGGGGACCTTCCGCTTCTCCTCCCGCTCGCAGATGTTCAGGGCGGCGTAGAGGGCCGGGGCGCCGGCCACCGTGAGGTTGCTCCCGAGCGTGCCGGACCAGACCAGCATCCACCAGAGCGGCCACGGCTCGATGCCCTGGTGGCGCAGGTCCCGGATCGTGTAAAGGAACGTGAGGATGTAGGCGTCGTGCTCGACGATCCCCACGATGGGGACCGTGACCCAGTAGAGCAGGGTCGCCCCGAGCATGAGGTTCTGCGCGAACAGGGGCGTCAGGGCGTGGGCCAGCTTCTCGAGGATGTGCGTCTTCTCGAGCCCGCCGACCAGTGCGAACAGCGCGATGTAGAAGAAGATGGCCCGCCAGTCCAGCTCCTGGAGGATGCTCTCGAAATCCGGCTTGCGCACCCGGTCGCCGAGGACCTCGAGGAGCAAGATCAGCGCCAGGGCCCCGCTCAGCGCGATGAACCCGAGCTTGACGCCCAGGACCTCGCGGAACGCCATGGCCAGGATGGTCGCGCCGAACCCGGCGAGCACGATGAACGCGAACAGGGGATCGGCCAGGCGCGCCTCGAAAAGCGCGACGGTCCCGGGGTTGCCGGCGGCGCCGGGGGCGAGCGCTCCCGTGCCCGCCCCCCGGCCGGCGAACCGGAAGCCGTAGAGGTACATCGCGCCGAGCGTGATCAGGAAGGACACGGTGAGGATCGGGAACGAGGAGGGCCGCCCGAACTGCCAGAGGAAGTCGCGGAACTCCGCCCCGGAGACGCTGTGGAGCATCTGCGGCGGGAGATCGCCCAGCAGCATCGCGGTGCCCATGAAGTTCGCGCTGAATCCGATCATCAGGATGAAGGGGGTGAGCGGAATGCCGAGCCGGCGGGCCAGGGGGATCGCCACGGGTGCGAACATCAGGATGACGACCACGTTGTCCACGACCATCGAGACGAACCCGGCGAGCGCGGACAGGATCATCACCAGGAGCCCCGGATGGCCGCGCGACAAGCGCAACGCCGCGGCGGACAGCCACTCCGGCACCCCCGACTTGCCGAAGTACCCGGCGATGGTCCAGATGCTCACTAGGATCGCCATCACGTTCCAGTCCACGGACAGGAAGGCGTCGACCTCGCTCATGACGCCGGCCCACACCATCACCCCGACCCCGAGCAGGGCCGCGACCGTCCGGTCGATCACCCCCACGATCACCGCCAGGATCGTCACCGAGAAGATCGTCAGGGCCAGCCACGCTGTCGCGTCCACCGGTCGGCTCTCCTCCCGCGTCAGGCGTGCGTGGTCGTCCGCGTCACCGCACCGGCCGTCGGAAGATCTTCACGTCGCTCGTAAGAGCGACCACGCCCGGGACGCCGCGCGCGACCGTGTCCACCGCCTCGCGCTCCTCCTCCGAGCCCACGACGCCGCCCAGGAGGAGTCGGCCCTCCGTCGCCCGCACGTCCACGTCGACGGCCGCGGTGGCCGCCGTCGCCTTCAGCGTCGCCCGGACGCGCGCGGAGAGGGCCTGGTTCCGGAGGTCCGCGCGCGATGCCTCCGTCGGCTGGAACTCCGGCGCAGCGGCCAGCGCGAGCAGCTGCCGGACCCCGGACTCCAGGGTCACGGCCCCCGTGTTGATCACGAGGTCGTAGAGGATCGGGTCGGTCCAGTCGACGTCGAAGAGCTGGCGCATCCGGGCCCGTACCCCCGCGTCGTACACCGTGATCCGCCGGACGGCCTCGGCGTGGTCGATCCCGAATCGCGTCATGACCCGTTCCGCCCGCACGTCAGCCGGCGCGCACACCCGCACCCGGATCGCGTGGCGGATGCCCCGGAGGAAGATCGTGGACCACCGGCCCATGAGGAGGACGCGCTCCCGCAGCGCGGCGTCGAGCACGGCCGCCTGGATGTAGAGCTGGTAGCGCTGTGCGCGCCGCCCGAAGCGGTCGAGCAGTCGCGGCGTCTCCTCCACCGCGCCCACGAGCTGCCCTTCCATCGCCCGGTACTCGCGCGCCGCGGCCTTGATGATGTCGTTCCGCAAGAACTCGTAGCCGAGCCGCCGCGCGACCTCGAGGCCGATGAACGTGCCGAGGCTCCCCATCTCCTTGGTCATCGCGATGACGCTCACGGCCGTCTCCACGCCTGCGCGGCGACCTGCCTCCCCCGGCGCCGCCTCCAGAGGAGCAGCAGCCCCGGGAGGAAGAAGAAGGCCGCGGCCGCCGCGAGGAAGGTGGCCGCGATCGGGCGGGTGAGGAAGATCAGGAGCGACCCGTCGGACATGATGAGGCTCTGGCGCAGGGCCTCTTCCGTCATGTCCCCGAGCACCAGCGCGATCACGAACGGCGCCAGGGGGTAGTCGAGCTTCTTGAACACGTACCCCGCCGCCCCGAAGACCAGTAGCAGCCAGACGTCGAACGTGGTGTTCTTGACCGCATAGGCCCCGATCGCGCTCAGCAGGATGATCGTCGGGGTCAGGATGGGCGTGGGGACCCGGAGGACAGCCGCGAACAGGGGCACCAGGAACAGGCACAGGAGGACCCCCATCACGTTGCCGATGTACATGCTCGCGATGAGGCCCCAGACGAAGTCCTTCTGCTCCACGAACAGCGTCGGCCCCGGCGTCAACCCCCAGATGTAGAGCCCCCCGAGGATGACGGCCGCCGTGGGGGACCCGGGGATCCCGAGCGTCACCATGGGCAGCAGCGCGCCGATGCCGGCGGCCTGGGCGGACGATTGCGCCGCGATCACGCCCTCGGGCGCCCCCGACCCGAACTTCTCGGGGTGCCTGGAGTACTGGCGCGCGAGCCCGTAGCTCATGAATGACGCCGGCGTCGCCCCCGTCCCGGGTAGTATGCCGACCCAGAAGCCGAGGATCGTGCTGGTGAGGAACGTGGCCGGGCTCCGGCACAGCGACGTCACGGTCAGCCACATGTCGCGGAGCCCGACCCGCCCCTGTGCCCCGCGGAACTCCAACGTCTCCTCCGCCGACTGGAGGATCTCCCCGATCCCGAAGAGCCCGATCGACGCCGTGATGAAGCTGAACCCCGATAGCAGGATGATCACGTCGAAGGTGAGCCGCGGCCGTCCGGTGACGATGTCCAACCCCACTGACGCCAGGATGAAGCCGAGCGCTGCCGAAGCCAGGGCCTTCATCGGGGACCCCCGCCCCAGCCCCGAGATCGTGCTGAACGCGAGGAGCAGGATCGCGAATGTCTCGGGCGGCCCGAACTTCAGCGCCAGCTCCGCCAGGGGCGGCGCGAAGAAGGTGAAGAGCAGCACCGAGATCAGTGCGGCGAAGAAGCCCGGAATGAAGGCGAGCGCGAGCGCCTGCCCTGCCCTGCCGGCTCGCGCCATGGGGTACCCGTCGAACATGATCGCCACCGACCAGGGCTCCCCGGGGATGTTGAACAGGATCGACGTGATCGCCCCTCCGAAGAGCGCGCCCCAGTAGATGCACGAGAGGAACACGATGGCCGACGTCGTCGGCATGGTGAACGTCAGCGGGAGGAGGATCGCGACGCCGCTGGTGCCCCCGAGCCCCGGGAGCACCCCGATGATGACTCCCAGGAAGACGCCGGCGGCGGCGATGAAGAGGTTGTACGGGGTGATCGCGATCTGGAAGCCGCTGGTGAGGTTGAGTAGCGCGTCCATGCGCCTAGAAGGGCAGGAGGCGCTCGCCGAAGAGCCCCTTCGGGAGCGGGATGAGGAACCACCGCTCGAAGATCAGAAACGTCGCCGCGGGGAAGAGCATGCTCACCGCGACGGTGAGGGCCCACGACTGGCGGCCGGTCAGGCGGATGTAGACGAGGAGATACGCGAGCGAGGTCAGGTAGAACCCGACCAGCTCGAACAGCGCCACCGCCCCGGCCATCGGCAGAAACACGGTCAGGACGAGCCGGAGCGCGCCCGCCGGGAAGAACGGCGACGCCATCCGCGCGGAGCGGTCGCGCACGGCCTGCGCGAGGATCCAGAGGCTCGACAGGCCGAGGATCACCGCGAGCCAGAAGGGGAAGAACCCCGCGCGGGGCCCACTGTCACCCCACCCGGGACCGAGGCGCACGGCCTCGAGGCCCACCGTCGCCGCGATCGCCATCAGGACCAGCGCCGTGATGATCTCCGCGCGCTTCATCGGCTCCGCCCGGACACCGCGCCTCGGACGCGGAAGCGGGCTGCCCCGTCCCGGAGCAGCCCGCCCGTCCCCGCGTGAATCGGCCCCGAAGGGCCCGCCGTCAGCGTCCTACTTCACCCACCCAGCCTTGCGCATCACCTGCTCGTGGACCTCGTTGTAGCCGGCGACCCATCGGGCGAACTCGTCCCCGGTCATGAACTTCGGGTCGAGGACGTTCTTGTCGAGGAACGCCTGGAACTCGGGGAGGTCGAACACCTTCTTGAGCAATCCGGTGTAATACTGCCGCGCGTCGGCCGGCATCCTGGGCGGCCCGAAGACGCCCCGGATCATCTGGTACGAGATGTCGTAGCCGAGCTCCTTCATGGTGGGCAGGTCCGGGAGCTGCTTGTGCCGCTGGTCGGCGAACGTGGCGAGGATCCGCACCCTGTCCGGGTGGTGTGCGAGCGCCTCGCTCGGGTTGTTGACCGTGGACTCCACCTGCTTCCCGACCAGGTTCGCCGCCACCGTCCCCCCGCCCTTGAACGGGACGTACTTGAACGGCTTGAGGTTCGCCTTCTGCTCGAAGAAGGTGAAGATCAGCTCGTCCTCCTGCTTCGAGCCCGTCCCGCCCACCGTCATCGCGCGCTGCTGCGCGTCGGCGACGAACTCCTTCACGCTCTTGATCGGGCTGTCCGCGTGGACCCAGAGGAAGAAGTTGTCGAGCGCGACGAGGGCGATCGGCGTGAAGTCCTTGTAGCTGAACGGCAGCTTCTGCATGATCGGCGTCATGACGAAGCTCGAGAGCGTGATCATGATCGTGTGGGGATCAGCCTCTTTCGCCTTGACGTACTGCATCGCCACCGCCCCGGCGCCGCCGTCCTTGTTGAGCGGCACGAACGGCACGGGCGCGAGCTTGTGTTTCTCGATGAGCCCCGAGATCAGCCTGGCATACTGGTCGGCGCCGCCGCCCTGCCCTGCCATGATCACGAACTCGACCGGCTTCGTCGGCTCCCAGGCGACGGCCGCGCCGTCCGGGACCGCGAGCACGAGGGCCACGAGGATACCGAGGAGGAACCGGATCGTTCCGTTGCGCATAGCCACTCCTTTCGGCCCGGGAGATTCGGAGAACGGGAACGGCCGCCGGGCCCCCCCGGGCGGCCGCTCCCACCCCTCAGGTCTGGAAGGCCAGGTCGACCTCACTGGACGCTCGGGATCCTCGCGGAGTCTTTCCGGAACGCGACGACGCCCGGGAGCTCCCACTTCTCCCACATCTCGTCCACCTTCGCCTGGAAGTACGCGAGGTCCTCCTCGATGAAGTGGGCGAAGCGGCCCTGCCTCAGGAGGTACTCCCGGACCGGCTTTCGCTTCCGCCCGTCCACGATGGCCTTGGTCTTCCCGTAGTATTTCACCACGCCGTCCTCGACTTCGTACAGGGGGAAGATCCCGGTCTCGATGGCCAGCTCGCCCAGCTCGTGGGAGAGCATGGGGTCGTAGTCCCAGCCCTTCGGGCACGGGTCGAGCGAGTGGATGAAGGTGGGGCCGCCCTTGGACAAAGCCTTGCGCACCCGGTTCATCATCTCGACCGCGAAGGACGCGCAGACCGTCGCCACGTAGCGGCACTCCGGGTGACCCGCCGCCAGCATCCCGGCCACGTTCTTCTTCCAGCGGGTGTGGATGAGCCGCTTCACCGAGCCCGGGGGGCTGAACGTCGTGTGGGCCCCGTAGGGGGTGAGGCCCGAGAGCTGGATGTCGGTGTTCGCGTACGACTCGTTGTCGTAGAGCAGGATCAGGGAGTTGTACTCCTTGTGGGTCAGCGTCGCCGAGATGGCGGCGAGCCCCATGTCGGCCCCGCCCCCGTCGCCGCAGAACGCGATGACGTTGATCGGCTCGGCGCGCATCTTCCCCTTCTTCATGAGGGACTTGAGGCCGGCGGCCGTGCCGAGCGCCGCGGAGCCCGAGGAGCCGAGCTGGGTGTGCATCCAGGGCACGACCCACGGCGTGGAGTAGTACGTGGTGTTCGCCACGTACATGCACCCGGTGGAGCCGAGGACGATGGTCCGCGGCCCGGCGGCCTTGACCATGAGCTTCATGACCAAGGCCGACTCGCACCCCTGGCAGGTCCGGTGGCCCGAGCTGAAGTACTCCTCGATGGTGACCTTCTTGACGCCCTTGAAGGGCTCGAGCACCTGCGTGGCGTTCGCGAAGGTGGTCGTGTCGGCCATCCCCGTTACCTCCTTACTCCCGCACGCCGAGCCAGCAGGTGGCCTGCTCGGCCCTGCCGGCCTTGGCCGCCGCAAAACAGATGTCGGTCGCCTTGTACACGTCCTCGAGCGTCACCTCCCGGCCGCCCAGCCCGCAGATGAACCCGATGAGCGGCGGCCGGTGCTCGGCGTTGTAGAG
>CAYQDR010000125.1:0-13802 GCA_964416315.1 uncultured bacterium
ACGGCGGCCCCTTGAAAAAGTCGCTTGACAAAGGGTGGGGAGTCCGGCCGCCGCCTCCTGGGGGAGGTCTCGGAGGGGGCCGTCCAGGCCCCCTCCGAATGGGCTGAGGGGACCGATGGCGACGAATGCGACGGCGTCCGAGGCCGTGGCGGGCCGGGTAGGGTTCGCCGCGCGGCGAAGCGAATCGCTGTGGCTGGAGGCCGGGCGCCGCTTCCGTCGCCATCGGCTCGCCATGCTGGGCACCGCGGTCCTGGGCGTCATGGTGGTGGCGGTCCTCGCGGGCCCGTTCGTCTACCGGGTGCCGATCGACGAGATCGACTTCAAGGCGAAGCTCAAAGGGCCGTCGCGGGCGCACCCCTTGGGGGCCGACGACCTCGGGCAGGACCTCCTGGCGCGGATGCTCTACGGAGGCCGTATCTCGCTGGCGGTCGGCGTGGTGGCCATGCTCATCGCGATCACCGTCGGCACGATCATCGGAGCCGTGTCGGGCCAGGTCGGCGGCACCGTGGACAACGCGCTCATGCGGATCACGGATCTCTTCCTGTCGCTGCCGCAGCTCCCGCTCCTGCTGTTGATCATCTACCTCTTCCGCGACGTGCTCAAGAAGGCGCTCGGTCCGGAGGCGGGCGTGTTCGTGCTGATCGTGGCGGTGATCGGCGGGTTCCGCTGGATGCCGGTGGCGCGACTCGTCCGCGCGCAGTTCCTGTCACTGCGCGAGAAGGAGTTCGTCGAGGCCGCGCGAGGCCTCGGCGTCCCGACCGTCCGGCAGGTCGTCCGCCACATCCTCCCGAATGCGATCGGCCCGGTGATCGTCGCCGGCACGCTCGACGTGGCCACGGCGATTATCGCGGAGTCCTCGCTGTCCTTCCTGGGCCTCGGGTTCCCGCCCGACATCCCCACGTGGGGGCGGATCCTCTTCGACGCGAAAGACAACCTGGACTTCGCGCCTCACTGGGCCATCTTCCCCGGCACCGCGATCTTCCTGACGGTGCTCTCCATCAACTTCGTCGGCGACGGGCTCCGCGACGCCCTCGACCCTCGGAAGGTCCTCTGAGGTGGCGGCTTGTACTTCTCGTAGACGCAGTGAGGCAGGAATCGGTGCAACGGTCAGCTTGCACTGTGGAGTACTCCGGGCCCCGAGTTTGGCTCCCTGTCGATCGGCGGGTGATATCCAACAACCCACCCATTGGGGGGGCGGTGGCGGGGGGGACTGAGAATGGCGGCTAAGACGGGCGATCCTACTCACGCAGCAGGGTGCTGACGGATACTTCGAGAGCTGGCAATTTGTTCTGGATGATGTCCCAGAGGATGTCTACGTCGATACCGAAGTACTGGTGAATGAGGATGTCACGGAGCCCCCCGATCTTCTGCCACTCGATGCCAGGCTCTCGGGCGCGCAGATCGGCCGGCAGTTGCTTGACCGCCTCGCCAATCACCTCAAGATTACGCACCACGGCGTCGAGCGTCTTCTCGTCGCCCGCGAAGGCCTGCTTCGAGAGCCCCGTGGTGTACCGCCTGATCTTGCTGATGGCCCCCAGGATGTCTTCGAGGTAGACCCTAAAGTCCCGGGGCATGGAGGGCTTCTTTGAGGATCGTCTCCCGAAGTCTTGGCTTGATCGTGTCCCGGAGGACGAGGTCCACCTGGCACCCGAACAGCCGCTCCAAGAAGGCCTTCAAGTCCATGTAGGCGTCGAAGGACTTGGTCTCGAACTCGACCACGAAATCCAGATCGCTGTCCTCCTGGGCCGTTCCCCGGGCTCCGGAGCCGAAAAGACCCAGGCTCCGAGCGCCGTATTGCCGGATGGCCGGGGCGTTCTGCTCGAGGAGGCGGAGGATCTCTTGTGTGCTTAGGGCCATTGAGCGCTCCTCCCCGTATGATACCGCGCCCACCGGCCATGGCCGCCTGGAAGCCGCCGCCCCCCGACCTGGCGGGCATGTGACGGTTAGCCGGTGGTGGCGGCTAACGATTCCGACTGAGGGCGTGGGCCGGGCTCGACCGCGAACAGACGCCACTCGCCGGGGATCCCGGGCAGCACCCGGGCGCGGCGGTCCTCGAAGCAGATCTCCGATCCTGTCACCTGGTCCCTGACGCTGCTGGAGACCAGGATCTCTCCCGCGCCGGCGCTCGCCGCCACCCGGGCGCCGATGTGGACCGCGATGCCGACGACCTTCTCCCCCATCGGCTCGCACTCGCCTGTATGGACCCCGGCTCGGATCGTGATCCCGAACCGACGCAGACCCTCCCGGATCGCGCAGGCGCACCGAACGGCCTGGGCTGGGCCGTCGAAGGTCGCGAGGAACCCGTCGCCGGCCGTGTCGATCTCGCGCCCGTCGAATCGCGCGAGCTCGCGGCGGACGACGGCGTGGTGCCGCTCGAGAAGCTCGCGCCACCGGTGGTCCCCGAGCTCCGCCGCCAATCGGGTCGCCCCGACGATGTCGGTGAAGAGCAGCGTGGTGAGGGCGCGCCCGGTCGCGCGCGCCGGGCGCCGGACGGAGACGAGCTCCAGCCGAACCCGCTCGCCGACGCCCGAGACGAGCTGCAGGTCGGCGGGCTGGGAGCGCGTCGCCCACACGGCGGCCGATTCCGGGGCGACGGGCGGCCCGGCGGGGACTCGCGTGCCGTCAGGAGGCGCTGGCATGAAGGGCGGGCCGGGTAGCTCCGCGGTGGTGGCGGGCGTCTGGCCCGCCCCCGCGAGAAGCCGCGCGGCCGCGGCGCCGAGGACGACGCCCGCCGGCTTCACGGCGCCACCGACGCGCGATCGCCCGCCGATGGCTGCGCCGCGAGAAGCCGGTCGAAGAGGTCCGCCGTGAGGGCCCGCACCCGCTCGCGCGCGTCGGCCTTCGGATCCCGCGCGGCCAGCTGGTCGGCGACGCGGAGGCACTGCTCCACGGCCTCACGGTCGCCGAGGGCGGCGAACGCTTCGGCCACCCGCAGCACCCCGTCGAGCGAGCCGTGCTGCCGGGCGCGGAAGAGCGCCGTGACGTAAGCCTCGCGCGCGTTGGCCTGCGTGGCGCGGCGGGTGCCGGCGACCTCGCCGATCCGGAGGTACGCGTCGCCGACCTCGAGCATGCCCTGCCACTGCCGACTGCCGAGGGCGGAGACGTACGCGTCGTGCCAGGCGCGCAACGCGGCCCTGACGTTCCTCGTCTTCAGCGCGTCGTCCATCAGGTGGATGTGGATCGCCCAGGGCGCGGTGGGATCATCCGTGACGCTCAGGGTGTGGCTCGCCGTCGCCTCACCGCCCAAGAGGACGAGGACCCCCGTCGCGGCCGCGATCCAGAAGCGGCTCGAACTCGTCCGCTGGTGACCCATGGCTGCCTCCTTGTCCCCAGGGCCTTGCCCGCCACCTGCCGACCCGGCGAGGGCCCCGGCCTCGACCAGTAGACCCGGGCAAGACGGGTGCCATCGGGAATCCCGAGGGAATACCGCGACTTAGACCCGGATGGTCCGCCGGTTCGCCAGCGCGACTGACGGAATTTCGGCAGTTCCGCCACCGGTGGGAGCGGGAGTAAGATTGGGCAGCGTCATGACGTTCCTGCCGGAGTTCATCGGCGAGAGCCCCGGAATCCTGGCCGTCCAGCAGACGGTGGAGCGGCTCCTCGCGCGCGCCCGCGAGGGTCGGCGGCTGCCGCCCATCCTGCTGCAGGGGGAGACCGGCACGGGGAAGGGGCTCCTGGCACGCGCACTGCACCGGGCGGGACCGCGAACGGGCGGCCCGTTCGTGGACGTCAACTGCGCGGCGATCCCGGGGACGCTGCTCGAGGCGGAGCTGTTCGGGTACGAGCGCGGCGCGTTCACCGACGCGCGGCAAGGAAAGGCGGGGCTGTTCCAGACCGCACACCGCGGGACGTTGTTCCTCGACGAGGTGGGGCTCCTGCCTGAGGCGCTCCAGGGGAAACTGCTGACGGTGCTGGAAGGGGGAGTGGTGCGGCGGCTGGGCGCGACCCGCGCCGAGCCCGTCGACGTGTGGGTGTTGGCGGCGAGCAACGCGGACCTGGCGGCGGCGACGCGGGCGGGGCGGTTTCGTGAGGACTTGTATCACCGGCTGGCGGTGGTGACCGTGTCGCTACCGCCGCTGCGCGAGCGGGGGGCGGACGTCCTCCGGCTGGTGGAGCACTACCTGGGGCGAGCGTGCGCGGACTACAGGCTGCCGGCAAAGGTGCTGACGGCGGAGGCGCAGGCGGCGCTCCTGGGATACGCATGGCCGGGCAACGTGCGCGAGCTGGCGAACGTGATGGAGCGGGTGGCGTTGTTGGGAGAGGGACAGGAGGTGACGGCGGCGATGCTGGCGCTGCCGGCCGCTCCATCACCCGAACCGGGCGAGCCTGCACGCACCGGCGCCACTGTGGCGTTGACCGACGCGGTGGAGAGCGTCGAGCGCGAGCACCTGCTCGAGGCGCTGCGGCAGACGCACTGGAACATCTCGCGCGCCGCGGCCCGACTCGGGCTTCCCCGCAACACGCTGCGCTACCGGATCGAGAAGTACGGGCTGCGGCCGGGGGCGGCGTCGCCGCCGCGCCGGCCGAGGAGGGGGGAGCGGCCGGCGGTGGCGCCCGCGCTTCCGGAGGCCGTGCCGGTCCCCACCGAGCCGGGACCCGCCCCGGTCGGCATCCGGTGGGAGCGCCGCTCCGTCTCGCTGCTCCGCGTTGCACTGGCCGCGCCGTCGGGCCCGGCAGTGACGGCCGACATCGGCCGAGTCGCCGAGATCCTCGTCGAGAAGGTCCAAAGCTTCGGCGGGCGCGTCGAGGAGCTGAGCCCGATGGGCATCACGGCGGCCTTCGGGCTCGAGCCGGTCGAGGACGCGCCGCGCCGCGCGGCGCTCGCGGCGATCACCATCCAGAAAGCCGCGGAGCGCGGCTGGGGTCGCGATGCCGAGGGGATCACGGTGCGGGTCGGGATCCACACGGGGGAGCTCATGCTCGGGCGGGTGAACCACGCGACCATGCTCGACCAGGACGCCAAGCGGGAGGCCTGGGCGGTCCTGGAGGCGCTGATCGAGCGAGCGCCCCCGGGGAGCATCCTGGTGAGCGGAGCGGCCGGGTCGAACCTCGAGCGGCGCTTCGAGCTGGTGCCTCTGCCGGTGCCGGAGCAGTCCCCGGTGCGCGCGTTTCGTCTCGGAGGCGGCGAGCGGACCGGCTTCGAGCTCTGGGGGCGGATCGCCCAGTTTGTGGAGCGACGTCACGAGCTTGAGCTGCTCCGAGAGCGCTGGGCCGCTGCGGTGCGAGGCCACGGCCAGGTCGTGGGGATCATCGGAGAAGCGGGCATTGGGAAATCGCGCCTGCTGTTCGAGTTCCGCCAGCGCCTTATCGGCGAGCCGGTTCGGTACCTCGAAGGGGACTGTCTCTCCTACGCCAGCACGGTTTCCTATTTCCCGGTGCTCAGCCCCCTCCGGGGTTGTCTCCAGCTGGAGGAACGGGATGATCCCGCTGCCGTTCGGGACAAGGTGACGACAAAGGTAACCGGGCTGGACCAGGCGCTCAAAGAGGCGATCCCACCCATCCTCGCGCTCTTCGAGGCTCTACCGGAGGGGCATCCATTCCGGGCACTGGCGGCTGCGGAACGGCGGCAGCGGACACTGGATGCGGTCAAGCGGCTCCTGCTCAGGGAGAGCCAGATTCAGCCGTTGCTCCTGGTCATCGAGGACGTCCACTGGAGCGACTCCGAGACCCAGGCGGTCCTGGAGGGGCTGGTGGAGAGCTTGCCGGCTGCCAGGATACTGCTCCTCCTCAGCTACCGGCCGGAATACCGCCACGGGTGGGGGAGCAAGACGTACTACACGCAGCTTTCGCTGGAGCCCCTGTCCCCGAGGAGTGCGTCGGAGCTCGTGGAAGCCCTCCTGGGAAGCGACGCCAGTCTCGCGCCCACCAGGCAGCTCCTAGTCGAACGGGCCGAGGGCAACCCCTTCTTCCTGGAGGAGAGCATCCGGAGTCTGGTCGAGACTGGTGCCCTCGTTGGCAAGCCCGGGGCGTATCGGCTCGTCGAGCCCGTCGAGCGCATCCAGGTGCCAGCCACCGTCGAGGCCCTGCTCGCGGCCCGAATCGACCGACTCCCCCCCGAGGAGCGGCAGCTCATCCAGTCCGCGTCCGTGATCGGCAAGGACGTCCCTTTCCCGCTCCTTCAGGCCATCGCGGGGCTCTCGGAGGACGCACTGAACCGTAGCCTTGCCCGCCTCCTGGCCAGCGAGTTCCTCTACGAATCCCGCGTTGTCCCCTGGCTGGAGCACACCTTCAAGCATGCGCTGACCTACGAGGTGGCCTACGGGAGCCTTCTCCCGCACGAGCGAACAGTGCTCCACGCGAAGATCGTCGGCGCCCTCGAGCGGCTCCTGGGAGACCGGGTTGGAGAAGAGGCCGAGGTGCTCGCACACCATGCGCTCCGAGGGGAGCTCTGGGACAAGGCGGTGGACTATCTGCGCGAGGCGGGGGCAAAGGCCTTCGGCCGGGCGGCGCTCCTGGAGGCGATCTCCCATCTGACCAAGGGACTCGATCTCGTCGCCACCCTTCCCGAGAACCCCGAGCGGCGACGCCAAGAACTCAGCCTGCTCATTACGTTGGGCCCGGTGCTGATCAATGCGAAGGGACCCCGGACTCGTGAAGTGGCCCAGACCTATTCCCGAGCGCTTGAACTCTGCTCACAGTTGCCGGAATCGACGCAGCATTTCACCGCGTTGTGGGGCTCCTGGCGGATTTCTGAGAGCTTTCACACCAAACATGAGCTGGCGGCCATGCTGCTCGAGCTGGCTGAAGGACTGGGGGACCCCGGTCTGCGTCTGCAAGCCCATCACTGTCTCTGGGCTACTTCGTTCCACCTGGGCCAGCACCAGGCCGCTTGCGAGCACGTCGAGAAGGGCCTCCATCTCTATGAGGCCGGCGACTACCGCAGCCACGCCTCCATCTATGGCGGGCACGATCCGAAGGTCTGCGGGATCGGGGAGCGGGCGTTCGCGCTATGGCTGCTCGGCTTTCCGGATCAGTCGCTGGCGGCGAGTCAGGAGGCGACGGCCTGGGCCCTGCAACTCGCCCACGCGGGGACGCTCGTCCACGCGATGGACATGAGCCTGTTGCTCGATCGGTATCGCCGGGATCCGCACACGGTTCAGGGGCGGGCCGAGGAGCTGATCAGGTACTCCGAGGATCAAGGGTTCTCGGTCCACAAAGCCAAGGGCACCGTGTTTCTGGGCTGGGCGCTGGCTGAGGTCGGCCAAACCGAGCAGGGGATCGGGTATATGTGTCAGGGGCTCGAGGAACAGAGAGCGGTCGGCACGCACGAAGACTTTCCTGTCCTCTTCGACATGCTCGCCGCCGCGTATGCCGCGGCGGGCCGGGCGCAGCTGGGATTGGATGTGCTGGGCGAGGTCTTGGCGGAAACGGAGCGCAGCGGGCTGTCCTACTGGACGGCGGAGCTGTACCGGCGCCGAGGCGAAGTCCTGATGGCCTTGTCGCGTGAGCACGAGGCTGAGGCGGAGATCTGTATCCGGCGTGCGCTAGAAGTGGCCCGCGGACAGCAGGCCAAGTCGCTGGAGCTGCGAGCTGCCATGAGCCTGGCCAGGCTCGAGCAAAGCCGCGGCAGACCCGCGGCCGCCTACGAGCTGGTGGCGCCGGTCTTTGCGTGGTTTCGCGAGGGCTTCGAAACGGCGGATCTCAGAGAGGCCAGGGCATTGCTCAATGACCTGGCGCCGTCGGCAGCGGGGGCCGCCGGCCACACCTGGTCGGGGTCTCAGCGCCCGACACAGGGGTGAGCGCCGTGTCCGGATCGTCGGTTCCGACTCCGACGTCCCATCAGCTCGCGGCACGAAGCGTCACCGACGGCGCGCACGGTCTGACGACGGGCGGCTTCGGTGCCCCCATGCAGACCGACGAAGGGCGCAAAGCGTACCGGTCCGGGACGCACCGGACGGTCGCGCCAGCCGAAACCCTGGTGCGGGTGCGCCCTCTCATGCCGCTCATGGGCATCACGCGCATCGCCAACATCACGGGGCTGGACCGGGTGGGTATTCCCGTCGTGATGGTCTGCCGCCCCAACTCGCGGTCTCTCGCCGTCTCGCAGGGCAAAGGGGCGGATCTGGCGGCGGCGAAGGTGTCCGGGCTGATGGAGGCGGTCGAGACATTCCATGCCGAGACCATCACCTTGCCACTGAAGCTCGGCAGCTTCCGCGAGCTGAGCCGATCCCACGCGTTGGCAAACGTGGCGGCGCTCCCGCGCGCCGCGGCGAGCCCGTACGACGACGATCAACCGCTGTTGTGGATCGAGGGGCAGGATCTGATCAGTGGGTCGCCGCTCTGGGTGCCGTACGAGGTGGTGCACACGAACTACACGCTGCCCCGCGGCCCGGCAAGCGGATGGTTCCCCGCCAACACCAACGGGCTTGCGTCGGGGAACCACATCCTCGAGGCGGTGAGCCACGGACTCTGCGAGGTCGTCGAACGAGACGCGACCACGCTCTGGAAGCACGGGAGCGAGCGATCAAAGCGACAGCGGACGCTCAACCTCGACACTGTCGACGACGACGCGTGCCGTGCGGTACTGGACAAGTTCGAGCGGGCCGACATCGCCGTCAAGGTGTGGGACACGACGTCGGATGTGGGTATCGCCTCGTTCTACTGCTTGGTGATGGGACGGGGAGATGACGCGGCGGATCCCGAGTTCGGCGGGGGCTGCCATCCGGCGCGCGAGGTCGCGCTGCTGCGCGCGCTCACCGAGGCAGCCCAGGCTCGGACGACCTACATCGCCGGGTCACGCGACGACTTCTCACCGGAGGATTATTTGCCCACGCTTCGGACGCGGCGAGTGCGTGCCTGTCGCGCGCTGATGGATGCGCACGTGCCCGTGCGAGACTTTCAGGACGTGCCGACCTGGGAAGCGGACAGCATTCGGGACGACGTGAGCTGGACCTTGCAGCGGCTCCAGACTGCGGGAGTCCAGCAGGTCGTGGTCGTGGACCTGACCAAGCCGGAGCTGGGGTTGCCGGTCGTGCGGGTCGTGGTCCCTGGTTTGGAAGGGCCGGACAAGGGGGACCGTAGCGACTATGTGCCGGGTCCCCGGGCCCGGGCCGTGAGTGGGGATCAGGCATGACAGCCTGTGTGTTTGCCGGGCCCACGCTCTCCGTGCAGGACGCTCGCACGGTGCTGGACGCGACGTACTTGCCGCCGGTCCGGCAGGGCGACGTCTATCGCGCGGCGGTGCGGTATCGGCCGCGCACGATTGGCATCATCGATGGCTACTTCCAGCAGGTTCCGTCCGTGTGGCACAAGGAAATCCTGTGGGTGATGGCCCAGGGTGTCCACGTCTTCGGCAGCGCGAGCATGGGAGCCCTTCGCGCGGCGGAGCTCACCGCATTTGGCATGCGGGGTGTTGGCCGGGTCTTCGAGGCCTATCGGGACGGGCGGTTTGCGCCGTATGAGGCGGAGATGTTCGAGGATGACGACGAGGTTGCTGTGGTACACGGTCCGCCCGAAGCCGGCTTCGTCGCGCTGTCAGAAGCGATGGTGAACATCCGGTGTACGTTGGCCTCGGCCGCAGCTGCCGGCATCATTGCTCCGGGGACCCGTGACTCGCTTGTGCGTATCACGAAGCAGCTCTTCTATCCCGATCGGTCCTACGAGCGGCTGTTGTGCGTTGCGGTCGAGAACGGCCTTCCGGCGCTCGAGATCGCCGCACTCAGTGCCTGGTTGCCGACCGGCCGCGTCAATCAAAAGCGCGATGACGCGATGGCGATGCTGGCCGCGATGCGGGACTTTCTCGCCGGTGATCCGCCACCGACGCGGATCGACTACGTGTTCGAGCCGAGCGAGATGTGGGAGCGAGCCGCGGTGTTTTCGCTCCCGGCCGAGTCGGCGGCTGAGACGCCCGGGCTGCAGCAGGACGCGCTGCTCGACGAACTGCGCCTCGATGGCCTGGCCTACGTCCGGGCCAGGCGGGCGGGCCTTCTCCGCATGGTCGCGCTCCGCGAGTGCGAGCGCCAGCGTCTGACCCCCGGCGACGACGTCCGCCGCCAGGCAGCCGATGCGCTGCGGCAGCGGCTCGGGATCTTCGGCCGGGAAGCGACTGAGCGCTGGTTGGCCGACAACGACCTGACCGCCACGACCTTTGCTCGGCTGGTGGACGACGAAGCGCGGCTGGGCCAGATGGAGACGCTAGCTGTATCGTCGGCTGACGCTTGTCTCGTGGATCACCTGCGCGCCACCGGCGACTACGTCCGCTATGCCGCGCGCGCCCGAGCGAAAGAGCGCGTGCTGGCGGGGGCCGGTCTCGATCAGGCGCACGTGGACGAGTGGACGAGGTTTCGGCTGACGGTTTGGTATTTTGAGGAACACCTCGGGGGTCGGGTGCCCGACGACGTCACGGCGTACGCGGCAGAAGTCGGCTTCCCGGATCTCGATGCCTTCTACGGCGCGCTCCTGCGGGAGTATGTGTACGTGACACGCGGTGGCCGGCCGGGCGCCGACCGTGAACCGATGCCGGATGTGCGTCCGGACATGACTGCGGAGAGCTGAGGCGTGCCTCATCTGCAGGACGTGGCGCTCAGGGGTCGCGGCACGCGGTTCCGGCTCTTCCCGCAGCTCCCGGCGCTGGAGGCGTTCCGCGAGCCGGAGACGGTCTGGATCTCCCGGCGGCCGGGGACGATCGCGCCCGGCCCTGAGGATGACCGGATGTACGTGATTGACGCGATCGGCAAACCGAGCCCCTACGAGTATCCGTACCTGCCTCCCTACGTCGGCTCTGCAGGCCCCCCCGCCGTGCCCGGCGTCCAGGGCCATTTTGATCATTTGGACGTGACCAGCCCTGCGTTTCGGGCGGCACACATGTACGGGACGGTGCGACGCGTGCTCGACATTTGGGAGGGCTACCTCGACCGCCGGATCGAGTGGCACTTCCGCGGCGTGTTCGATCGCTTGGAGCTCGTGCCGTACGTGGAGTGGGAGAACGCCCAGGCGGGCTTCGGCTTCATCGAGACCGGCTACGGGCGCGACGAGCGCGGCGAACGGCACCTCCACTGCCTGAACTTCGACGTGCTGGCCCACGAGCTGGGACACATTCTGGTGTATTCGGAGGTGGGGACCCCCGCTCGGGGCCGCGAAACGGCCGAGTACTTCGGCTTTCATGAGTCCGCGGGCGATCTCGTGGCGCTGGTGTGCGCCTTGCACTTCGACAAGGTCGTGGATCACGTCCTCCGGCGAGCGGCGGGAAACCTCTACAATCTCACCGAGCTGAGTCGCATCGGCGAACTGTCGGAAACCAAGCAGATCCGCGTGGCGGACAACCCCCTCCGCATGTCCGACGTCGCGGATGTCTCGACGCCGGTGGAGTTGCTGTGTCAGCCGGAGAGACACCAGCTCGCGCAGCCGTTGACGGGCGCCATCTTCGACATCCTCGTCGACATCTATCAGCAGAACCTCGTGGAAGCGGGCCTGATCAGCGCCGAGCTGGACCGGCTGTCCGGGCGGGTCACGGGCGTGCCCGTGGACGATCCGACGATCGACGTGCTGTTCGCGGCGGCCTACGAAGGCCGCCACGACGGCTTCAAGGCCGCGCTCGTGGACGCGCGGGACTACGTCGGGACCGGCCTGGCGTGCGCGTGGCGCCGGCTGTCGCCGAATCATCTGAGATACATCGACGTGGGGAACGCGCTGGTGTCGGTGGATCGTGACTTGACAGGCGGGAAGTATCGCGAGACGATCCTCGAAAGCTTCGTCTGGCGCGAGATCGGCTCGATCCCGCCCGGCGGCAGGTCAATGGCGTTCCCGTCATATCGAAGACACGTGTGGTGAGAGGCGACTCACCGATCCTCGGAAACTGCACCGTTCGACCAGGGAGGATTGAGCGATGCCTGAGAATCTCCTGTCCCCAAGTCAGATCAACCTCTTCGGGCGGGTCGTGGCAGGTCTGGCGCTGAATCAAGCCGCACTAAATCTGCCGGCCCAGCTGGGCGCCAACAATTTTGTCAGGCAGCAACTCCAGGCTGCAAATCCTCGGCTGGCGCGCATCTACGCAATCAGCTACGAGGGCACGTTCTACAACTTGCCCAAACCGGCGATATTCCTCGTGCATGACGACGGAGACCTGATCGCGGGCGCTGGCCTTGCAGACCGCGGCCCAGCTGCCGGCGGCGTGATGGACAACTCAGGCTTGGTCGCGAGAAACTTCGATTTTGAAAGAAGCGGGCCCGCGGCGTTCGGTCCCACCGAAGGCGTGCGCGTGTGGCGCTACGACAAGGCAGACACAACCCTGCGCCTGGACGTTGTCTCCGGGACGTTTGAGGAAGTTCTCTTGGACGCGACGCTGTCCGCGACGTCCAAGTATGCGCTGACGTCTAGGTCGGACCTGGCTGCGCGCTCCGATCTGGCCGCGCGGTCCGATCTGGCGGCCCGCTCCGACCTGGCGTCGCGCTCCGACTTGATGGCGCGGCACCGGCTGAGCAGCTAGTCGACAACATCGTGCGCCTCGCGGACTTCCGGACGTTCATCGTCCACGACGGCTATCGGAGCTTCGTGTTCCTGAAGCTCGTCACCGACGATGGGCTCACCGGCGTCGGCGAGGGGACCGTCGAGTGGCACGAGCTGGCCGTCGAGGCGTGCATCCGCCAGATGTGCGGGCGGGTCATGGGCGCCGATCCGTTTCAGACCGAGGCGCTCTGGGAGCGGCTCTATCGCGACGGGTACTGGCGGAACGACCTCCTCGTCATGAGCGCCATCAGCGCCATCGACCAGGCGTGCTGGGACCTGAAGGGCAAGAAGCTGGGCGTGCCGGTCCACGCCCTCCTCGGCGGCAAGCGGCGTGACCGGCTCCGCGCCTACGCCAACGCCTGGTACTGGGGATGCGAGACGCCGGAGCAGTTCGCGCGCGCGGCGGCGAAGGTCGTCGCCGAGGGGTACACCGCGCTCAAGTGGGACCCCTTCGGCGACGCCGACATGACGATGCGGCCCGCCGCCATGGCGGCGGCCGTGGCCAACGTGGCGGCCGTCCGTGAGGCGGTGGGGCGGGACGTCGACCTCTGCATCGAGGTGCACGGGCGCCTGGCCCCCGCGTGGGCGATCGAGATGGCCCGGCGGCTCAAGCCGTTCAACCCGTTCTTCTACGAGGAGCCGGTGCCGGTCGAGAACGTCGAGGCGCTCGCGAAGGTCGCGCGGGCAATCGACATCCCGATCGCCACGGGCGAGCGGCTCTGCACCAAGTTCCAGTTCGCCGAGCTGTTTGCCCGGCAGGCGGTGGACATCATCCAGCCGGACCTCTGCCACGCCGGCGGGCTCACCGAGGTGAAGAAGATCGCCGCCCTGGCCGAGGCCGCCTATGTCCACGTGGCGCCCCACAACTCCACGGGCCCCGTGGGCACCGCCGCGGCCGTGCAGCTCGACGCCGTGATCCCGAACTTCCTCATCCAGGAGTACTTCGTCGCCCAGGCGTCATGGATCGACGAGGTCGTCGAGGGCGGCCCCCGGGTCGTCGACGGCGAGATCGTCGTGCCGGACCGACCCGGCCTCGGCGTGGAGCTCCGCGAGGAGGCGGCGCGGGCACATCCGTTCAAGGAGGTCTGGGGCGGGAAGACCCTGTTCAGCGAGGGCTGGCAAGCGAGCCTGCCTGACGCCGAGAAGCTGCGCGGGACCTGAGTTCATCGGGAGGGGGCCTCGACGGCCCCCTCCCGGGCCTCCCCCAGAGGTTGCCGCGGCGAAGCCGCGGCTCGGAGCGGAACGCCACGGCCGCGAGGCGGATGACGGGAGCGTTGCGAGAAGCCCGGGCGGGGAAAGTCGGGTACTGCTTATCCGGTTGACTCCGAGGACCCCCATGGGTAGGGGAAGGGATAGGG
>CAYQDR010000126.1:0-13687 GCA_964416315.1 uncultured bacterium
CGCGTCGAGACGACCGTGGCGATCGAGTTGGCGGCGTCGTGGAAGCCGTTGATGAAGTCGAACACGAGGGCGACGAGGATGATGAAGACGACGAAGCCCACCGGGTCCATCGGCTGGTCCCTAGCCGATCTTCAGCATGATGCCCTCGATGACGTTCACCACGTCCTCGCAGCGGTCCGTGACCTCCTCGAGGGTCTCGTAGATCTCCTTCCACTTGATGACCTCGATCGGATCGATCACGTCCGCGAAGAGCCCGGCGATCAGCTCCTTGAGGAGCCGATCCGCCTCGTTCTCGAGGCGGTTCACCTCGACGCCGTGGGTGTGGTAGGTCGCGCTCGAAGCCCGGAGGCAGCCGACCGCCGCCTGCGTCGCGTCCGCCGTCTTCACGATCACCTCCGCGAACGCCCGGCTCCCCGAAGTCGGCTCCTTGATCCGGTAGAGGACCAGCCGGTCCGCCGCCGCCTCGATCAGGTCGAGCACGTCGTCGAGGCGGCTCGCGAGCGCGTAGAGGTCCTCCCGATCGAACGGCGTCACGAAGGTCGTGTTGATCTTCCGGACGACCTCGTGCGTGAGGACGTCGCCCTGATGCTCGAGTTCCTTGATCGCGGCGGCCTTGGCGGGGGCGTCCGAGAAGTCGAAGACCATCTCCCGCAGCCGCCGGGCGGACTCCCCGATCGTCGTCGCCTGGCGCTCGAACAGGTCGAAGAACTGCTCCTCGCGGGGAACCAGTCGGAACATGCGCTCACCCCCTGCGCGTCGGCCCCGCGGGCGCTCGCGCCGCGCGCGGCAGGTGCCGGAGCGCCACGAACCCGCCGATGATGCCGAGGACGAGCAGGACGGTCAGCCACTCGAAGTGCCGCTCGATGAACTCGCGGATCGGAGGTCCGAACAGGAACAGCAGCCCCGCGACCAGGAAGAACCGGGCGCCCCGGGACACCACGGAACTCAGCACGAAGATCTTGAAGTCGACGTAGAAGACGCCTGCCCCGATGGTGAACACCTTGTACGGGATCGGGGTGAACCCGGCGATCCCCACCGCCCACGCCTCGTAGCGCTGGAAATAGCGATGGACGAGCTCGACCTTCGCCCGGCCGAAGAGCCACTCCACCACCGGCCGTCCCCCCCCGTACCCGATCCCGTACCCGGCGACGCCGCCGGCCGCCGACCCCACGGTACACACCGCGGCGTACCAGAACGCCAGGTCGGGGCGGCCGAGCGCGAGGGCGATCAGCAGGACGTCGGGGGGGATCGGGAAGAACGACGATTCCGCGAACGCGATCACGGCGAGCGCCACGGTCCCGTGGGGGGTCCCCGCCCAGCCGACCGTCCACTCGTAGAGCGCCCGAATCGCCTCGAAGACGGCGCTCACCCCGGCGCTACTTGCCGCGCGCCGCCGCGCGCACCGGCCCGGTCACCCCCGACGCCGCCGCGCGGCCCGCCTCGATGCGCATCGCGTAGAAGGATCGCCAGACGAACACGACGGAGACGCCGAAGAACAGCGCGGCGAGCACCCGGCTCAGGCCCGGCCCGCTCTCCGCGGTGAGCGTCACGGCCAGCTCCACGGCGAGCAGCCCGAAGAGGGTCGTGAACTTGATGATCGGGTTCATCGCCACCGACGAGGTGTCCTTGAACGGATCGCCCACGGTGTCGCCCACCACCGTCGCCGCGTGGAGCGGCGTCCCCTTCTCCTTCAGCTCCACCTCGACGATCTTCTTCGCGTTGTCCCAGGCCCCGCCGGCATTGGCCATGAACACCGCCTGGAACAGCCCGAACAGCGCGATCGAGATCAGATATCCGATGAAGAAGTACGGCTCGACGAAGGCGAACGCGAGGGTGGCGAAGAACACCGTGAGGAAGATGTTGAACATCCCCCGCTGGGCATACTGCGTGCAGATCTCCACGACCCGCTTGCTGTCCTCGACCGACGCCTTCGTCGTCCCTTCCAGGCGGATGTTCGCTTTGATGAACTCCACCGCCCGGTAGGCGCCGGTCGTCACCGCCTGAATGGAGGCGCCCGTGAACCAGTAGATGACGGCGCCGCCCGTGATCAGCCCCAGGAGGAACGGCGGGTGGAGCACGGACAGCTTGTCGAGGTTCGCCGTCAACCCCTGGGTCAGCAGCACGATGATGGAGAAGATCATCGTCGTGGCGCCGACCACGGCCGTCCCGATCAGCACCGGCTTCGCCGTCGCCTTGAACGTGTTCCCCGCCCCGTCGTTCTCCTCGAGGAGGTGCTTTGCCTTCTCGAAGTCGACCTCGATCCCGTGCGCGGCCTGGATCTCCTGCCGGACGTTCGGGATCTGCTCGATCAGGGACAGCTCGAACACCGACTGCGCGTTGTCCGTGACCGGGCCGTAGGAGTCCACGGCGATCGTCACCGGGCCCATCCCCAGGAACCCGAAGGCGACGAGTCCGAAGGCGAAGACCGCCGGCGCGACCATGAGCGCGCCGAGCCCCGTCGTGCTCACCGCATAGGCGACGCTCATCAGGACGACGACCGTCAGTCCCAACCAGTACGCGCTGAAGTTTCCCGCCACGAGCCCCGAGAGGATGTCCAGGGACGCCCCGCCCTCGCGGGCGGACGTCACGACCTCCCGCACGTGGCCCGACTCCGTCGACGTGAAGACCTTCACCAGCTCTGGGATGATGGCTCCGGCCAGCGTCCCGCACGTGATCACCGTCGAGAGCTTCCACCAGAGCGTGCCGTCTCCGAGGTCGCGGATCAGCCCGTACGAGGCCGCGTACGTCACGACCACGGACACAACCGAGGTGATCCACACGAGCGACGTCAGCGGCGCCTCGAAGTTCATCGCGCTCGCCGCGCCGTACCGCGCCCGGGCGAGGGCGTCGTTGAGGAGGTAGGAGGCGCCGCTCGCCACGATCATCAGGACCCGCATCATGAAGATCCAGACCAGGAGCTGCACCTGCACGAGCGGGTCCCTGACCGCGAGTAGGATGAACGAGATCAGCGCGACGCCGGTCACGCCGTAGGTCTCGAAGCCGTCCGCGGTCGGGCCGACCGAGTCGCCGGCGTTGTCGCCGGTGCAGTCGGCGATGACCCCCGGGTTCCGGGCATCGTCCTCCTTGAGGTTGAGGACGATCTTCATCAGGTCGGAGCCGATGTCGGCGATCTTCGTGAAAATGCCGCCCGCGATCCGGAGCGCGGCGGCACCGAGCGACTCGCCGATGGCGAACCCGATGAAGCACGGCCCCGCGTAGTCACCGGGGATGTAGAGCAGGATCACCAGCATGATCAGGAGCTCGACGCTGATCAGGAGCATCCCGACGCTCATCCCGGCCTTCAGCGGGACCGCGTGCAGCGGGAAGGGCCTTCCCGCGAGACTCGCGAACGCCGTCCGCGAGTTCGCCAGGGTGTTGATCCGCATCCCGAACCAGGCGACCCCGTAACTGCCGCCGATGCCGATGAGGCTGAAGAGCAGGATGATCGCGACCTTCACCGCCTCGAACCGGAGGAGCACCCCGAAGTAGAGGACGATGATGACGCCGATGAAGGCCTCGAGGATCAGGAGGAACTTCCCCTGGGTGATCAGGTACGTCTTGCAGGTCTCGTAGATCAGCTCCGAGATCTCCCGCATCGCCGCGTGCACCGGGAGATTCCTGATCTGGCCGTAGATGACCAGGCCGAACACGAAGCCCAGCCCGCAGACCAGGAGGCCCAGCATGAGCAGGGTCCGGCCGTCGAGCCCGGCGAACTGCGCCTGCCCGAGATCCGGGACCCGGAGGCTCGCCTCGCCGCCCGCGGCGGCGGCTTCGGCGAGGGGGACGGGGGCGCCGAGCAGGATGATCAGGGCCAGGCCGAGGAGGACCGGCAACACCACCGCGGCCACGCGACAGAGGACGACCGGCAGTCGATTCATGCGCTGGGTCTCCTGAAATCCACGGAAACGTCGGGACAAACCGACTCAGTATAGCAGAGCAGGGACGCCGCCCTCAGGCCCAGCGCCGCGGCCCAGCGTCGCGAGCGGCCACTTCCTGCCCGACCTCCCGTCAGCCTCCTGGAGCGCGCTCACCCAAGTCCAGCGCTACCGTCCAACGGTCCTGCCTGCAGGGGTGACCCACCCGCCAACCGCGCGCCGAGCCGCCAGGAGTCGGATCGCGCGGCCGCCGGCTTGCATTGGGATCGGCGTGTCTGCTAGCGTGGGCCCGAACACGATCGGCCAACGCTGCCCGACCGTCGGTCGCGGGCGTTTGCTTCGGCTGGCCCTCGGTGGGCCTCCGCGCCTGCGTAGACTCTCCGAGGAGCCTCGAGATGCGACAGTGGACGTCCATCGCGCTCGTCTTCGGCCTGTGCCTCACGTTCTGGCTCTTACTTTCCGGGCATTTCGAGCCGCTCGTCCTCGGACTCGGTGTCGCGTCCGCGGCGGCTGTCGCGTGGGTCAACCGGGACTTCGAGGTGATCGCTGACGTCC
Organism: uncultured bacterium; assembly: GCA_964416315.1. Taxonomy (GTDB): domain Bacteria; phylum Methylomirabilota; class Methylomirabilia; order Rokubacteriales; family DASRDR01; genus CAYQDR01. Next base: position 4,431 of record CAYQDR010000126.1, read on the forward strand.
TGCGCGCCGGCCCGCGCTTCGTCCCCTACGTCGGCTGGCTCCTCAAGGAGATCGTGCTCGCGAACCTGCAGGTCGCCCGCATCGTCCTCGACCCGCGCCTCCCCATCGACCCGGTCGTCGTCCGGTACCGGGCCCCGCTCTCGACCGACCTCGCGCTGACGACGCTGGGCAACTCCATCACGCTCACGCCGGGCACGATCACGGTGGACGTGGAGGGGCGCGAGGTCACCGTGCACGCTCTCACGCGGGCCGGCGCGGACGGCGTCCTCGAGGGCTCCATGGCGCGGCGAATCGGGCGCGTCTTCCGGGATTCGGCCGCGTGACCCCGGCGACGCTCTTCCTCGCGATGGCCCTCGCACTCCTGGGCCTGGTGCTGGTCTACGTCTACCGGATCGCCTTCGGGCCGACGGTGTTCGACCGGATCCTGGGGCTCAGCGGCTTCGGTACCAAGACCACGCTCGTGCTCATGCTGATGGGCGCGCTCTACGACCGGCTCGACATGTTCGTGGACATCAGCCTCGCCTACGCCCTGCTGAGCTTCGTCGGCTCTCTGGCGGCAGCCCGCTACTTCGAGCGCTCGCGGGAGCACGGATGAGGGCGCTCCTCGTCCTCCTGCTCGCGGGCGGCCTCTTCTTCCACGCGGTGGCCGCGCTCGGCGTCCTCCGGATGCCGGACTTCTACACGCGCCTCCACGCGGTGGGCAAAGCGGAGACGCTCGGCGTGGTCCTGACCCTCCTCGCGCTGGCGATCTGGGCGGGCCCCACGCTGACCGCGGCGAAGGTCGGGTTCGTCGCCGTCTTCATCCTCCTCGCGAACCCGACCTCGACGCACGCCATCGGGCGCGCGGCGCTCCGGACCGGTTTCAAGCCGTGGCGCCGCGAGCCGGGGGACGAGCCGTGAGCGCCGCGTCCTCGCCCTATCGTCTCCTCGGCTGGAGGAGAAGGGGTCTCGCCCCGCTGCGATGAGCGAGCTGCTCCTGGCCGCGCTCCTCGCGCTCCTGGTCGCACTCGCGCTCATCGCGATCCACGCCGCCGATCTTCTCCTGGCGGCGATCGCGCTGGGTGCCTACGGCTTCGTCATGGCGCTCCTCTGGGCGGCGATGGGCGCCGTGGACGTGGCCTTCACCGAGGCGGTCGTGGGCGCCGGCGCGACCACGGTCCTGTTCCTCGCGGCACTGCTCCGGACCTCTCGCCGCCGGTCCCCGTGGCCGAGCCGCCTCCGCTGGATCGCCGCCGGCATCGCGGTCGCGACGGGCGCGGCGATCCTCGCGGTCTCGAGCGCGCTACCGCAGTGGGGCGACCCGGCGGCGCCGGCCTCTGTCCACGTCTCGCCGCGTTACCTCGAGCGCACGATCCCCGAGACCGCGACCCCGAACGCGGTCACGGCCGTGCTGGCCGACTACCGCGGGTACGACACCCTGATCGAGACCATCGTCATCTTCACCGCCGGCCTGGGTGTGTGGCTCCTCCTCGGGCGGGAGCGGGCATGATCGAGCGCCACGACAGCGTCATCGTCACCACGTTCGTCAAGGCCCTCACCCCGCTCGCCCAGCTCTTCGCCCTCTACGTCCTCGCCCACGGCCACTACAGCCCGGGCGGTGGCTTCCAGGGAGGCGTCATCCTCGCCGCGAGCTACGTCCTCCTCGCGCTCGCCCTCGGGCGCGAGAGCCTCGAGCGGCGAGTGAACGAGCGCGTCTGCATCGCCGTGGGCGCCGCCGGCGTCCTCCTCTACGCGGCGACCGGCCTCGCGCCACTGGTGGCCGGCGGGAACTTTCTCGACTACTCGCACCTCCCGCTCCCCGTCTCGCCGGTGCGGGCGCGCTACCTCGGGATCCTGTTCGTGGAGACGGGCGTGATGGTCGCGGTCGCGGCGACCATGGTCTCTCTTTTCTGCCGCCTCGCCGAGCGCGAGCCCGGCGCGTGAACTACCCATTCTGGATCGCAATCGGCCTGCTGATGCTCGGACTCTACACGATGATCGCCCACAAGAACCTCTTCAAGAAGTTCGTCGGCATGTCGGTCTTCCAGACGGCCATCATCCTCTTCTTCATGCTCACCAGCGTGAAGCGCGGGGCGGACCTGCCGATCGTGTCTGCGGGCGCGGTCGGGGCGAGTGGCTTCATGAACCCGCTGCCACACGCGCTCATGCTCACAGCCATCGTCGTCGCCGTCGCGACCGCCGGGCTCGCGCTCGGGATCCTGATCCGCCTCCACGCGACGTACGGCTCGCTCGAAGAGGATGTCATCGCCGCCGGCCCCGCGCCCGCCGACGCGCCCCCGGCGCCGGGGGCTCGCTGATGGGCGCCCACCTGCCGATCCTCCCGGTCGTCCTGCCGCTCGTGGGCGCGATGCTCGTCCCGATCGTCACCCTCGCCTCGCGCCGGGCCGCGTGGCCGCTCGCGGTCGGCGCCGGCCTCCTGGCGACGGTGGCGGCCGGCGCCGGACTGGTCTCGGTCGCGCTCCACGGGACCACCCGCTACGCGGTCGGAGGCTGGCCGCCACCCTGGGGAATCGAGGTCGTCCTGGACCCCCTGAGCGCCTTCGTCGCGGTCACGGTAGCGGGCGTGAGCACGGTGGGCCTCCTCGCCGCCGGCCCCGCCGCCGAGCGGCTGCCCCGACACGCGCCGGCCGCCTTCTACGCGCTCGCGTTGATCGGCCTCACCGGATTCCTCGGCATGGTCGTGAGCGGCGACCTCTTCAACGTGTTCGTGTTCCTCGAGATCGCGTCGATCTCGAGCTACGCCCTGGTCGCGAGCGGGGGCGGGCCAGCGCTCCCGGCCGCGTTCCGCTACCTGGTCCTCGGGACGGTGGGGGCGTCCTTCTACCTCCTCGGCGTCGGGTTCCTCTACGCGCTGACGGGCACCCTTAACATGGCGGACCTCGCCACGCGGGTCGCGGGTCAGCACGCCTCGCCGCTCTTCGTCGGCGGCGTCGCCTTCGTGACCGTCGGCCTCGCGATCAAGATGGGGCTCTTCCCACTCCACGGGTGGCTCCCCGACGCGTACACCCACGCGCCCGCGCCGGTGGCGGTGCTGCTCGCGCCCGTGGGAACCAAGGCCGCGGCGTACGCGCTCGCGCGGACGCTCCTCTACGTCCTCCGCCCCTCGGACCTCCCCGTCGCGACGATCCTCGCCTGGACCGGCGCCGCCGCGATCCTGGTCGGCGGCGTCCTGGCGCTCCGCCAGACCGACGCGCGCCGCCTCCTCGCGTACTCCAGCGTGAGCCAGATGGGGTACATCGCGCTCGGCTTCGGCCTCGCCACGCCCGCAGGACTCGCCGGCGCGTACCTCCACATCCTGAACCACGCCCTCATGAAGGCCGCGCTCTTCCTGTCCGTGGGGGCGGCGGCCCTCCAGGGGCGCGGGCCCGCGGTCCACGCGCTCGGCCTCGGCCGGGGCATGCCGGTCGCCGCTGCGTGCGCGGTGGTGGCGGGGCTCTCGATGGTCGGCGTGCCCCCGTTCGGGGGCTTCTTCTCGAAGTGGTACCTCCTCGAAGGCACCGTCGGCGCCGGAGAGCCGGTGCTCGCCGGCGTCATCCTCGCGGGGAGCCTCCTCGCCCTCGGCTACATGTACCGGTTCACCGAAGAGGTCTGGCTGGGCGGGTCGGGCGCGAGCCCGACACCGGCCGAGGATGCGCCGAAGGGCGGACACGCCGCGCCAGGGGCCGGCGGCACCCCGGGCGCGACGCCGAGCGCGGTCGCGATCGGGCTGGTCATCCTGGCCGCGGTGACGCTCGCGGCCGGCCTCGGTAACGTCGCGCTCGTCGGCGTGCTCGCTCCGGTGACGGGGCTTCGGTAGTGGACCTCCCCTCGCCGCTCCCCGGGCTGGCGCTCGCGCCGGCGGCGCTGGCGCTCCCGCTCATCGTCCTCTCACGGCGCCGGCCCGCGGTGCGCGAGACCTGGAGTGTGCTCGCGTCGGTCCTCCAGACGGCGCTCGTCCTGGCGATGCTCCCGGCGGTGCGGGACGGCGCGCGGCTCGTCTGGGCGCCTGCCAGCCTCGCGCCGGGCGTCCCGCTGGCCCTCCGGGCCGACGCCCTCGGGGTCTTCTTCGCCACGGTCGCGTCCGCGCTGTGGGTCCTGACGACGATCTACTCGATCGGCTACACCCGAGCCCTCGACGAGCGTGCCCAGACCCGCTACTTCGGCGCGTTCGCGCTCTGTCTGTTCTCGACGGTCGGCCTCGCGCTCGCGGAAAACCTCCTGACCTTCTTCCTCTTCTACGAGCTGCTGACCGTCGCGACGTACCCCCTCGTCATCCACAAGCAGACCCACGCCGCCGTGCTCGCGGGGCGCCTGTACCTCGCCTACACCCTCACGGGCGGCGCCGCGCTCCTCGGCGCCGTCGCCTGGACCTACGCCCTCGCCGGCCGTCTCGACTTCGCGCCCGGCGGGATCCTCGGGGGTGCCGCCGCACCGCCCGCGGCGCTCTGGGCGCTGTTTGTCCTGTTCGCCCTCGGCTTCGGCGTGAAGGCCGCGGTCGTCCCGCTCCACACCTGGCTCCCTGTCGCGATGATCGCGCCCACGCCCGTGAGCGCGCTCCTCCATGCGGTCGCCGTCGTGAAGGCCGGCGTCTTCGGCTTCCTCCGCCTCGTGGGCTTCGTGTTCGGGCCGGGGCTCCTCGACGACCTCGGCGCGGCCACCGCGCTCGCGGCGCTCGGCGGCGCGACCATTCTCCTCGGTTCGCTCGCCGCGCTTGCCCAGGACGACCTCAAGCGCCTTCTGGCCTTCTCGACCGTGAGCCAGCTCTCCTACATCCTCCTCGGCGCCGCGCTCGGCACGCCCGAGGCGTTCACGGGGGGCGTCCTCCACATGGCGACCCACGCCGTGCTCAAGATCACCCTTTTCTTCTGTGCCGGCGCCATCTACGTGACCGCGCACCTCGAGCGGGTGAGCCAGCTCGACGGGATCGGCCGCCGCATGCCGCTGACGATGGCCGCGTTCGCCGTCGCCGCCTTCATGCTGGCGGGCCTCCCGCCCGGGGCCGCGTTCGTCAGCAAGTGGCGGCTCCTCGTCGGCGCCGCCGAGGCCGGCGCGTGGATCGCGGTCGGGGTGTTCCTCGTCAGCACGCTCCTCAACGTCGCGTACTTCGCCCCGATCGTCCTCCGCGCCTTCGCCGGCGGCGGAGGGCCGCGGGTCGCCATGGCGGAGGCTCGACCGGCCGTCCTCGTTCCGCTCCTCATCACCGCCGCCGCCGGGGTGGTCCTCGGCCTCCAGCCCGAGGCCGGCCACCTCCTCGGCCTCGCCCGCGCCGTCACCGCGGACGTCATGGGGGCGCCGTGAGGCGCGAGATCGGCGCCCTCATCGCGCTCGCCGCCCTCCTGACGGCCCTCGAGTTCTGGCTCTGGCCCGCCCCCGCGCACGTGCCCCCGGGCGTCACGGCGCCCTTCGCCTTCGTCGGATGCGTCGCGATCGTCGTCGTCGCGAAGGCGCTCGGGAACCGGTGGCTCCAGGAGCCGGAGGACCGGGATGAGTGAGTGGCTCCACCCCGCCGCGCCGTGCCTCCTGGGCGCGGCGCTCGTGGGGGTGCTGCCCGCCCGGGCGCGGGCCGTCGTCGCCCTCGCCGCCCCCGCGACTGCCCTCGCGCTCGTCTGGGGACTCCCCGCCGGGACGCGGCTGGAACTCGTCCTCCTGGGGCAGCCGCTCACGCCGCTCCGCGTGGACGCGCTCGGCCGCGTCTTCGCGATCGTCTTCGCGCTGCTCGGCGCCCTCGGCGTCCTCTACGGGCTCGCGACCCCGCGCCGGCGCCTCCACGTCGCCGCGCTCGTGGCGACCGGCGCGGCGCTCGGCATCGCGCTCTCGGGGGACTGGTTCACGCTCTACGTCTGGTGGGAGACGCTCGCCGTCGCGTCCTTCGTCCTGATCGCCGACGGCGGGACCCCGCGGGCCGGGCGGGCGGCGCTCCGCTACCTCCTGATCCACGTGACCGGGGGCGCCTGTCTCCTCGCCGGAATCGTCTGGCACCGCGCGACCGGCGGGGACGCTCTCATGGGCCCGCTCCCGCTCAACGGGCCCGGCGCGCTCGTCCTCCTGGCCTTCGCGGTCAACGCGGCCATCCCCCCCGTCAACGCCTGGCTCACCGACGCGTACCCCGAGAGCTCGCCAGCGGGCGCCGTTTTCCTCTCGGCGTTCGCGACGAAGGCGGCGGTGTACGCGCTGGCCCGCGTGTTCCCGGGCGAGGAGATCCTCGTCTGGGCGGGCGTCACGATGGCCCTCTACGGCGTCGTCTTCGCCGTCCTCGAGAACGACATCCGGCGCCTCCTCGGCTACCACATCGTGAGCCAGGTCGGGTACATGGTCACGGGCGTCGGGCTCGGGACGCCGCTGGCGCTCAGCGGCGCAGCCGCCCACGCGTTCTCCCACATCCTTTACAAGGGGCTCCTCTTCATGGGCGCGGGAACCGTCGTCCACGCGACCGGTCGCCGCAAGCTGACGGAGCTGGGCGGGCTCGCCCAGGCCATGCCCGCGACGTGCGTCCTCTACATGGTCGGCGCCTTCTCGATCTCGGGGGCGCCGCTCCTCAACGGCTTCGTGTCGAAGTCGCTCGTCGTCGCGGCGGCCGCCGCGGAGCATCGGGTCTGGGTCGAGTGGGGTCTCACGCTCGCATCCGTCGGGACGTTCCTCCACACGGGGCTCAAGCTTCCCTACTTCACCTTCGCCGGCCCCGACCGCCGCCTCAGACCCGCGCCCGTCCCGGCCACGATGCTCACCGCCATGACCGCCACCGCCGCGCTGTGCGCCCTCTACGGGACGTTCCCGGCCGCGACGCTCTACCCGCTGCTCCCGTTTCCCGTTGCCTACCAGCCCTACACCCCCGACCACGTCCTCGAGGCGATCCAGATCCTGGTGGGCACCACGGTCGGCTTCGTCTGGCTCCGCGCGAAGCTCGGCGGCGAACCGACGGTGACCCGCGACACGGATCGCCTGTACCGAGCGCCGGCGCGCTGGGTCGCGCGGCGGCTGGGGCCGGCGGTGGCCGGTGCTGCCGACGCCCTCGAGGCCCGGCTGCTGGCGTTGATGGACCGGCCAGCGGCGGTGCCCGACGTAGCCGTGCCGGTGGGCTACGCCGTGCTCCTCGCCGTCACGATCCTGGGGGTCGCCCTCGCGGCCCTCGCCGTCGGGCGCGCGTCGCCCTGACACCCCCACGCCGGGCGGCAACCGCTGGCACGGGGCCGAGTATGACCGCGTCAAGTTCGGAACGGGGGCGTTGGTGCGGCCGGCGGCTTGACCCCCGCCGCGCCGTGCCCCTAGGATGGCAGCGATGACGCCGCTCCCCCTCGGCCCCGACCGCCCCGCCGATCCCGGGCCGGCGCCCCTCCCCAGGGCAGAGCCGCGGCCCGCGCCCCCGAGCGACGCGGAGTGGGACGAGTTCCTGCTCCTCCGCTTCGGGCCGCGGCACTGGAACCTCGGGTGCGGCTGAGGCTGACCGCGCGCGACCGGCGGTCGCGCCGCCGCCCCGCGTCATCACCGCGCATGACCCCGTCCCCGGGCAACCCGGACCCGCGCTGCCCCACCTGCGGGAAGCCGGTCGCGTGGGAACGCAACCCGGTGCGCCCCTTCTGCTCGGTCACCTGCCAGCTCGTAGACCTCGGGGGCTGGCTCGACGCGGCCTACCGCGTGCCCGGCCCGCCCATCCCCTCGGGGCCGACCGCAGACGCCGACCAACCGCGCGGCGACGCATGATTGATCGCCTCCTCAGCGATCCCGTCGGGGCCCTCCAGCAGCTCGTGCTCATGGCGCCGGCGATCCTGGTGGCGGTGACGGTCCACGAGGTCGCCCACGGCTGGGTGGCCGATCGACTCGGGGATCCGACGGCGCGAATGCATGGGCGCCTGACGCTGAACCCGCTGCCCCACATCGATCCCTTGGGCGCCCTCGCCTTCGTCCTGGCCGGCTTCGGCTGGGCCAAGCCCGTCCCGGTGGACCCGCGGAACCTGCGCCACCCGGTCCGCGACATGGCGCTGGTCGGGGCGGCCGGGCCGCTGTCCAACTTCCTCCTGGCGTTCCTGGGCCTGCTCGCCCTGGCCGCCATCCCGTGGGCGGTGATCGACCCGTTCTTCGCGCGCCCGCTCCTGGGTGTGCTCAAGTACGTCTACGGCTTCAACCTCGCCCTCGGCATCTTCAACCTGATCCCGCTCCCCCCGCTCGACGGCGGCCACTTCCTCCCCTACCTCCTCCCCCGCGGCGCCTGGCACTGGCACTCCCGCCTCGCACAGTACGGCCCGATGATCCTGATCCTCCTCGTGATCTCGGGGGCCGCGGGCTTCGTCATCGGCCCCGTCCTCGTCTTCATGGATCGCTTCTACCGGCTGCTCGTCGCGTTCCTCCTATAGGTTCCGCGGCTCCCGCGGTCAGAAGCGCACACATGCACCCCGAGCGCTTTCAGGTCACCCTGCGCCCGCTGGTGGCCTCCGACGTCGCCGTGTGCGGGCGGATCGTGCACGATGCGTTCCGTCCTTCTACTGAAGACGCTCGGGCCACGCCCAGCAGCAACACGAACGCCCGGGGCGCCATGCGCCCCGGGCGATTCGCTTTGTACCCCGGCGGCGACCTACTCGTACTACTGCCCGCTGCCCGCAATCCCGTGTGCGATGCAGCCGTTTCGGGACCCCCCGTCGGGTAGGGCGTAGGGACCTTTAAGACCCGCGGGGTTGGCCGCGGCCCGCGAGGCCCGGCTATTTTCGCGCTCTGGAAAATACTTGACACCCGGTCTGATCTGAGTGTATAGATACACTCAGAATGAAGATCGAGCCGAAAGGGCGCGAGGCGGCGCGGCTGCGGCAGCGGAAGTTTCAGCGGTTGCGCCAGTTCCGGATTCCGCCCGATCTGCTGCCGGGCTCGCTGGCCTGCGCATTTCGGCGATCGTGATCACGTCGATCGCTTCATCGTGATCAGCTCGATCGGGGATCATGATCGGAGCGGAGCGACGCTGGGCGGCGGCGGCTCGCTCTCGAGCTTCTCCTCCTTTCGCCGTGAGGGTCCTTTTAGCACGATTCGATGGGCGTTGTGGAGTAGCCGATCGCAGATGGCGTCGGCCAGGGTGGGGTCGTTCACGTAGTCGTGCCACTGGGTCGGGGGGAGCTGGCTGGTGACGATCGTGGACCGGGTGCCGTAGCGGTCCTCGAGGATTTCGAGGACGTCGCGACGTTCAGCGTCCTGCAGGGGGGCGAGCGCCCAGTCGTCGATGACCAAGACGTCGACCCGGGCGAGTTGATGGGATGAAAGCGCTGCGCCTCCTGCGCGCCCGGGTATCCTGCGCGCGG
>CAYQDR010000127.1:0-13589 GCA_964416315.1 uncultured bacterium
CGCGGCTCACAAATTTCCGATGGCGACTGTCTCACTCGACTTGACAACTTCCGCGAGGGGAGAAAGGGTTACACGAAAACGCAACCTCTGCACTTCGACGAGTTCGCCCCTTGCATCACCTGGTGGCAGAACAGGATGGCGAACGACCACGCCTGGAAAGTCTCCGTTAAGGACGTCCTGAAGTACGACGAGAGCGGCAAACTCATCTCCGCCAACCTCGACATCAAGAACCCCAACAGCAAACAAGAGCTCGAACACCTGCCACCGGCTCAACTGGCAGAGGACATCCTCAAGAAGGAGCAACGCATCGCGGAGATCATGGCCGAGGTCAGGCAGCTGTTGGAAAGGGCCGTACAATGAGTGACCGATTCCCGTTGGTACCCGTGCGGGATCTGCTAACGCCTGTCTCTCGGCGCGAGGTTGTAGACCCACACGTCACATATCACATTCTCGGAGCCCACTGGTACGCCAAGGGGCTGTACGTCAAGGAGATCAAGACTGGATCCCAGATTCGCACAGGAAGGCTCTATCGCGTGGAGCACGGTGACTTCGTTTACAATCGGCTCTTTGCCTGGAAAGGGTCGTTCGCGATCGCAACACCCGAGAATCACCGGTGCTATGTCTCAAACGAGTTTCCATGCTTCCTCATCAACGCGGAGCGCGTTGACGGTCGGTACCTATGGAGATACTTCACCCTGCCCTCCACCTGGGATCAAGCGCTCGGCCTAAGCGCAGGCGGGACGCCTACCAGTCGGAATCGTCTAAAGGAAGAGAAGTTGCTCGGTATGAAGATGCTTCTCCCAACGCTGGAGGAGCAGCGGCGGATCGTCGCGCGGATCGAGGAACTAGCCGCCAAGATCGAGGAAGCCCGCGACTTGCGACGCCAAGCCTCAACAGAGACGGAGGGCTTAATTCGTGTTTGGCCGCACAATGTAGTCGAGGATCAGTCCGTATTCCTGGGCTCGCTGGGGCAAGGAATCCTATCGATGAGAAACGGCCTATCGAGACGGCCATTTGGGACTGAGTCCGGCCCGATAGTGTTAAGACTCGCCGATGTAGCGAGCGGCGCTGTTGACTTGGGGAATCCCCGCCGTGGAAACTTGTCGGAAGTAGAGGTCGACAACTACAGTTTGTCTACGGGTGATCTTTTGTTCGTCCGAGTCAACGGAAGTCGCGACATCGTGGGGCGCTGCGTACCCTTTCATGGAGCTTCCGAAGCCGTGTGCTTCAACGATCACTTGATACGCGCACGACTCAACTCGGAGGTGTTCGATTGGAGATTCGTCGCCATAATGGCGAACAGCCCAATGGCGAGAGAGTACATAGAAAGGACCGCCATCACAACCGCCGGTCAAAAGACAGTCAATCATGGCATGCTGGCCGAACTCCCCATCCCGGTTCTACCCCTCTCGCAGCAGCGCCGCATCGCCGCCTACCTCGGCGATCTGGAGGCAAGGATTGGCGGGCTGAAGCGTTTGCAGGCCGAGACCACCGCGGAACTCGACGCCCTGCTGCCTTCCATCCTGGACAAAGCCTTCCGAGGCGAATTGTGACGGCTTTATCATGCTGGTAGGATAGGATGACGGCTGCCTTGGATCAGATGGGGTCATGAAAGCCGGAGAGGGGGTGAACTGTGATGGGCCCGGACAAGAGACAGATTACGGTTCATCTCGAAGGCCCCAGAGTCGCCAAGGGTAGGCTGAGCGTCGACGACTTTGGCCGTCTCATCAAAGGCATCCAGCTCTCGGTCAAGCGCATCGGACTCAATCGGGCCGGTCGTCGGGGCGGAGGGCCAGGTCGCCTGCCCAAGGAAATTGAAGCCGCTTGCAGCCTTGAAGTCGTCTCCCTCGATCGTGGAAGCCTTTCTGTAACGCTGGCGCTTCCCGAGCCATCCGAGCAGGTTTCCTTGTTCGAAGACCCCGGGGAAGAGGCGCTGGCGCTTCTAGTCGATGGCCTCGCCCATATCGAGCAGGCCACTGAGTCCTGGCCCGAACCGATTGACCCTAGCGTCATCGAGCCTTTGTTGGACGTCGGTCGACTCTTGGATCGAGGGATCGAACGGGTCGAACTCCGTTTAGGTGATGGACGGGTTCGCCGGCATGCGGCTATGAACCTCCAACTCAGGAGTCGACTTCGTTCTCAGATCGAGCGGCCTCTTCCGTCCGAGACGAGCACTGTCGGACTGTTGATGGAGATTGACTTCAAAGACCATACGGCTGAAGTGCACGAGCCTTCTGGAAATGTCGTACGACTCTCCTTCGCCCCCGAGGAAGACGAGCTGATGCGCGAGGCCGCAAAGGCAAGAGTTCGGGCTATTGGAGAGGGAGAACGTCACACCGATGGCCGCTTGGCGCGCGTGACGCTCAAGCGGCTAGAGATCCTTGACGGCGGAGCTGACGAAGGGGAGCAGCTCCCTGGCCGGCTGCCTCAGGAAGGCCAGTTAACGCCTTGGAGGCGACTGGAAGACCCTTTCCGAGATGCCAAACCTCTGGCTGAACTGTCGATCTTGATCGGTGGCCTTCCGGACAATCGTGATCCCGAAGAGATTCTGAGAGACCTCAGAGAGACCAGAATTGCTCGCTCCCTTGACCCTCGGGAGTGAGGGGTGCCCGGTCGGGTCCTCGTCGATACCAACATCGCGATATACCTCGCCACCAACAGACCCATCGTCGCTTCATACCAACGCCACCTGGAAGGAAGTGTACTGGCCTTGAGCTTCGCCTCCGCTGCGGAGCTGCTGCTGACCGCACGAAGGGCCGCACGCCCGGAGCGAACCCTTGAGTACTGGAGGGAGAGACTGCCATATTACGTTGTTCTCTTCCCGGACCTTGAGATGTGCGACCTTTGGGCGAGGATTACTGTCGATTGCTACCGGAGGGGACGGCCGAGGCAGGACAACGACCTCTGGATCGCCGCAACCGCCCTGCGCTACGAGCTTCCACTCGTCACCCACAATCGTCGGGATTTCGAGGACGTTCCGGGTCTGACAGTCATCTCGGAAGCGCCCATCCCATAAGGGCGATCTTCCAGGTCGGCGCCGCGGCGGGCTCGCCGCGCGCCGTTGACATCCTCCGCCGCGCTCGGGTAGAGTAGCCGCCGTCAAACACCGCCCCGGGAGGGTCATCATGTCGCGTTTCCGCCTTGCCGCGCTCGGGTGTCTCCTCGCCCTTACCGTCGCGTCCTGCGCCTCGGTGTTCACATCGGGCCGCGAGTTCCCCTCGCCTGCGCGCGACGCCATCCGCAACGGAACGACCACGAAAGCGGATCTCGTCCGCCTCTTCGGCGAGCCGACGCAGGCCGGCATCGACGACGGCGAGCCGACCTGGACCTGGCTCTATTTCAAGAAGGGGGATCCCGACCTCACGAAGCAGCTCACCGTCCGCTTCACGCCGGCCGGAATCGTCAAGTCCTACTCGTTCAGCTCGAACTTCCCCGAGGACATGAAGGCGCTCCGCTGAGGGCCGGCGCCCGCGCGCCCGGCGGGGCGGCCGTCGCCCCGGCCCTCTGCCTGGTCGTCCTGATCTGGGGCGGGACCTATTCGGCCGTCAAGGCCGTTCAGACGGTGATCTCGCCCGTCCCCCTCGCCGCGCTCCGGTGCGCGGTCGCCGCCCTCGTCCTCCTCGGCGTCATGGCGGTCGCCGCGCCGGCGTGGCGGCGACCGAGCCCCGCCGAGTGGGCCACCCTCGTCCTCCTGGGGCTCGTCGGCAACACGCTCTTCCAGCTCGGCATGGTGGGCGGCCTCCGCTTCACCACGCCCGCGCACTCGGCGCTCATGATCGCCCTGAACCCGGTCTTCACGGCGCTCCTGGCCCGCGTCTGGCTCGGCGAGCGCCTGACCGCGCGGCGCGCGCTCGGCATCGGGCTCGCCTTCGGCGGCGTCGCGGTGATCCTCGCGCCCGGCGCCGGGCCCGCGGCCGACGCGACCCTCCTCGGCGACCTCCTGAGCCTCGGGGCCGCGGTCGCCTGGGCCGTCTACTCCGTGGCCGGCAAGCCACTTCTCGCGACCCGCCCGTCCCTCGAGGTGACCACGCTCGCCATGGTCATCGGCGCCGTGCCCCTCCTGCCTGTCGGCCTCCCGGGGCTGCTCCGGGTCCCCTGGGTCGACCTCGGGCTCGGGACCTGGGCGCTGCTCGGCTACCTCTCCGTGGTCTCGCTCGTGGTCGCCTACCTCCTCTGGTACTGGGCGCTCGCGCGCGCGGCGACCCGCGCGGGTCGTCGTGTTCTCGTACCTCACCCCCGTCGTGGCCGGAGCGCTCTCGGTCGGGATCGGGCAGGAGCCGCTGACGGGCGCCCTCGTCACCGGCGCCCTCGCCGTCATCGCGGGGGTCGCGCTCGCCCAGTTCGGGTGAGCCGGACGACCGATTGACAGCCCGGGTGGCGACCCCTACCCTGGGGCCGTCATGACCCCGCCGGTGACGTGCGCCGTGGGCCTCCGCTGCATCGAGTGCGCAGCCGAGTACGCCCTCGAGTACGTTCTCCAGTGCCGGCGCTGCCGCGGGCTCCTCGAGCCCGCGTACGACCTCGAGCCGCTGCGCCGCCTCGGTCCGGCCGGCGCGTTCACGCGGCGCGGCCTCTGGCGCTACCACCCGGTCCTCCCCATCCGCGATCCCGCGCACTTCGTCTCGCTCGGCGAGGGGGACACGCCGCTGCTCGACGCGCCCGCGCTCGCCCGGACCCTCGGGATCCGCCGGCTCCTCCTCAAGTTCGAGGGCGCCAACCCGACCGGCACGATCAAGGACCGCTCGTCGGCGACGGCCGTGGCCGCGGCCCGCCAGTTCGGCTACCGCGCGATCTCGGTCGTCTCCACCGGCAACGCGGGCTCCTCGATCGCCGCCTACGCCACGCGCGCCGGGCTCCGGGGCTTCATCTTCTGCTACGAGCAGGCCTCCGCGCCGAAGCTCCACCACATGGGCGCGGTCGCCTCCGACCTGATCCTCTACCAGGGGTACTACGACGACCTGATCCGGCTCTGGGACCGCATGGTGGACGAGCTGCCGGTCTTCGACGGCGGCGCGAGCCGCAACATCTACAAGCAGGAGGGGAAGAAGACGCTGGCCTGGGAGGTCGCCGAGCAGACGGGCTTCCAGCTCCCCGACGTCGTCGTGTATCCGGTCGCCGTAGGCGAGGCGTTCATCTCGGGGTGGCGTGCGTTCCGCGAGATGCACGCGCTCGGCTGGATCGAGCGGCTGCCGCTCATGGTCGCGGCCCAGTCGGCCAAGGCGAACCCGATCGCGCGGGCCCTGCGCGAGGGCGGGCCGCTCCGGCCGGTCAAGCTGACGTACACGGTCGCCGAGGGGCTCGCCTGCGGCGACCCCGCGCAGAAGGGGGAGTGGGTCCTCCGGATCCTTCGCGAGTCCAAGGGGCTCGCGGCCGAGGTCGAGGACGACACGATCCTCGACGCCCAGCGGCTGCTCGCCCGCACCGAGGGCGTGTACGCGGGCCCGACCGGCGTCGGGACGCTCGCGGCGCTCCGGCGCCTGCTGGCCGAGAAGGCCCTCGACCCCGACCAGACGGTCTGCTGCGTCATCAGCGAGACGGGGCTCAAGACCGACGCGCCGGTGGCCTCGCGGACGGGCGAGGCCTTCACCTACGAGCGTCTCGTCGCCCTCGTCCGGGACCGCCTCGGGGCGTAGCGCACACCCCCGCACCCTGGCCCTCTCCCCCGCTCGGGGAGAGCGCGCACGAGCCATGGACATCATCGACATCCACACGCATACCTACTCCCGCCCCGAGATCGGTCGCCAGGCCATGCAGGGCGAGGGCTGGTCGCCGTACGCGGGGACCGTGCCCGAGCTGCGCGAGGCGATGGCGCGCGGGGGGATCGGCATCGCCGCGATGGCGAACCTGACGCCGGTCCCCGACATGCGCGGCGCCGCGCTCGCACGCCTGCCCGCCGACCTCGCAGGCCCGGCCCGCGCCGAGGCGGAGGCGCGCCTCACGGAGGAACTGCGCAGCCGCCTCATCCGCCGGAACCGCTGGACCCTCGAGGCCGCCGACCCGGCGCTGCTCCCGTTCATCGGCCTCGACCCCTCGGTCATGACGCCCGCCGAGATGCGGGACGAGCTGGAGGCGTGCGTCGAGGCGGGGGCGCGCGGCGTCAAGCTCCACCCGATCGTCCAGCGTCTGCTCCCGGCCACCGCGGCGCTCTGGCCCGTCTACGAGCTGTGCCTGGAGCTCGGCCTGCCCGTGCTGTTCCATTCCGGCTTCCTCGGGCGCAGCGAGTGGAACGCCTTCGCCCGGCCGAGCGCGTTCACGGACGTCCTCGAGGCGTTCCCCGACCTCCGCGTGATCCTCGCCCACCTGGGGCGCGGTCACTTCGAGGAGGCCGTCGCCCTGGCCGAGCGTTTCCCCCAGGTCGTGTTCGACACCTGCGCCGTCGTCACGACGGCCGCCGTCCCCTGGCGCCTCGACGACGCGGACGCGGTCAGGCTCCTCCGGCGGATCGGGATCGGGCGGGTCTGCTTCGGGTCGGACTATCCGTGGTTCGACCCGGCCGCGGACGCGGCGCACGTCGCGGCGCTCCCGGGCCTCACCGACGGCGAGCGCGCCGCCATCCTCGGCGACAACGCCCGCCGGATCCTCGAAATGGGGTAGGCTACTGTCCGCCCGGCTCGGACGTCCGGCCTGAGTCATTGACTTACGGATACCGACTTCGAAGGCCTGCCAGGCGCGATCGTCGTGCGGTAGGCCCCGCGGCGGCCTCATCCTCGGCGACACGGCCCGCCGGATCCTCGATGTAGAATAGGCACGCCCATCCCCCGATCCCGGCGAGGAGCGTCTCATGACCCTCAGAGCCATCGGGTTCGTCACTGCGGTTGCCCTCGGCCTGGTGGTCACGCCGCTCGCGGCCGATGGGCAGGCGACCAAGGTCTACCGGGTCGCGGTGGTCTTCGCCGCCTCCCCGGTCGCTGAAATGGCGGGACCGGAGCCCATCCATCCCGGGATGAGAGCGTTCCTGCGAGAGCTGCGCGCGCTCGGCTACGTGGAGGGCCAGAACCTCGTCCTCGAGCGGCGGTCCGGGGAAGGGAAACCCGAGCGCTTCCCGGCCATCATGGCGGAGCTGGTCGGGCTCAAGGTGGACGTGATCGTGGCCACCACCGATGCCGTGGCGCAGGCCGCCAAGCGGGCGACCAACACGATTCCCATTGTGATGGGCCCGGTTTACGACGCGGTCGGGGCCGGGCTCGTGACGAGCCTCGCCCGGCCAGGCGGCAACGTGACGGGGTTGACGACCGTCGTCGACTTCAACATCCACGGCAAGCAACTCGAGCTCCTCAAGGAGGCCGTGCCCGGAACCACCCGCGTCGCCCTCATCCACCAGACGCCGCGGCTCAGCCCGGCTTTCCCCAAGTCGTACGAGGCGATGCTCGCCGCGGCGCAGGCCGTCAAGGTGACGCTCCTCCCGGTCGTCGTGGATCACCCGGAGCAGTTCGCTGACGCGCTCACCGTGATCGCGCACCAGCGCGCGGACGCGCTCATGGACTGGGGCTCGGGGTTCAACTTCGCGCATCGCGGGCGCGTCGTCGAGCTCGCGACGAAGCGCCGGTTGCCGGCGATCTTCCCGTTTCGGGAGTTCGTGGAGGCGGGCGGGCTCATGTCGTACGGCGTCAGCCTCCCCGATCTCTTCCACCGCGCCGCCGGCTACGTGGACCGGATCCTCAAGGGCGCCAGGCCGGGTGACCTGCCGGTCGAGCGGCCGAGGAAGTTCGACCTCGTCGTCAACCTCAAGACCGCCAAGGCCCTCGGTCTCACGCTCCCGCCCTCCGTGCTCCTCCAGGCCAGCGAGATCATCGAGTGACCTCGCCCACCGACTCCTCGAGGGAACTTGACTGGAGGGAGGACGCCGCGGGTGGCGCCGGGTGAGCCCCGCGGGGTCCCGGGCGAAGTGGGACCCCCTCAGCTTCCTTCCGCGATTCCGCGAATCGCGGAAGGAGGTGAGCGGGTGACGAGCCCGGGCGCGCGGGGCGAGCCCGGCGACAGACCCCGCGGCGGCTTACCGGAAGTAGGGCTCGATGCGGAGGAAGACCTCGTAGGCGAGCCGAACGTCGCCGAGGCAGTACGCCTCGATCTCCTCGGCCCGTCCCGCCTTCCAGAGCCCGAAGACGCGCGAGCCCTCCATGCCCGGAGGCGTTTTCGAGAGCCCCAGCAGCTCGGCCACGATGTCGAGCCGCACCGCGTCGGTCCGCTCCCAGTTCGACAGAGCCCGCATGACGTCGAAGTGGCTGTCCAGGGCGTACGGGCGCAGGGGGAGCAGCGTCGTCGGCGCCACGCCGAGATAGATCGAGCGCCGGAGGAGGAACGGCACGTCGAACGCGAGCCCGTTGTACGTGACCCAGCGCCACTCGCGTCCGCCCCGCGCGGCCTCCCAGAACCCCTCCAGGATCCGCCGCTCGTCCTCGACCCGGCGCGCCGTGAGGGCCTTCGTCTCGAGCTCCCCGCGCCCGCGGGCGTCGTGTCCCATGCCGATGCAGACCACGTGGCCGAACTCGGGTCGGAGCGCCATGTAGCGCTCGACCCGCTCCCGCGCCACGTCGAAGTCCGTCGCCTCGGGCGCCGCGAGGTACTCGTCCAGGGTGACGTCGGCGGCCTCCTCCGGGTCGCGGCGCAGCGCGCGCTCCCAGACGTACTCCTGCAGCTTCCGCGGCTCGCCGCGGAGATCGCGCGGGATCGTCTCGATGTCCAGGACGAAGTTCACCCGACGCGCGCCCCGGCCGGCACGACGGCCCGGTTCTTCCCGGCCCGCTTGGCCGCGTACATCGCCTCGTCCGCCACGGCGATCGCGGCGCGGGCCGAGGCGGGGGCCCGCGCGAACGCGACGCCCCCGACGCTCGCCGTGACACGCGGGAGCCGCGGCGGGAACTCGATGGCCGCGACGAGGGCGACCAGCTTCGCCGCGTACTGGTGAATCATGTCCCCCGTGGCCTCCGGCAGGATCACGGCGAACTCGTCCCCGCCGAGCCGCGCCGGGATGTCGGTGGCCCGGCAGTTCTGCCGCAGGGCGTCGCCGACGAGCTGGAGCACCCGGTCGCCCGCCGGGTGCCCGGCGGTGTCGTTCACCGCCTTGAAGCCGTCGAGGTCGAGGAGGAGCAGCCCGAACGGGCGGCCGTAGCGGCTGCAGCGCGCGATCTCCCGCTCGAGCGCCTCGTGGAAGTAGCGGGAGTTCCACAGGCGCGTCAGCCGGTCGCGCCGCGCCGAGTCGCGCTCGCGGACGAGCGTGGCGGCGAGCGCGTCCTCCGTCATGACCAGGCGCCGGACCGCCTCGCGGAACGCGCTCACCGTCGCCGCCAGGCTCACGAGGACCCCGAGCCGCATCGCGCCGTCCCACCACGGGAGCGCCGGGGGCCAGCCGAGCGCCTGGACGTCGAGCGTGGCGGCGGTCCAGCAGAGCGCGGCGAGGAGCACGGTCGCCCACCGCCCCGCCACGCCGAAGCGCCAGCTCGTGACCACCACCACCCCCATCACGGCGAGCGAGAGCGCCACCTCCGCAGCCGTCCGGTCGTCGAGCGCCGCGACGTACAGCACCGCCGCGAGGAGCCCCGCCAGCGCGAGCCGGACCACGAGCCGGTGGAGGTGGCGCGCGATGCTGTCCACGGGCTGGCCGACCTGCGGCGCCCGATCGCGGCGCCGGCGGCGCGCGCGGCCCATCGGCCCTACACGCGGTACCAGCGCAGCTCCTCCGCCGCGGCGACCGGCCCGTCGAAGACGCCGCGCGCGTCGGCCACGAGCGCCGCGACCGCCCCGTGCTGCTCGTAGCCGATGTGGGCGAGGAGGAGCCGGCCGACCCCCGCCTGCCGCGCGATCTCGCCCGCGTCGCGCGCCGTCGAGTGCCACTGGGTCGGGTCGGGGTCCCGGAACGTCGCCTCGTGGACGAGCACCGTGGCCCCCCGCGCGAGGGTGGCGACCGCCGCGCAGGGGCGCGTGTCCGAGGAGTAGACGACGCTGCGCTCCCCCGCGGCGAGCCGCACGGCGAGGTTCGGCATCGGGCCGTGGGCGTTGGGCGAGGCGGTCACCGCCAGCTCTGCCGTCGCGAAGACCGGTGTGCCCTCGCGGGGCTCGACGCCCTGCACCGGCACCTCCGGGCAGCCCGGTCGCTTGGGCAGGCCGAAGAGCCCGAGCAGGCTCCGCACGAGCTCGACGTGCTCGACCCGGCAGTATACGGGCAAAGGCGCGCGCCGGCCCAGAATCAGGAGGTTCTGGACGAGGGAGGGCAGGCCGTAGACGTGGTCCGGGTGCGTGTGGGTGACGACGACCGCCGTGAGCTCCGTGGGATCGACGCCGACCCGCCGGAGCTTCTGGACGGGGCTCCCGCCGACGTCCACCAGGCAGACGGTGCGACCCACGCGGACGACGAGGGCCGTCGTGTCCCGCGCGGCGGACGGGACCGCGCCGGAGCTGCCGAGACACGCGAAGGCGAGCTGCGGAGGGCGCGGCGCCGGGGGCCGGCCGGCGCGTGGAGGTCGGTGCCGGCGGGGGGCGCCCCCCGCCGGCCGCGTTCGCCGCCCGATCCGCCCGCCTCCCGGCGCCCGGCGCATGGTTGGCGTCCCGCCGTCAGGCGAAGCGCCGCGCGGCGCGCCGGCGGAGGAGGGGGATCCCGACGACCGCGAGGGCGAGCCCCAGGACGCTGACCACCTGCGCCACGCGCAGCGGCCCCAGCATCAGGCTGTCGGTCCGGAGCCCCTCGATCCAGAAGCGCCCGGCCGAGTAGAGGCCGAGGTACGCGAGGAAGAGCGCCCCGGGCGCGTCCTGGAGGCGGCGCCGCAGGGCCAGGAGCAGGACGAGGAAGACCCCGAGATCCCACAGCGACTCGTAGAGGAACGTCGGGTGGAAGTACTCCGCCTGGAGGTACTGGATCGGCCGGTGGGGCTCCGAGATGTAGAGCTTCCAGGGCAGGTTCGTCGGCCGGCCAAAGGCCTCCTCGTTGAAGAAGTTCCCCCAGCGCCCGATCGCCTGGCCGATGGCGAGGGACGGCGCCGCGATGTCGAGGTAGGTGAGCAGCGGCAGCGCCCGCCACAGCACGTAGAGGCCCCCGGCGAGGATCCCGCCGATCAGCCCCCCGTGGATCGCGAGTCCGCCCTCCCAGACCGCGATGACGCGCCAGGCCGGCTGGGTGCGGTAGTAGTCCAGGTTGAACAGGACATAGTAGAGGCGAGCCCCGATGAGGCCGCCGATGAGCGCGAGCTCCGCCGCCTTGAGCAGATCGTCCGGGCTCTGGCCGCGCCGCCGCGCCGCCCGGGCCGCGAGCCAGAGCCCGAGCGCCATGGCGGAGGCGATGAGGACGCCGTACCAGCGGACCGACAGGGTCATGGAGCCGACGAGCGGGAGATCGGCGGGCAGCTTCAGCGAGAGCGCGATGGGCCCCGGGGAGCGGAACACGTCACCTCCTCACATCGCAAAGGAGCTGTGCCCCCTCCGAGGGCCCTCCCGGCAAAGCCGGGGCGTTCGCCCTCCGGCGGACGCCTCGGGCCTGCTCCCTCCGAGCGCGGCCGTCGTCGAGTCCGTCGCTGGCCGACGAAACGCGCGGTCACGCGGTCAACGCCGGTGGTGCTGCGCCTCTTATACCGGAGGGCCGTTCGCGCTGTCAAACGAAAAGCCCCGGAAGCCCCTCGGGAGCGTCCGCCAAGTGCCCGCGAACTCGCAAAATGTTTGACACTGGTCACGACAAGCGGGTATCATGACCACGAGTTTCCCGCGCCGTTAGCCCCTTTCACGGTCGGGTAAAGAGAGCGAGGAGTTGAGCGGGGTTCTGGGTTTCGGGCATCTCGGCAGTCTCGGCGAGTTGATCGCCAACGCTGGGCTGGTCGCGAAGTTCGTTCTCCTCGTGCTGTTCTTCCTCTCGGTGGTCTGCTGGGCGATCATCCTCCAGAAGGCGATGCAGTTCCGCCACATCAACCGCGAGACGCATCGCTTCCTGAAGGTGTACCGGGAGTCGCGACGGTTTTCTGTCGTCGGCGGCGGGGCCAAGCGCCTGCGCACGAGCCCGCTCGCGCGCGTGTACTCGTCCGCGTACCAGGAGCTCGGCGGCACCGGCAACCCGCTCCCGGACGTCATGGACGGACCGCAGGAGGACGTCGAGGAGGGCATCGGTCCGGAGCGCCTCGACTCGGTCCAGCGGGCGATGCGGCGGGTCCAGGCGAGCGAGATCGAGCGGATGGAGCGCTACCTGTCGTTCCTCGCGACGACGGCCAGCGCGGGGCCGTTCATCGGTCTGTTCGGCACCGTGGTCGGCATCATCAACTCGTTCCAGCAGATCGGGGCCCAGGGCTCCGCGAGCCTCGCGATCGTGGCGCCCGGCATCGCCGAGGCCCTCATCGCGACGGCGGCCGGGCTCCTGGCGGCCATCCCAGCGGTGGTCGCGTACAACTATTTCGTCGGGAAGGTGCGCCACTGGGCGACCGAGATGGACAACTTCGCTCTCGAGCTGGCGAACCTCGTCGAGCGTCGGCTCGTGCGGGCGCCGAAGCCGCTGTAGTAGGGTTTCGAGAGAAGTGTCGCGCCGCTCCGCCCGTCCACACGGTCTAATGGAAGCGCTCCGAGCGCGGGCTTTGCCCGCGCAATCGATCCTTTGGGGGGAGGTCCGGAAGGGGGGCGAAGCCCCCCTCCGGGGATAGATGGCGATCAGGGTTGACGCCGGGGCCGAGGGCGCCGGCCGGATCCGAAGCTCCCTGGCCGAGATCAACGTCATCCCCCTCGTGGACGTCGTGCTGGTGTTGCTCCTCATCTTCATGCTGACGGCCCCGATGATGTACCGCGGCATCGACGTGAACCTCCCCCGCTCCTCCGGCCGACCCACGGTCATCGAGGAGCGGCTCGTCCTGACCATCACGAAGGACCGCCTCCTGTTCCTCAACGAGCGCGCGCTGCCCCTCGCGGTGCTCGAGCCGCGCCTCCGGGAGCTCCTTCGCGACCGCGCCGACAAGACCATTTTCATCAAGGCCGACAGGGAGCTGGCCTACGGCCACGTGGTGGAGACCATGGACCGGGTCCGCCGCGCGGGCGTCGAGCGGGTGGGGATGGTGACCGAGCCCCTCCCCCGCCGCGAATGAGGCCGGGGCGTCGCGCGCATGGCCTACCGGGTTCCCCGTCGCTTCATCACCGCCCCCGACGAGCCGCCCCCGTATGGCCTCGTCGTGCTGTCGTTCGTCGGCCACACGCTGTTCCTGCTGATGGCGACGACGCTGTCCACGTACCTGGCGGCGCAGGCGGACCAGTCGAAGATCTACATCGTCAACCTGGTCCCCGCGGCGGCTCCGTTCGGGAGCCCGACGCCCCAGGTGGCCCCGCGGCCGGCCCGGGCCCTGGAGCCCGCGCCGCCCAGGCGGGAGGCGGCGCCCAGGCCCCCGGCGAAGCCCGAGGCCCCGCCAGCACGCGAGGCCGCGCCGCCCAAGCCCGAGAAGCCTGCCGAGGTGGCGCGGGCGACGCCGCCGCGCCCGGCCGAGCTGGCACGGGCGACGCCGTCGCGCCCGGCCGAGCTGGCGCTGCCGCGCCGAGCCGAGAAGGAGACGCCGGCCCTCGAGACGGGGCCCACGCGCGAGAAGCTCCTCGGAGGCGCGCATGACGATGGGGATCATCATGACCGCCAGGGCGAAGAC
>CAYQDR010000128.1:0-12791 GCA_964416315.1 uncultured bacterium
GAATCTACCTTCCGGTCCCTCAGATTCCATCATTTATTGTCTTACGAGCCCTAAGTGCTTTCCCCTTCGCCCACATCGAAAAGCGGATGACGTCGCCCGTTACGACGACCCGTGCTCCAGAGGGCTCGACCACCGCAAACCCCCTGGCCTTCAACCCCTCGGCGACCGCCCGGGTCACTATGGCATCCCTCGGCTTCACCCGGAGGGCCTGGTCGAAGTCCTCGATCGCCCGGTCGTACGCGCCCTTCTCGACGTAGGCCCGGCCACGCAACACGAAGACCTCGGCATCCTTAGAGGTCCAACCGGATGGCCTGGTCGAAGTCCTGGATCCCCCGGTCGTACTCCCCCTTCTCGACGTGGGCGAGGCCGCGGGCCGCGAAGGCCAAGGCGTAGTCGGGCTGCGACACGATGGCCTGATCGAAGTGCTGGATCGCCCGATCGTACTCCCCGCCTCTGGCATGGAGGAGGCCACTGCGGAGATACGGCTGTCCAGGGGAGCAGCCGGCCAGCGCCAGCAACGACAGGGCGACAAAGAGGTTCGCGGCGAGCTTGAGTCCCGCTGCCATACCCTTCACCCCCTTCTGGAAGGCGTCCGCGGACGCCATGTCTTCGCCCACGGAGTCATCGGAAGGACGCCGAGTGTCGCGGCGGCGGCGATGTTGTACGCGATCTCGCCCCCGGTGGGCGGCTTCGCGCTGGCGCTGACGTCGATAAAGATTGTGTAGTCGGTCGAGGGTGTCGTCGTCCCCTCGGGGTCAACGGCGAAGCTCCGGAACAGTCCCGACTCCCGGGTGACGCGTTCGACCGACTCGAGGAATTGCGGACTCGATAGGCGCAGGGTGGCGGTCGGCCGTGTGGCCGAGTCCAGCCGCAGAGGGTCGGCCGTTGGAAGCCGCCCCCCGGGAAGGTACATCGGGGCGCAGGCAGCCGCCAGGGAACCGACGACCATGACTCCGGCAACGAGTGTCCATACGGGACGACCCATGGCAGCCCTCCTCACATCGAGATTGGCCCGGAGGCGCCTTGCGCGTCGCCCGATAGACCGAGGAGACCCCCCAAGGAGGACCAGGACGTGGGAGGAACGTCGCGATCTTCTTCGGCGGACACGGGCGCACGTCACGCGACGGGTTCCGACTTGACCTCGGTGAGCTCCAGCCGAGCGACCTTGTCGCAGCCACTGAAGGCAAGCAACTGCACGCCGCGGGAAACTATGCCCGCGGCCACCCAAAACGAGCCCTACTCCAGCCCACGCCAGCCAACAAAAAACCCCTCGGCAAGTCCGCAACTTCCCGAGGGGTTTATCTTCCGCCCGCCTGCTTGACAGGCCAGTGTGCTAACCAGGCTGCACCACGACCCCGTGCCGCTAAGATTAACGATTTAGCGAGCGGCGGTCAAGCGCGCGAAGAGCTCATGCGCGAATGGCGCAAGTATGGCATCGCGGAGTGAGTCCACGCGTGCTGGGGAGCTCATGCCAGGCCACCGAAGCCCGCCCGACGCGGTAAGAGCGGGTCTACGAGAGCGGATTCAGGAAGCCAGAGATCGTCCCGGACAACAGCGGCATGGATAGGGCAGCTCACCACGGATCGTACCGCTCGGGGCGGACTCCCCGGGCATCCTACATCACTGACGGCGCTGAGCGATGAGCGCGCGGACGGCTGGGACCAGTTCGGTCGGCACCTCCATCAGCGTCTCTCCCTCACGCTCGAGCGCGGCTTCGTCCTCGGCAACGGCTTCGTCCTCCGTCTGCGTCTCGTAGTGAGCGATGACGCGACGCACCCGCTCCTCGTCCCAACCAGGTGGGAATGCAGGCTCTCTCATGAGGATCCCCTTCGGCGCAGGCGCCGCCGATAGGCAAGAAGTGGCTTGCCCTCGAGAGGATACGCCGTGATCACAAACAGGCCACCGGGTTCGGGACCAGGGACGTAAATGACCCGCAAGTGGCGGCCAGCCCCTGTGCGGCCGATCGCGCTGCGTGCGCCCTCATGTGCCGGGCGATCTTCCCCTGGATGCTCCAGCACGTCCTCGACCTCGGCTTCCGTGACCCCGTGTCGGTAGATGTGCGGTAGCCCGGTTTCCGGATCGATGTAGTAGCGAACCCGCATCCACGGCACTCACTCTAGCTATTGTATCCGGTATCGGATCACGCGCGCACGCTCTCCAGCAGCGCTTGCAGCGCCCCAGCCAGCCGGTCGACGACCTCCGGCTCAGGCATCCGGATCTTGAGGTAGCTCTGGCCGGTCCGCTCGTCTCGCACGCGCTCGAGGAACGGGGGCGGCGCCGTTCCGCCACCCACATCCCGCCCGGAAGGGCCGGCCGCCGCGGCGAGCCGGCTGAGAAGCTCCAGGCCGGTCCGGAGCAAGCCGGCCCAGGGGTCACCCGCCGCCGGGGGACCGGCGGCCGCCTGGGGAGCCTCGCCGTCGCCGGCGAGATCCTCGGCTTCAGGCGGGGGAGCCTCCTCCATGGCGGGCGTGGGGATCGCCGTCGTAACCCGCTCCACGCTCTCCATGAAACGCGTGAGCCGGCTGCCGCCCAGAAACACCTCGCTCGCCCCGCCGTCCAGGACGCCGGCGAAGAGCGAGCGCTTGAAGCCCAGGAGTGACAGCATCCCTTCCTCGATCGTTCCCTTGGCGACAAAGCTCAGCACCTGGACGGGCCGGGACTGGCCGAGGCGGTGGACGCGCCCGATCCGCTGCTCGAGGACTGCGGGGTTCCACGGCAAGTCTACGTTCACCACGACGGCCGCGTGCTGGAGGTTCAGCCCCACGCCTCCGGCGTCCGTGGACAGGAACGCGCGGCAGCGCGAGTCCTCGCGAAAGCGGTCCACCAGCGCCTTGCGCTTGGCCGTCTCCACCCCGCCGTGGAACAGCACGTGGCCCCACCGGCGCCGCTCGAGCCGACGGACGAGGACTTCATGCATCCGCACCCACTGGCTGAAGACGACCGCCTTGGTCTGGGCCTCCTCGAAGATCTCGTCGAGCAGCGTGACCAGCTCGTCGGCCTTCACGCCGTGATCCGTGCTCTGGTCCAGGAGATAGGTGCTGTCGCACGCCATCCGCATGTTCTGGAGCGCGATCATCAGCCGCCGCTGGTCAGCCTCGGAGAGAAATCGGGAGCGGCGCCACCGCGCGACGATCCGAGCCACGACTTCGCGGTTCTCCTCGTGGTGGCGCATCTGCTCGGCCGTCATGGGGACGAAGAACCGCTTCTCCAGGCGCCCGGGGAGCTCGTGGAGCACCTGCGCCTTCCGGCGGCGGAGCAGCACCGGCGCCAGCGTCCGGCCGACATCATCGAGGTTCCGGTAGCCGACGACCTTGTCGAACTCGTCGCGGACCTGGTGGTGTTCCAGGAAGCGGAAGGTGGGGCCGAGCCGGTGCCGGTCGACGAACTCCACGATGGACACCAGCTCCTCGAGGCGGTTCTCCAGCGGCGTCCCGGTGAGCACGATCGCGTACGGCGAGACGATCCGCTTGACGCTGCGAGCGGTGCGCGTGCTCCAGTTCTTGATCCGCTGGGCCTCGTCGAGGATCACGAGGTCGGGAGACCACGCGCCAATCAGGTCCAGGTCGCGGTGCACCGTGTCGTAGTTCGTGATCTTGTAGAAGCTCTCGGCTCGGAAGGCCGCCGTCCGCGCGACGCGGAACCCGCCCACCACGCGCGTGGACCGGTCGACGACTCGCGCAATCTCCCGCTCCCACTGGTGCTTGAGCGATGTCGGGCAGACCACGAGGACGCGCTCGACGCCGAAGTGCCGGGCCATGATCTCGGCAGCAGCGATCGCCTCGATCGTCTTGCCCAGCCCCATGTCGTCGGCAAGGATGCACCGCCCCGCCCGGGCGGCGAACAGCGCCGCCTCCCGCTGGTAGTCGTAGAGCGCCACGCGGAGCAGACCCCGGAGCGCCGCGCTCTGGATGCCGCGCGGAAACGCCTCGTCGACGAGTCTCGACCGCCGGGCCGTGTCCCGCACCTGGGCCACGCAGCCCAGGGCGTCCTCGTAGCAGCGCAGGCCGGGATCGAGCCGGGCCGCCCTCGCCACGAAGGCGTCAAACCGATCAAAGGCGTCATGGCACAGGACCCCGTTGGCATCGAAGTAGCGGGATGCTAGGCGCCTGACCTCGACCGGCGCGTCGCTCCCGGGCCGGAACCGCACCTCGCGCTTCGCCCCGTAGCGCAGGTACACCTCGCTAAAGGGCGGCTCCCAGCCGCGCGCGAGTGTGGCCCGCGTGACGGGTTTGCGCTCCAGGCGCCCCAGCGTGAACTCGATGTGCTTGCACGTCCCGAGCGTGTTGGTCGCGAAGTCGGGGCAGGCGCAAAAGTTGCTCCCCGCCTCGCGGCCTCGGATCGCGACGCGGTAGCTGGTGCGGCTCAGCGGATTGGTGACCTGGAATTCGGAGAAGATCGGCTGGGTGCCGATATTCTTGAGGAGGAAGCGTTGCTCGCGCCCGAACTGGCGGCGCAGCGCCGCCTGCCACGCCTCCGGCGACATCCCCTCCGGGCGTTGCAGCCGCGACAGCCTCTGGGGAAGGGCGACCCCGCTTACCAGCGCCGAGCTGCGCGGCGGGCGGCGACGGGTCATCGCGACGAGACCGGAGTGCTCATTCGTGCGCATGCTACCGACAGAACTGCCCCGCGCGCAAGGGCGCCGGGCACGTCTCTGGGCGTGGCCGGCCGGCAGCCTACTGAAGGTCGGGAACGACGACGTCGCCAACCTCCCGGAGAAATCCGCGAATCCGGGGACGAGGAGACGCGTGGAGCTGTCCGCGCGCGCAGAAACTCAATGGACTGGACAGCCGGCAGCTGACTTGAAACTATGCCCGCGACCGCCTACAACATACCGATGGGGCTCCACATTCTGCACGGCGAGTTCCGGTCTTCTTGCCCGGCCAGGGTTACATGGGCGCGCTGGAGTCTTATCTGACGGCCATCGCGTACGTCACCCGCCACGAGGTGCATCTCGCGACGATCCGCGTCCTCCCACGGCGATAGCTGACCCGAGCCGGGACCCACCTTGCCGCCCGGTCCGGGCCTGGCCTATCCTGGCGCTGTCCCACCCCGCTGAGCGGCAGGAGGGTCTCCATGGCATTGCGCGCGATGTCGGCCGACAGCCACATGGACCTCATCTACCTCCCCCCGGACACCTTCACCTCGCGCATGGACCCGGCCTTCGGCGAGCGCATCCCCAGAGTCGTCGAGAAGGACGGCCGCCAGGTGTGGGTCTCGGGGGCGAGCGTCCTCGGGCCGTACGCGACGTACGGGCCGGGCGTCACCGGCGGCAAGCGCGGCCGGATCCTCGTCGAGGCCGGCTTCGCCTCGGGGAAGCAGACCCGGCCCTCGAACCCCGCCCAGCGCCGGGAGGACCAGGAGCGCGACGGCGTCGAGGCGGAGGTGATCTACGGGATCATCGGGATCTCACGGGGACTCTTCTCCAGCCAGGGCGTCGGCGATCCCGAGACGCTCGCCGCCGTCTACCGCGCCTACAACGCCTACATCGCCGACTTCAACCGCTCGATCCCCGGCCGCTTCTTCGGCCTGGGCTGCCTGCCCAACCACGACGCCCGCCTCGCCGCCGAGGAGGTCCGGCACTGCGCGGCGCTTGGCCTGAAGGGCGCCGTGTTCGTCCCCTGGGGCGCGGCGATGCCCGTGTGGCACGAGATGTGGGAGCCGCTGTGGTCGGCCGGCGAGGAGACGGGGCTGGTCGTCTCGTTCCACGTCTTCGAGGGCGGCGCGGCGACCGTCGGCTACGAGGTCAAGGGCCTCCGCCGCCCGGACGTGATCGGCTCCTGGACGGTGGTGGCGCCGATGCAGATGGACGAGATCTGCGTCTCCGTGATCCTCTCGGGCCTCTGCGAGCGCCACCCCCGCCTGCGCCTCGTGCTGGGCGAGAGCGGCATCGGGTGGCTCCCCTACGTCCTCGAGCGCCTGGACGACACGTACGAGGAGCGCCTGGCCGACGACCTCAAGCTCCCGCTGCCCCCCAGCGCCTACTTCAAGCGCCAGATCTGCGCGACCTTCCAGAAGGACTTCCACGGCGTCCGCGCGATGGCCCAGATCGCCCCGGACAACGTGATGTGGGGCTCCGACTACCCCCACCGGGACGGCACCTGGCCCTTCTCCAGGAAGGCGATCGAGGAGCAGTTTCGGGACATCCCGGAGCCGATCGCGCGGAAGATGCTCTGGGAGAACGTCCGACGCGTCTACCGGATCGAGGGGTGACGGCGCTCGCCGGAAACGCGCGTCAGTGCACCGCGGCAGTCGTCGCACTGCGCTGGAACGTGCTGATCGACGAGCACGGGATGAGACGGTCCTTGATGAAGCCGCTGGCTTCGAAGGTGCGGACTTCCCCGGGCGCCATGTCGGACACGGTGAGGCCGGTGGTACCGATGACCTTGCCGCTCTCGTCCAGGGCCTGCCACTGCATCTTCAGGTCCACGGTCTTGTCCGCCGTGATGTTCTGTGCGGTGCCCCGCACGTGACAGCTGTTGCTGGAGAACGGGACCAGCGTCTCGTTCTGGATCACGACGACCGTGGAGGGATCGGCGACGGGC
Source organism: uncultured bacterium (assembly GCA_964416315.1). GTDB lineage: Bacteria > Methylomirabilota > Methylomirabilia > Rokubacteriales > DASRDR01 > CAYQDR01. The sequence goes on from CAYQDR010000128.1 coordinate 6,543, forward strand.
GTCGTCGACGACGAGGAGTCGCCGCCACAGCCGGCCAGGAGAAGTGCGAGCGCCGCCGCAACCGGAGGCCCGAGCCCGCCTGAAGTCCTGGGCGTTCGCAATCCCGTCGCTCTTTCGGTGGTACGCGGAAGCCGTCCGCGCCTGCAATCATAGCAGGCTGGGCGGCAATTGCCACCTCCAACGACCAGAAGCGCTTCCCCCTCGGGGCCGGAGCCATCGCACCCCCGTGTCCGCGCCGAGGGGCCTATCTGCCCATCAGGCCCGGCAGCGTCAGTACGATCCACGGCGCCGCGACGATGATCGCCAGCCGCACGCAGTCCGCGAGCACGAACGGCGTGATCCAGCGCCACAGGGTGGCGATCGGCGTCTTCAGCATCGACTGCACGACGAAGAGGCTCATCCCGACCGGCGGGGAGATCAGCCCGAGCTCCACCACCATCACGATGACCACGCCGAACCAGATGGGATCGAACCCCATGCCGACCACCAGGGGGAAGAAGACCGGCACCGTGAGGAGGATCATCGACAGCTCCTCGAAAAAGGTGCCGAGGACCACGTAGAGCACGCAGATCGCGGAGACGACGACCAGCGGCTGCACGCCGAAGCCGAGCACGAAGTCCTTCAGCGCGGCGGGCAGCCCCGCGAAGTTCATGAACTGCGAGAAGAGCAGCGCACCGATCAGGATCGCGAACAGCGAGCCGGTCGTCCGCGCGGTCTCGATGGCGCAGTCCAGGATCTCGCGGCCGCCGAGCCGCCCGCGCCACAGCACGAAGGCGAACGCCCCGGCCGCCCCGATGGCGCCCCCCTCCGTGGCGGTGAAGCCCCCGAAGTAGAGGCCCCCCATCACGAGGAGAAAGAGCAGCACCACCGGCCAGACGTGGGAGAGCGCCCGCAGCGCCTGCGCGAGAGGCACGCGCTCGGCCCGGGGTCCGGCGGCGGGGTTCCACCACACGAGCAGCTGAATAGTCGCCGCGTACAGCAGCACGGCAAGCACGCCGGGCGCGACGCCGGCGATGAAGAGCTTCGCGATGTCGGTGCCGGTCAGCACGCCGTAGATCACCATGATCACCGAGGGCGGAATCAGGATCCCGAGCGTGCCGCCCGCGCAGATCGCCGCGGAGGCGAGTCCCTCGTGGTAGCCAAAGCGGCGCATCGACGGATACGCGATCCGCGAGAAGGTCGCGGCGGTGGCGATGGCCGAGCCGCACACCGCGGCGAAGCCCGCGGACGCGAGCATCGTCGCCATCGCGAGCCCGCCACGCCGGTGCCCGATGAACGCATTGGCCGCGTCGTACAGGTCCCCGGCGATGCCCGAGCGGGCGATGAACGTGCCCATGAGGAGGAACATCGGCACGACCGAGAGCTCGTAGCTCATCGTGTGCGACACCGGGATCTGGCTCAGGAGGGCGAGCGCGGGCGCGAGCCCGATGATCGAGACCAGCCCGGCGACGCCCACGAGGATCATCGCGAAGGCGATGGGAACGCCGAGGAGGAGCAGCGCGAACAGCGCGCCGAAGCCGAGCGACGCCGCGTGCCATGCGGTCACAGCGGCGCCCCGCCGATCTCGTCGGCGCGCTCGTCACCGCCGCGCGCCGCGTGCCGGGCCGCGGCGAGGAAGGCGATCACCGCCACCGCGCTCAGCGCCGCCATCGCCCAGGCCACGTAGCCGCGCAGCACCCCGGTGACGAGCAGCTTTTCGCCGGTCGAGACCAGGTGCGCGGCGCGGGCGGCGATCCGCCACGTCATCACCGCCATGACCGCCGCGCACAGGAGGTCACCGGCCACCGCCTGCCAGCGCCGCACCGCGGGCGGCAGCCGCGCCTCCAGCAGGTTCACCGTGATGTGCTCCCGGCGGCCGGCGGCCAGCGAGAGGCCGGCGAAGATGACCAGCGCCATGGCCATCTCGGTGACCTCGAACGCCCCCGGGAGCGGCCGGTTGAGGAAATAGCGACCCGCCACGTCCACCGTCGTCACCGCCATCATGAGCAGCACGAGGACGCCCGGAATCGCCGAGAGCGCGTAGCGCAGCCCCCCCGCCGGGCGCGGCGCGGCGCCGGGGGCGCGCTCCTGCGTCACGCGGGTCGCCTCGCGGGGGGTGTCGAGCAGCCGTGCCCCGCCCCGGCGGAGGGCGCCGGGGCGGGTTCAGAAGAGGTCAGAGGACGTTGACGCGCTTCGCCGCGCGATAGCGCTCGGCCATCGCCAGGGCGTAGGCCATGATCTCGTCCCCGGGCAGGCCCTTCTTCTTCGCCTCGGCGAGCCACTCGTCGACGAGCGCCTGGAGGGCGGTCTTGATGCGCGGACCGTCGGTCTCGGGGAGCGTCGAGAAGCGGACCCCGGCGCGCTCGAGCGCGGCCCGGCCGACCTGGTCGCCGCTCGTCCACGCCCAGGCGGCGTTCAGGGCCACCGCCAGCCCCGAATGGCGCTCGATCGCCTCCCGCTGCTTCGCGGTCAGCGCCGCCCACTTCCGCTCGTTGATGCCGACCCAGAACGTGTCGGTGTAGAGCAGCCCGCCGGGGATCCTGTTGGTGTTCTTGATCGCCGGCGTGATCTTGAAGAACTCGATGGATTCGAGTGGAAACGTGATCCCGTCGGCGACGCCGGACATCATCGCCTGCTGCGCCTCGGTGGGCGGCAGCTGCACCGGCGTGCCGCCGAGTGCGCCGATGATGCGCCCGGTGATGGCGCTCCCCACCCGGATCTTCTTGCCCCTCAGGTCGTCGATGGTCTTGAGGGCATCGCCGCGCATGTGGATGTACGGCTCGGAGTGCACCCAGGTGCCCAGAACCCGCACCCCCTTGTGCTCGCCGTAGCGGTGCCCGTACCGCGAGAACGCGAGCCACGAGGCCGCGGACCCGCCCCACGGGTCGGGTGACATGAACGGAAGCCCCATCACCTCCGTCATGAGGAAGCGCCCCGGGTTGTGCCCGAGCACGCCCCACCCCAGGTCCACGGCGCCGCTGGCCACGAAGTCGTAGTACTCGGGCGGCCGGCCGACGGCGCTCGGCATGATGTCGAACTTCAGGGTGCCGTCGGCATCGGCTTCGATGGCCTGCACCCAGGGCCGGAGGATCCCCGCCGGAATCAGATGATGCATCGGCACCCAGTTGCCCACGCGCAAGCTCGTCGTCTGCGCGCGAGCCGTCCGGCTCGTGAGGATCGCGGGCCCGGCCACGGCCAGCGCCGCAGCGGTCTTCAGGGCAGTCCTGCGAGTGACCATGGGCTCCTCCTTGGCAGGCGGCCGATGGGGACGCGCCGCGCGTCGGATGGCGGCACCTGGAGCGTAGCGCACCCCGAGCCGGGGATACAAGCGTAGAATCCCTGCGAGGCACCCCGCACGGCCATGATCCTCGTCGAGCACGGCTGCATCGTCACCGTGGACCCGGAGCGTCGCATCCTCCTCGACGGCTCCGTGCTCGTGGACGGGCGCGACATCGTTCAGGTCGGGCGGGCGGCCGACGTCCGGCCTCCGCGGCCGCCGGACCGGGTCATTGACGCCCGCCGGGCCGTCGTCCTGCCCGGGTTCGTGGACACCCACGTCCACCTCTCCGAGCACGTGACCCGCGGGCTGCTCCGGGACGACATCCCCGTGGACCGCTACCTCCCCGACTGGTTGATCCCGCTCTACTCGGTGATCACGCCCGAGGAGGAACGCGATTCGGCCCTGCTGGCGTGCCTCGAGATGATCCGGACGGGCACCACCACCTTCTGCGAGGCGGGGACGCTCTTCGACGTCGCGGCCGTCGCCGAGGCGGTCGAGCCGGTGGGGATGCGCGCGATCCTGGGGCGCTGGACGTGGGACCTGGTGTCCGGCCCCGGGCGGCTCCGGCAGACCACCGCCGACGGCCTCCGCGCCAACGAGGCCATGCTGGCCGACATCCACGGGCGCGCGGGGGGGCGGATCGGCGCCTGGCCCCTGCTCCTGGGCTTCGGCACCTGCTCCGAGGCCCTCGTCCGGGGCGCCAAGGCGCTGGCAGACCGTCGCGGGGTCGGCTGGGGGATGATGCACTTCGCCTCGCACCCCTCGCGGCAGACCGCCGATCGGATCCCGCTCGCCCAGCTCGATGCCTGGGGGGTGCTGGCGCCCAACACGAAGCTCAGCCACATGGTGTACGTCGACGACGACGACATCGCCCTGCTGGCGCGGCGGGGCGTGAAGATCTCCCACTGCCCGACGGCCGGCCTGAAGCACACCAAGGGGCTCGCCGCCCACGGCCGCTTCGCCGAGATGCTCGAGCGCGGCGTGTGCGTCTCCCTGGGCGGCGACAGCGGCAACGGCTCGAACCACTTCGACATGCTGCGGATGATGTCCCTCGCGGCCACCCTCTACAAGGACAGTCACCTGGACGTGCGGGTCCTGCCCGCCGAGCAGGCGCTGGAGATGGCGACCATCCGCGGCGCCGAGGCTCTGCTGCTGGACCGGGAGATCGGCTCCATCGAGGTCGGCAAGCGCGCCGACCTCGTGCTCTACGACCGGGATACCCCCGAGTGGCGCCCGCTGCTCAACCCCGTCAACAACCTGGTCTACAGCGCCAGCGGGGCCAGCGTGCGGACCGTGCTGATCGACGGCCGCATCGTGCTGGACGAGGGGCGGATCACCACGGTCGACGAGCGGGCGATCTACGCGGGGATCGAGGCCGCGGCCCGGGAGCAGGTCGCCCGCGCCGGCCTCCGCGTCGAGAGCAGGTGGCCGCTGATCCCGTGAGGTCCGCGGACCCGATCAGGCGGCGCGGGTCACGACGCGCGGGCGCGAGGGATCGGTGGTAGGCGGAAGAGGAGTCGAACCTCTGACCTCAGCCTTGTAAGGGACTCGAACTCGCCTGTCGCGGCGCGGGGGTTGCGCACCGGCTGCCACGGCTCGCTGCCATTCGGTTGACACGTGGCCGCCCGTCCGGCAGGCTGATCGGGGATGCTGCGCACATACCTCGATTCGTCCGCCTACGGGCACATCGACAGCGGCGAGATTCCGCCTGAGGACGTGGCCGCGTTCCGCGACGCGGTTAATCGCGGCCACATTGTCGCCCTGCTGAGTATTGCGGACGTCGAGGAGCTGCTCGGGTCATGGGAGACCAACCGAGCGGCCGCCGTCCAAAGGCTTCGGCTGGCGCGCGACCTCGTCGGGTTCGACAGAATGCTCAAGCCGCCGGCCGACCTGCTGGAGGACGCCATCCGCGCGTACGCCAATGGTGTTGAGGCGCCGGCTCCAATCGCGCCTGGGCGGGTCCGCCGATTCCTTGCCGGCTCACTGAACCGCATCGCCGGCGGAAGCTCGCGCCTGGCATCTGAGGTGTCGGAGATCATCACCGACGTACGGAATCAGAAGGAGTCGTTTCACCAGGCGATGACGACCGCACTGGAACGGACCCGAGCCGACCTGGGGCGGAAGAGCTACACCCGTGAGGAGCGCCGGGCACTGACGTTCGAGGTCTACTGGACGAAAACAGCGCCCTCCTGGGCCGAGGCATTCGCGGATCGCGTGGGCCTGGGTGAGGCCTGCCGGGCCCGCGGCCTCGACGGGCTGCTCGGCGTGCGCGCTGTCCGGATCGCAGTCGGCGCGGCGCTGTCGCTTGTGTTCTCGCAGGTCTGCGAGGGTTTCCAGCCGGAGCGAAACGACGGGTATGACTTGTGGCACGCCATCCAGGCGTCGGCCGCCGACGTCTTCGTGACCCGGGACACGCTGCTCGCGAACCGCCTAGCGCGCGTCCCTATCGACGGGTTTCGGGTGGTCACGTCCTTGCGGGAGCTGCTGCCCGAGCCGGCACCGGCTGATACCCACTGACCGCCTCGGCGGCGGCCCGGAGCGTCGGGTCGGTCACGGCCGCGTACCGGCGCATCATCCGCTCCGTCTTCCCACCCACCGAGTGCCATCCCGTGGTGCCGCAGGTCGTGGAAGGTGAAGTCCTTGAGCCCCGCCGCGCGCGCCGCCTTGCGGAAGACCCGGCTCACGTAGGAGCGGTCGTAGGGCCGACCGTCCGCGCCCGGGAAGACCCACTCGCTGTCTGGATGCGCTTCGAGCTGGCGCCGGACGAGCTTCTGCGCCTCGGCGCTCAGGATCACGAGCCGGGGCCCCGCCCTGGCGCGGGGCAGGAGCACTCCAGGTGGACCGACTCCCGCCAGAGCAGCCGGATCTCGCTCAACCGCATGAGCGTCAGCGCGGCGAGCTTCGCCATCTCCCGGAAGTTGAGCGCACAGCACTTGTTACTGAGCTACGCATAAGTAATAGAAGGCTCACACCCACGGGAGATCCGACGC
>CAYQDR010000129.1:0-12645 GCA_964416315.1 uncultured bacterium
CCTTCGGCGAAATACCTCATCCTTCAGCATGTCCGCGGGAAACTCACGCTAGCAGACCTCGCGGACCTGCTCGCGCACGAGCTGGCCGTTCTGGTAGACGCGCTCCTGCACCTGCCGACACCCCTGGGCGGTGCTCCCCTGCGGGTGCATCTCCACCCGCTGCCAGCCGTCGGTCGACTGGTAGGCCACGGGGCGGTTCTGGGTGGCGGCCTCCCGCGCCGCGCGGGCCGAGATCTCCGTCAGGGTGCCCCCGAGGAGCGCCCCCAGGGCGCCGCCGATGACGGCGCCGCGCCAGCGGTTGTTCTTGTCGATCAGGGCGCCCGCCCCGGCGCCGACGGCGGCGCCGGCTCCGGCCCCCTGATAGGTCCGCGGGGTGGTGACGATCGGCTCGGGCTGGACGGCGCAGGCTCCCAGCGAGCCGACGGTGAGCGTGAGCAGGACGACGACTCCGACGATTCTCCGCATGACTCCTCCTTGGTGCGCGGGCATGGTCGAGACGGCGGTGGCGTCAGCGCGCCCCCGGTCGGATCGTCCCGTTGCGGGGCGTGTCCACCCCGCCCGGCACGACCGGCACGGCGGTCCCCCACCACCCCTCGCGCCGTGCGGCCGCGAGGTCGGCTTCGTCCGCGATGACCGCGCCGCCCAGCCAGTGGATGAGCGACGTGCGGACGGAGAAGACCAGGTGCTGGTCCGTCGCGTAGACGGTCTCGCGCAAGCCCTTCATGAACCGGTCTTCCTGCCCCGACACCTCGGCCCGCGCCGTCGCCGCTCCGAGCAGCAGCGCGGCCGTCGCGATCGCCATGGTCAGCCTCATCCCTGCCTCCTTCCGTGTCGAATCCGCCTCAGCGCGCCTGCGGCTGGAATTCCGGCAACGCCTGCCACGATGCGCGTGTTCGCATGGTCCTCGATCCCTCCGTGCCGAGTTGATGCCCTGGCAGTCTGACGACGGGGTCCCGTGCCGCTATTCGCCCGGGAAGACCCTCCGGACCATGCCCGGGGAGCAAGGCTCGTGCCGGAATCGCGTGAGGGTTCGGCAGAGCAAGGGGTTGGAGGACAGTGGGGCGTTGCCGTGCGGCAGAGTCCCGGGGAAATGCCCGTTGAGCGCGGGGAAATCCCCGCGGCATCCGGGAAAACCCGGAGGCGCGCGTCAGCGTTGCGGGCGGACGCTACGGCCGCGCGGGCGGGCGCCGGCTCTCTCGACGTCGCCACGGATCGCGCGCAGGGCCTCGGCCGCGGTGCGGCGGATCCGCCCGTCCACGTCGCGGGCCTCGGCGAGCGCCTCGAGTCGGGGGATCGCCCGGTCGTCGCCGAGCTGGCCGAGCGCGCCGATGGCCGCGAGCTGCACGCGGAGGTTCGCGTCGCGCGTGCGCGCCAGGAGCGTCGCGAGCGCGGCCCGGTCGCCCCGACCGAGGCGCGCGAGCATGCGGAGGGCGGCCATCCGGGAGGGGTGGGGGTGGCCGTAGCGGGTCCGCGCACGGAGGGTCGCCAGCGTCCCGTCCGCGCCGAGCTCCGCGAGCCCCTCGACCGCGCCGACCCGCACCGTGTCGTTCCAGGACTCGGCCTCCCGCAGGGCGCGCCGGAGGACGGGCGCCACGTCGCGGTCGCGCGTCCGGCCGAGGGCGCGGAGGGCCTCGGCGGCGACGAAGTAGGACGGGTCCTCGCGCCCGAGACGCGTCAGGACGGGGACCGCCCGGGCGCTGCGGAACTCGCCGAGCGCGCGGACGACGGCGCGCCGGGCCCGCGGGTCGGCCACGCGCACCGCGGCGAGTAGCGCCGCGAGGGCCGCCTCGCTCCGGATCTGGCCCAGGGCGGTCGCGATCTCCACCTGGACGGCCCAGACGCGCTCGCGGCGGAGGGCCGCGGCCAGCCAGGCGACGGCCTCGGCGGTGCCCAGGCGACCCAGGGTCTGCGCCGCCCGGATCCGGCCGAGCGGGTGCCCGTCGCGCGTGAGCTGGGCCCGCCAGAGCGGCGCGGGGAGCCCGATCTCCCACCGCGCGAGGAGCCAGTGGTCCGGGTCCACGCGGACCATCTCGGGCTCCCGGGGAAGCCGGTACGCGAACCGCTGCTCCTTCTGGTCCAGGGTCTCCTTGACGCGCTTCCGCCGACGCGCGCCGCGCCCCCAGGCGAGCTCGAGCTCGAGCGGCAGCGCGAAGAGCGCGACGTCGTCACCCGTCTTCTGGGTCTGGCGGACGACGACGTGGGCGCGGCGGGTCCGGGCGTCCCACCAGTAGGCCACCCGGAGCTCCGGGTGGCCGGCCTTGTAGACCCACTGGTCGAAGAAGCGCCGGAGGTTCCGGCCGGTGGCTTCCTCGATCGCCACGACGAGGTCGGCGGTCTCCACCGACCCGCCGCGGTGCTTCCGGAGGTAGTGGCGGATCGCGCGCCGGAAGTCGCGGTCGCCGAGGACGTGGCGGAGCATGTGCAGCACGCACGCCCCCTTCTCGTAGAGGTGCCGGTCGAAGAGGTCCGAGGGGGTGCGCCAGAGGTTGGTCACGATCGGCCGGCGGTAGCGCTCCCGGTCCTCGTCGAAGTAGGCGCGGCCGTTCTGCCACATCTCGACGGCGAACTCGTCGCGCCCGCGGTCGTGCTCGACGAACAGCGCGTCGCCGTAGGTCGCGAACGACTCGTTGAGCCAGGCATGGCTCCAGTCGCGGCACGTCAGGAGATCCCCGAACCACTGGTGCGCTAGCTCGTGGGCCATGAGGCCCGTCGCGAGCGGCTCGACCTCGACGTGGGCGCGCGCGTCGTGGAGCACCGTGTCGGTCTGGGTCGTCGCGGAGGTGTTCTCCATGCCGCCGTAGATGAAGTCGGCGGCCGCCACCTGGGCGTACTTCTCGTAGGGGTAGCGGATCCCCGCCAGCCGCGAGAAGAAGGCCATCGCCTTCGGGGTCTTGCCGAACGCGCGCCGCATGTCGGCCTCGCGCCCGCGCTCGCAGTAGTAGGTGATCGGGATCCCGCGCCAGGCATCCCGCAGCTCGCGGAAGCGGCCGACGGCGAGCGTCACGAGGTAGGGCGCGTGGGGAACGGCGAGCCGCCAGTGCCAGGTCACGCGGCCGCGCCCCGCCCGCCGACGGGCGAGGAGCCGCCCGTTCGAGACGGCGACGAAGTCGGCCGGGATCGTGGCGAGGAGCTCCGTCGTCGCCCGCTCGTGCGGGGCGTCGTGGCAGGGGAACCAGTAGCGCGCGTACTCGTCCTGCCCCTGCGTCCAGGCCTGGGTCGGTCGCCGGGGGTACGCGCGGTCCGGGCGGATGAACCAGAGGCCGAGCCGCGGGCGAACGAGCCGGTAGTCCACGCTCACCTCGGTCTCCTGCCCGGCCGCGAGCGGGCGCGGGAGCCGGACCACGAGGCGCCGCCCGTCGTAGCGGTGGCGGAGGCGGCGCCCCGTCGCCCCGCGCACGCGCACCCGGCGGAAGCCGACCGCGTCGAAGGCGAGCTCGCCGACGCCGTCGCGGAAGGCCCGGAGGCGGGTCGTGCAGCGCGCGGTCGCGGCGCGGGCCCGGAGGTCCAGGTCGAGGGCGAGCCGGATGTGGAGCGTGTCGAACGTCCGATCGGGCGCCCAGCGGGGCTCGGTGCCCGCGAGCGCGTAGCGCGGATCGGGCGCGACGGTGGCGCGCGCGAGCGCCTCATCGCCCAGGTCGAGACGGCGGCAGTAGTCCATCACTCCTCCTCTGGTGACCCGTGGTGACGCGCCCGGCGGGCGGCGATCCTCCCCTGTCTACCGGCCACGCCGAGCCTTGTCAAGCGCGCGGCGACCGGTCATGATTCCGGGAGCGCCTGCGGCCGACCCGGCCGGGCGCGGAAGCGAGGCCACCGATGAAGATCACCGACGTGCGGGCCATCCCGCTCGCGATCCCGTACCGGCGCACGGAGCTGCCGTCCCCCTGGACCGACGGTGTGCGGCGGCAGCTCCTCGTGCGGGTCCAGACCGACGACGGGCTCGTCGGCTGGGGCGAGGCCTTCGCCCTCGGGCCGACGCTCGCGGTCTGCCACGTGATCGAGGAGAGCCTCCGGCCCCTCCTCCTCGGCGAGCCGCCGACCGAGATCGAGCGGCTGACCGACCGGCTGCACCGGGCGACGCTCCTCTTCGCCCGGCGCGGGCTCGGGATGTTCGCGATCAGCGGCGTGGAGCTCGCCCTCTGGGACCTGGCCGGCAAGGCGCGCGGCGTTCCGGCCTACGAGCTCCTCGGCGGGCTCGTCCAGCCGCGGGTCCGCGCCTACGCGAGCCTCCTCCGGTACGAGCGGCCGGAGCACGTCGCGGCGGCGGCGCGCGAGGCCGTCGCGCGGGGCTTCGCCGGCGTCAAGCTCCACCAGACCGACCTGGCCTCGGTCCGCGCGGCGCGGGAGGCCGTCGGGGGCGACGTCGCGCTGATGCTCGACGTCAACTGCCCGTGGTCCCCGGCGGAGGCGATCCGCGTGGGGCGCGCCCTCGCCGAGTACGAGCTGGCCTGGTTCGAGGAGCCCGTGTGGCCGCCGGAGGACTACCGGGGCCTCGCCGAGGTGGCGGCCGCGCTGGAGACGCCCCTGGCGGCCGGGGAGAACGAGGCGACCGTGTTCGGCTTCCGCGAGCTGATCGCGCAGCGTGCGGTGGACATCCTCCAGCCGAGCGTGACGAAGGTCGGCGGGCTCGGGGAGGCGAAGAAGATCTGCACGCTGGCGGCGGCCTGGAACGTGGCCGTCGTCCCGCACTCGTTCTACTTCGGGCCGGGGCTCGCCGCGACACTCCACCTGATCGCGGCGACGCCGGGCCTCGCGTGGGTGGAGTACCCCGGGGGCGAGCTGGAGACGCCGATCCTCACGGCACCGATCCGGGCGACGGAGGGCTCAGTCGCCGTCCCGGGCGGGCCGGGGCTCGGGGTCGAGATCAACGAGGACGCGGTGCAGCGGTATCCGTACGCGGCGGGCGCGGCGCGGCCCTTCACCACTGTCGTGCGGTAGCGGCGCTATCATGGTCTTCACGGTGAGCGATCCGCGCCCGCTCCGCGTCGCCGTCCTCGGCCTGGGCTACATCGGCCGGGAGATCCACCTGCCGACGCTCCGGCAGCGCGCGGACATCGAGGTGGTCGGCCTGGTGGACGTGAACGCCGAGGCCCTCGTCCGCGGCCTGCGGGAGTCGGGCTTCGGACCGGGCTTCGCCTCGCTCGAGGCGCTCCTCGACGCGGGCGTCCCCGACTGCGCGTTCGTCCTGACCCCGAAGCCGCTCCACCATGCGCAGGTCACGCGCCTGCTCGAGGCCGGCGTGGACGTCTTCTGCGAGAAGCCCCTCACGATGCGCCTCGCGGAGGCCGAGGAGCTCGCGGAGCTGGCCGCCGCCCGCCGGCGGATCCTCATGGTCGGCTACAACCGGCGGTACGCGCCGGTCTACGTCCGGGCCCGCGAGGCCTTCACCGATCCCGGGCCCGAGGCGATCGTCGCGATGAAGAACCGGCCGGGCACGGAGTACCGGGCCACGTTCGACAACGCGATCCACATGGTGGACCTCCTCCGCTGGTTCTGCGGTGAGGCGGCGGACGTGCAGGGCTACGCGCAGTACGCGGACCCGTACTACGAGACCACGGCCGTGGCGGCGCTCCGGTTCGAGGGCGGGGCCCTGGGCGTCCTCATGGCGAACCGCTCGACGTCGCACTGGGTCGAGCGGCTCGAGGTCTTCGGCCACGGGCGCTCGGCGATCGTGGACGCCCCGGACCGCGTCAGCCTCGGCCGGGAATCGACGGCGGAGGTTTCCGAGATGACGGCGCTCCACATGGGCTGGGCGCACGTCGCCGACAAGATGGGGTTCCGCCAGGAGGTGGACCACTTCTTCGAGTGCGTGCGGACCCGGCAGGCGCCGCGCACGAGCGCGGCCGAGGCGGTGAGGACCCAGGCCCTCATGGATCGGCTGCTGAAGGCGCTGGGGTTGCCCCTGTCCGGCAAGGAAGGTACACCGAGGCCCTGAAGGTGGCGGCGATGGCGCAGGAGTTCCACGTGCCGATGTGGGTGACGGGGGAGCGGTTGTTCCGCGACCCGCCGAAGCCGCTCCGGGGGACGGTGACGCTGACCGAGCGGCCCGGGCTCGGGCTGGAGCCGAACGAGGACGTCCTGCGGGAGACGCGGGAAGCGTGAGGGAGGAGAGCATGCGCAGAGGCCTCGCGATCGTCGTCGTGCTGGGGCTGGTGGCGGGCATGTGCGCTTCAAGGCACAGGTTCAACGCGGCATCCCCTACCGTTGCTGGATTCACATGAAGGTGGGAAGGCCGAAGGGCAGGTCGCAGGCGAACCTGCTCTACGTGCAATTCACGGACGCGGTGGATAAGGCAGACAAGGAGGTGTTCAAGCCGGGCACCGGGAGTTACCTGACCGCGCAGAGGCCAGCGCGGGAGGGCTGGACGTGGGTGGGGTGCGACCTGGCGGACCGCAAGTCGTCCGAGCCTCTGATCTATTTCCGGACCAGCGGCGAGGTCACCGTACGCGTGCAGGCGGGGATGGAAGGGGTCGGGTTCGACCAAGTTCTGCTGAGCCCCGCACGGTTCCTGAGCAAGCCGCCCTCCGAGGCGGTCGTTCCCAAGCCACAGCGATAAGGCGTCCGGGGCGTACCGGCTACTCCGCGACGGAGTCCGACGGGCGCAACCAGCGCGACCTCACTCCCAGACGTCGAGCGCGTCGCGGAGCGCGTCGCCGAGCAGGTTGAAGCCCATCACGGCGACGAAGATCACGAGGCCGGGCATGGTGGACATCCACCAGTGGACGGGCAGGAACGTCCGCCCACGCGCGACCATGGCGCCCCAGTCGGGGGTCGGCTCCTGCGCGCCGACGCCGAGGAAGGAGAGGCTCGAGCCGAGGAGGATCACGAACGAGACATCCAGCGTCGCCTTGATGACGATCGGGGAGACGACGTTCGGCAGGATCTGCTTGACGGCGATGGAGAGATCCCGCTGGCCGAGCGCCCGCGCCGCCTCGACGAACGGCTCCTCGCGCTTGGCGAGCACCTCGCCGTAGACGAGCCGGGTGTACCAGGGCCACCACGTGAACGAGATCGCGACCATGGCGCTCCAGATGTCGGGCCGGAACGCCGCGGCCGCGGCCAGGGCGAGGGCGAGCGGGGGGACGGAGAGGAAGACGTCGGTGACCCGCATGATGACGGCGCTCGCGGCGGTGCCGTTCCAGTAGCCTCCGACGAGGCCCGCTGGGATCCCGATCCCGAGCGCGATCGCGAGGACCACGACCGCGAGGACGAGCGAGACGCGGGCGCCGAAGACCGCGCGGCTGAAGATGTCGCGCCCGACCTCGTCCGTCCCGAACCAGTGCGCCCGGGAGGGGGGCTGGTGCGTCCGGTCGAAGTGGACGCTCGGGCCCGCGTCCTCGGGGAAGGGCGCGAGGAGCTGGGGGAGCAGGGCGCAGGTCAGGAGGCCGAGGACGATCGCCGCGCCGGCGATGGACAGGGGGTTCCGGAGGAGGCGCCGCAGCCACCGCCGGGCGCCGGGCCGGACCCGCACCCCCGCGAGATCGCGCCGGGGCAGGGCGAGCTCAGTGATGGCGGACCCGGGGGTCGACGACGCCATAGAGGACGTCCACCAGGACGTTCGCGAGGATGAAGGAGACCCCGACGACGAGCGTCACGCCGACGACGGCGTTGAAGTCCTTGGCGACGACGGCGGCTGCGCCGTAGGCGGAGATGCCGGGCCAGGAGAAGACCACCTCGACGAGGAAGGCGTTCTCGATCAGGGCCCCGTAGGTCATACCGACGAGCGTCAGGATCGAGGTCAGCCCGTTGCGGAGCCCGAACCGCCAGACGAGCCGGGCCGGCGGGACCCCGTACGCGCGATGGACCAGCATGAACTGGCGCCGGAGGACGTCGATCATGCTCGCCCGCGTGATGCGGGCGAGCTGAGCCAGCGTGGGGAGCGCGAGGGTGAGGGCGGGGAGCGCCAGGTGCAGGGCGCTGTCGAGGAAGGCGGCCCCGTCGCCGGTCAGGGCGGCGTCGAGGAGATGGAGCCCCGTCAGCTTCTGGGGCGGCCGCGTGGCTCGGCCGACGAGCGGGAAGAGCCCGAGCTGGTAGGCGAGGCCGACCTGGAGGAGGATGCCGACCCAGAAGCGGGGCATCGCCACACCGGGCACGGCGACGAGCCGCGTCAGGTTGTCGAGCCACCGGTTCTGGTAGACCGCGGCCAGGACGCCGAGCGGCACGCCGACGAGGACGGCGAGGCCGAGCGCCGCCAGGACCAGCTCGACCGTCGCCGGCAGGAAGTCGAGGAGGTCGAGCCGCACGTCGCGGTAGGTCCGGATGGACTCGCCGAACTCGCCGCGCGCCACGCCGCCGAGGTAGTGGACGAACTGGGCGGGCAGCGACCGATCGAGCCCGAGCTTCTGCTGGTACGCCTCGATCTGCTCGCGCGTGGCCTCGGGGCCCAGGGCCAGGCGCACGGGGTCCCCCGGCATCACCCGGGAGATGAGGAAGATCAGGACGAGCAGGCCGAGGAGCGTCGGCAGGATCTGGGCGAGCCGACGCAGGAGGAACTGACGGTAATGCACGGTGCGGTGTCGGCCCGCGGGTGGCGCCGGGCGAGCCCCGCGGGGTCCCGGGCGGAGGGGGTCCCCTCACGGCGTCCTTCCGCAATTCGCGAGAATTGCGGAAGGCGCGTGAGAAGGGGCCCGGAGCCCGGGCGCGCGGGGCGAGCCCGGCGACAGGACCCGCGGGACGAGCTTACCGTTTCTCTATGACGAAGTCGTAGAACGCGACGTCGTAGCCGAGGAGCCCGACGTAGCGGTAGCCCTTCACGTGGTCGCGGAACGCGATCCGGTGCAGCGGGTTCGCGACGAAGATCGAGGGGTAGTCGCGGGCGACCATCTCCTGCGACCGCTTGTAGAGCGCGAGCTGCGCGTCCCGCTCCACGGTCGCGCGTGCCTGCTCCAGCACCTGGGTCACCTCGTCGTTCTTGTAGCGGCTGATGGTGCGGAAGCTCCCCCACGCGCTCGGGTGGTACATGCCGTAGGTGTGGCTGTCCGGGTGCGGGTACTTGAGCGTGTCGAAGATCGAGGCGACGTCCGGGTTCGTCTCCGCGTTCGCGGACGCCTGGACGATCTGCGCCCACGGGATCTCCTTGAGGCTCAGCTTGATGCCGAGGGCCGCCAGGTTGGACTGGAACAGGAGGCCCACCTGGCGCCCCGGCTCGTTCCCCGTCGGGAACCAGTAGTCGAAGGCGAGCTGCCCGGGCTTGATGCCCGCGGCGGCCAGCTCCCGCTTGGCCTGCTCGACGTCCTGGGCGTAGGCGCGGACGCTCTCGGCGTGGCCGTACACGCGCACCGGCACCGGCCCGCGCGCCGGCGCGGCGCCCCGGAAGATCTGCTCCGCGGCGGTCCGGTAGTCGAAGGCCAGCGCCATCGCCTTCCGGACGCGGAGGTCGGTCAGGGGCGGCCGCTGCGTGTTGAGCTGGATGTGGTAGAGCTGGGCGCTCGGCTGCTCGTCCACGACGATGCCGGGCGTCGCCTTGAGCTGCTGGAACGTGGTCGGGAGTCGCCACTGGTCGATCATGTCCGCCTGGCCGGAGAGGAGGAGGGTCCGCATCGTCGCCTCCTCCTGGACCGTGCGGTAGATCACGCGCGTGACCTGGTTCGGCTTCCAGCCCCGCCAGTAGCCGGGGAACGCCTTCATGACCAGGGTCGTCGCCCGATCCCAGGATTCCATCGTGTAGGGACCCGAGCCGGCCACGTTCGCCCCGAGGTAGTCCTCGCCGTAGTCCCCGAACTCGCCGTGCGGCCCGGGCTTCTTGTTGGCCAGCACCCGGTCCCTGTTGACGATGAAGAGCTGGGTCAGCGTGCCCAGGAACGGCGCGTAGGGCTTGCTCAGGTTGAACACCACGGTGTGGGACCCGGTGGCCCGCACCTGCTCGGGCGTCAGGACGCCCAGCCAGAGCCAGGAGAAGCCCTTCTTCAGGGCGACCATCCGGTGGAGGGAGAAGATCACGTCGTCCGCGGTGAGCTCCTTGCCGTCGTGGAACTTGATCCCGCGGCGGAGCTGGAAGGTGTACGTCCGCCCGCCGTCCGTGACCCGCCAGGACTCCGCGACGTGCGGCCCCGGCTCCATGGAGCCCTCGGCCACCTTCGGGTAGATCAGCGGGTCGTACATGTTGATGACGGCGTGGTGCGAGCTCTCGTCGGTGTGCTTGGCCGGGTCGATCGTCGTGACCACCTGCCCCTCGAGGTAGGTCATGGTCACGTCCCGGGCCTGGGCAGACGCCGTCGCCGCCCCGGCCAGCCCCAGGGCCAGCGTCAGCGAAACGGTCAGCAGCCGAACGCCTGTGCTCTTCACGGCCCTCCTCCTTGGATCCTCGGAGGGGGGCTCTGCCCCCCTTCCGAACCTCCCCCCTTCGGTTGCGCGGGCAAAGCCCGCGCTCGGAGCGCTTCGTTCAGGAGCGCACGAACGGGCCACGCGCTCCTGGCTTTTTTCAGCCCCCGGCTCGGCGCGGGAGTCCTCCGCTGCGGTGGGGGGAGCATAGCACCCGGTCGGCGGGTTGGAAAGCGCTCAACCGCCTCCTGGCTCAGACGGCGGCGCTGGGGAGGGTGATGCTTGAGGTCAGCGCCAGAGATCGGCCAGGTTCAGGGTCAGCTCGGGCCAGTCCGGGTGAGCGAGCGCGGCGTCCCCCTCGCCCTGGAGGGCGAGCGCGTAGCCACCGGCCTCGCTCCGGTAGCAATCGAGTCGCCGCGCCTCCGGGTCCACCAGCCAGTAGTGGCGGACGCCCAGCGCCGCGTATCGCCGCGCCTTCACGGACCGGTCCTGGTGGTGGGTCGAAGGGGACAGGACCTCGACGACGAGCCCCGGGGCGCCCTCGATCCCGCGCGCGGAGACCTGCCCGGGGTCGGTGACGACGACGAGGTCCGGCTGGACGACGTCGTGGTGCGTCAGGATGAGATCGATGGGCGCGTTGAACACTTCGCCCAGCCCCCGAGCCTCGAAGTAGGCCTCGAGCATCCGCTGGAGCCGCTTGGACACGCGCTGGTGCAACGGGCTGGGCGCCGGCGTCACGTAGAGCTCCCCCTCGAGGATCTCGTAGCGGTTCCGGTCGGGCGGGATCTGCGCGTAGTCGTCGTAGTCGAGCTTCACCTTGAGTCCGGTGATCATGTCGGCATCATACGCCCGGCGCGACACGCCGGGCAAGCCGGCCCGTGCCCCGGTGGTGGCCCACCGGGCCGCAGGGCGTCCCACGGCCTCGCGAGTCAAGCTGAAGCGCTGGGCCACGTCACCCAGGATGCCCGATCTTCCCCGGCCGTGCGCGCGAGGAACGTCGGGAGGTGGGTGGCGATGGTCCGGTAGAGCACGGTCCGCTCGGGCTGGCGGCGCTGGTAGGTCGGCTGGGTCGGACAGGGGCGGGGCATGGCCCGCGGGGGGAGCACGCGCGGTGCCGAGCGCGGCCCCGGAGGAGTTTCGCTGCCCGCGTGGGGGGTTACCGGACCGGGGGGGTGGTCAGAGTGGGTCCTCGAGGTGTCCGCGAATGGATACGCCGCCGTCTCAGCGGGGTCGGCTCCCCCTCGGGCCGGCGAGGGACGCGCGGCGGTCGGGTCCAGCGCGGGCCAGAGTTCGCCGGTCTCGGAGTCCGTCGGACAGGCGACCCCGCGTGGCCCGCTTCGGCGGGCGCCGAACACCAGGACCCACCCCCGCGGCGGGTCGGACGCTGCTGGCCTCCTGGGGGGAGCCCGGGGAGCGGGCCGGGCCAGTTCAACCTGCCCCACGCGATCGCCGTCGACCGCCGGGGGCAGGTCTACGTCGGACGATCACGACGTCGCCGTCGCGCGCGATCGCGATGATCGCGGTGCCGGGCGCGACACCGGCCCCTGAAGGCCGGCCGAGTTTCCCGGTCCCTCTGGGAGTCCGCTCAGGCGCCGAGGGCGAGGCGTGTGGTCCACGGATGCGGACACGAGCCTGGACGAGATCGCGGTGGGACAGAGGCGTGAGGACGGCTCGTTACGCCCTCGAGGCGCTCGAGCACGCCTGAAGCCAGGCGGCCTCCTCGGGAGCGAGGATCAGCCCGTCAACCCGTCCATCACGGACGACGTGGGCGTTCGCCCAGCCCACGTCCCCGCCTCGCAAGCTCGCCTGGCGAGTTCTGCGGTCGAAGGTGAAGATCCACTGCTCGCCGTAGACGTTCTCGAAGTATCCGATGTAAAGATCGGGAGACTCGTTGCTGACAGCTGGGGGTGTCCCGCAGGCGACGGTGTGTCGGTTGTAGATCGTGAGGATGGGTTCTGCTGACATGTGGTGCTCACCTCCACGCGCAGCCGTCGCGAACGCCGGCCCTGACCCTCCAACTCCTGCGCGGAGCGGGCCATGCTGGCATCCAGGGGGGAGACGAGGGGGGACAGTCCAGGTCCTTCAGCTGCGTCGCTTCGAGGGTCGCGCCCCGGGACCTCCTGCCGGCCGAACGGGCGCTCGACGAACGCCTCGCGAGTCAAGCCGAAGGGCTGGGCCACGTCACCCAGGATGCCCGCCAGCGTGCTCACGCGGAGGGCCCCCGTGGCGCGAACGGTGACCTGTGCTCGCCGTGTTCGCGAGGATGGTCAGGCGCAGGGAGCCGGCCGTCCGCCAGGTCACCCGGTCGTCGAGCGCCGCCGCCGCGAGCGCGCCCCCCGGGGGACCGGAACCGGCCGGTCGGCCCGGGCGCGACGAGCCGACCGGCGC
>CAYQDR010000130.1:0-12612 GCA_964416315.1 uncultured bacterium
CTACAGCATCGTGATGATGAAGCACGCGCCGTTCATCGCCACCGAGAAGAGCGTCCGGGCCCACGAGACCCGCCCGGACGGGCGCGCGCTCTCCGAGAACACGGGCTACCAGGCGAACCTCCGCTACGGCTCGCAGCAGTCCGTGACCCGGAACTGGCACATGCCGATGCACCAGACGGACACCCTCTTCCACAAGTCGAAGGCGTTCATGAGCTTCCTCTTCGGGGGGGAGGCCGACAACCACGCGCTCAACACGGTCCCCAAGGAGACGCTGGTCCGGGTCACGAAGGCCGAGGACGGCGGCCTCGGGGGGCGGGGGATCTGGAAGCCCGCGACGACCGGCTACACGCCGGACAACGAGGGGGAGTTCATGAAACGCTACCTCGCCGGCGACCTCTACCGGCATGACTGAGAAGCGACCCGAGCCCGACGACCCTATGGCGCTCGTGGCAGTCGAGGTGCCTGCCGGGCCGGCGGCGCTCGAGGACATGGCCTACGTGTTCGCCGAGGAGTTCGCGCGGCTGGGGTTCGACGAGAGCCGCATCCTCAGGCTGTTCCGCACCCCCTTCTACGCGGGCCCTTACCGGGTGAGGCAGGCCCTGGGCGAGGACGCGGTGCGGGCCATCGTGGCCGAGTGCGTCCAGGTCTGGAGCCGGAGCAGAGGAGCCTGAGGCATGGCGACGGTCCACAACTGGCAGCTCGGCCGCGGCATGGGCTACCCGTACGAGGGGGCGTTCCCGGAGCGGCAGTTCGCCTTCGTCTTCAACATCAACCGGTGCATCGCCTGCCAGAGCTGCACGATGGCCTGCAAGTCCACCTGGACCTTCTCGAAGGGCCAGGAGCACATGTGGTGGGCCAACGTCGAGACCAAGCCCTACGGCGGCTACCCGATGTTCTGGGACGTGAAGATCCTCGAGCTCCTCGAGCGCGCCAACCCCGAGGGGCGCGGCTGGGCCGGCGCGCCGTCCGGCGACGCGAAGGCCCCGTACGGCCGGTTCGACGGCCGGACGATCTTCGAGGCCGAGCGGATGCTCACGCCGGACAGCGCGCGCGTCCTGGGCTACCTCCCGGCGGACGATGAGTGGAACTCCCCGAACATCTACGAGGACAACCCCGTCGGCCCCCCGGGCAAGTTCTTCGAGTGGCACAAGACCGGCACCGCGCTGCCGGAGCACGGGACCTGGTTCTTCTACCTGGCCCGGATCTGCAACCACTGCACCTACCCCGCGTGCCTCGCCGCCTGCCCGCGCAAGGCGATCTACAAGCGCCCCGAGGACGGCATCGTCCTCATCGACCAGGCGGAGTGCCGCGGCTACCGGAAGTGCGTCGAGGCGTGCCCGTACAAGAAGTCGATGTACCGGGGCAACACCCGCGTTTCCGAGAAGTGCGTCGCCTGCTACCCCCGGATCGAGGGGAAGGATCCCGAGTCGGGCGGAAAGCCCATGGAGACCCGCTGCATGGCGGCCTGCATCGGCCAGATCCGGCTCCAGGGGCTCGTGAAGATGAATCCCGACGGGACCTGGGCGGAGGACCGGTGGCACCCCCTCTACTACCTGGTTCACGTGGCCAAGGTGGCGCTCCCGCTCTACCCGCAGCTCGGGACGCAGCCGAATGGCTACTACATCCCGCCGCGGTGGGTCCCGCGCCCCTACCTGCGGCAGATGTTCGGCCCGGGGGTGGATCAGGCGATCGAGCGCTACGAGAACCCGGACCGCGAGCTCCTCGCCGTGCTCCAGCTCTTCCGCCGCTCCGCCCTGGTGATCTACGGCTACAAGGTCGTCGAGGGGCCGAAGGTCTACGAGGGCACGCTCCGGGGCCGTCGCATCACCCTCTTCAACGACACCGTCGTCGCCTACGGCAAGGACGGCGAGGAGCTCTTCCGGACCGCCGTGGAGGAGCCCGTCCACGTCCGGCCGCGCCAGCATGCCAACTCCATCTGATCTTCTTCGGAGGGGGACTGCGTCCCCCTCCGACGGCCCTCCTGGCGAAGCCAGGCCGGTCGCTCTTCAGCGACCGGATCGGGCCTGCCTCCCCCTGGGGAGCCTTACACCGACTGGTCGCGAATGACACGGGACGGGTTTGCCCCGACGATCGCGGACCTGGCGCTGTGCCGGAGCGGCCTCTACGAGGCGCTGGCGCTCGGGTTCCGCCCGCCGACCGTCGAGACGCTGGCGCGGCTCGCGTCGCCGGAGGCGGCGGCTGCCCTCGGCGACGTCGCGGCCGTGCTCGACGATGCGTGGGGGTCGACGCTGGCCGAGGGCGTCTGGGGGCTCGGGAGCCCGACGACCCTGGCCGCGCTCGTGGCGGCCTTCCACCGGCTGTTCGGCCACACGGCGCGGGGGGCGGTGCCGCCCTACGAGACCGAGTACGGGACGGACTCCCTCTTCCAGCCGATGCACGAGATGAGTGACCTCGGGGCGTTCTACCGCGCGTTCGGCCTAGCGGTCCACCCGGGCGCGCACGAGCGGCCGGACCACGTGAGCTGCGAGTGCGAGTTCCTGGCCTTCCTCTGTCGCAAGGAAGCCTACGCCCGGGACCGCGACGACCGCGCCATGCTCGAGGCGACGCGCCAGGGGGTCCGCCGCTTCCTGCGGGACCACCTGGGCCGCTGGGGGCCGGGCTTCGGCCGGGCGCTCGCGCGGCACGACCCGGTCGGCTTCTTCGGCGGGCTCGGCGCCCTCGCGGCGGAGTACCTGAGCCGCGAGTGCGCCCGGGTGGGGGTCACGCCGGGGCCGGAGCTCTTGCGGTTGCGCTCGGCGTCCGTCCCCGCGGCCCCCGCCGCCTGCGGGGATCCGGCCGAGGACCCGTGGTCCGAGACGGGGGTCCTCTGATGAGTCTCGCCCAGGGCGAGCTCTCCATCGATTACGAACCGCGGCTCGTCGAGGAGGCTGTCCTCGCGGCGCTCCGGGGGCGTCCCGCCGAGGCCGAGTTCCGGGCCGGCCGCGATGCCGTGTACGGGATCGCCGACCCCGAGGAGCGGGAGACACAGTTCCGCCGCCTGCACGCTGCGTGGTTCGAGCGGCTCGGCCTGGGCGATGCCGTGGGCGGGGCGATCCGGGAGCAGCCGACCGTGCCTGCAGGCACGAGCCGCTGTGTCGTCGTGCTCGCCCCGTCGCGGCCCGAAGAGGGAGCGGACCTCCTGGTCGCCGCCGACGAGGGGCCGGCGGCGCCGGCGCGGCGGACGCTCCTCCTCCAGCTCCGGCCGGAGACCCTCGCGGACCCCGATCGGGCCCGGCGGCTCCTCCGGCGTGAGCTCCTCCACGTCGCCGACATGCTGGACCCGGCCTTCGGGTACGCGCCGGAGGCCTTCGCGGCCGCCGCCCGACGGGTCCCTCCCGCGCTGCTCCGCGGGCGCTACCGCGTGCTCTGGGCCGTCCTCGTGGACGGGCGGCTCGTGCGCCGCGGGTGGGCGCCGCCCGGCGTCCGGGCGGCGCGCCTCCGGGAGTTCGCCCGGATGTTCCCGATGCTCGGAGCGCGTGCGGCGGCGGCGTTCGGGCGCTTCTTCGACGGGCCGGGGGTCACCCACGCCGAGCTGGTGGCGTTCGCGGCCGAGCCCGTCCAGGCGTCGAGCTCGGCGCGACGGGGCCCACATGCCGGTGAGCGCTGCCCGCTCTGCGGCTGCCCGACCTACGCTTTCGAGCCGGCACCGGAGCGGCTTCCCCCAGCCGTGCGCGAGCGGATCCGGCGAGGCGCACCGGCGTGGGACCCTGCCGACGGGCTCTGCCGGCAGTGCGCGGACCTGTACCGGGCGGCCGCTCGCGGTGCGTCCGTGGGGAGCGACATCGCATGAGACGCCCTGTGTCAACTCGCGCCCGCGACGGCGGTGGGGGGGCAGGCGGCTCCCCTCCCCCCCTGAGGCCGCCGGAGGGACGGGACGTCGCGAGGGCCGCAGGCCCGAGCCGTCCCGGCGATCTGGACGACAGGGGCCGGGGGTGCGGGGGGATCCGATGAACGACGGGACAGTGCGGTTCGTCCTGGACGGCGCCGTGGCCCGGATCACCCTGGCCCGGCCGCCGCTCAACATCCTCACCATCGCGATGATGGAGGCGATCAACGCGGCGCTCGACGAGGTCCGGCGCCGGCCCGGGCTGAAGGCGCTCGTCCTCGCCGCCGAGGGGAAGGCCTTCTCGGCCGGCGTCGCGATCGAGGACCACGTGGGGGACCGCGTCAAGCCGATGCTGGCGGCCTTCCACGAGGTCTTCCGGCGGCTCCACGCCCTGGACTGCCCGACGGTCGCGGTGGTCCAGGGGGTGGCCCTGGGGGGCGGGGCGGAGCTGGCGACGTTCTGCGATCTCGTCATCGCCAGCGAGACCGCCACCCTGGGCCAGCCGGAGATCCGGGTCGGCGTCTTCCCGCCGATCGCGGCGCTGCACTACCCGGCCCGGGTCGGGCCCGCGCGCGCGCTCGAGCTGATCCTTTCCGGGCGGATCGTCCCGGCACGGGAGGCCGAGCGGATCGGGCTCGTGGACCGCGTCGTCCCGCCGGGGGAGCTCGAGGCCGCGGCCGCCGACGCCCTGGGGACCTTCACCGACAAGAGCGCCGCGGTCTTGCGGCTCGCCAAGCGCGCGGTGCGGGAGGCGCGGGACGACGGCTTCGAGGCGGCCCTCGGCCGGCTAGAGGCCCTGTACGCGGACGAGCTGATGCGCACCGAGGACGCGGCCGAGGGCCTCCGGGCCTTCCTCGAGAAGCGGGCGCCCGTCTGGAAGAACCGATGACGTGCCCGGCCCGATCCCCGTCGCATCTCGGCGTCCTCGGCCCTCGGGTCGCCTCAACGTATGCGGCATACGCCTCGGCGCCCCTCGGGCCTGCGTCCTTGATCTGCTCGGGTCTCGGCCCGGGCCCGATGCCGTCATCGCGAAGCGTGTCTCTGCGGAGGGTCCGTCAGTGACTGTGCCCGGCCGGACGCCGGGTGGAGGAGGAAAGCGATGAGGCTCAAGGGCAGGACCGCGCTCGTGACGGGTGGCGGCCGGGGGATCGGCCGCGCCATCGCCCTCGCCCTGGCGCGCGAGGGGTGCCAGGTCGCCGTCGCCGACATCATCGGGGAGAACGCGCGGACCGTCGCCGGCGAGATCGAGGGGCTCGGGGTCAAGGGCCTCGCGGTCACCGTGGACCTGACGAAGCGGGCGGACGTCGAGCGGGCGATCGCGGAGGTGCTGGCCCAGTTCGGCCAGCTCGACGTCCTGGTGAATAACGCCGGCTGGGACCGGATGGCGCTGTTCCTCGACTCGGACGAGGAGACGTGGGATCGGCTCATCGCGCTCAACTTCAAGGCGGTGCTCTACGCGGCGAAGGCGGCGCTCCCGCACATGGTCGCGCGCGGGAGCGGCAAGGTGATCAGCATCGCCTCGGACGCGGGCCGGGTCGGCTCGAGCGGCGAGGCCGTCTACTCGGGGACCAAGGGCGCGGTCATCGCGTTCTCCAAGGCGCTCGCCCGGGAGATGGCGCGGCACCGGATCACGGTGAACGTGGTCTGCCCCGGTCTGACGGACACCCCGCTGCTCGCCGGGATCCGGGCCGAGTCGCCCCGGAACGAGAAGATCCTCGACGCCGTGACCCGGGCGATCCCGCTCGGGCGTGTCGCGACGCCCGGAGAGATCGCCGACGCGGTCGTGTTCCTCGCGTCGGCGGACGCCGACTTCATCACCGGCCAGACGCTCAGTGTGAGCGGCGGCCTGACGATGTGCTAGCCGTGACCGATAACCGTCGCATCCCGGCGTCCTCGGGCGTCGCCGACCCTCAACGTATGCGGCATACGCCTCGGGCCGGCTCCGCCCTGCGTCCTAGGGCTGCTCGGTTCTCGGCCACGGCCTGAAAGGAGATGCGCCCATGGCGCAAGACGTGAGAGCGATCGACTTCATGTACTACGTGGCCACGCCCGAGTTCATCGCCAAGTGGAGCGACGCGAAGAAGGGGGAGCTGATCTGCCGCATGGAGCGGGCGATCGGCAGCCTCCCGTCGTTCGACTCCATGGAGGTCATGCTCCAGAAGATGGACGAGGCGAACGTGGAGCGGGTGTTCATCACCCAGACCAAGATGTGGTCGTACTGGAACAAGTGGATGTACATGGATACCACGCTCGAGGAGGTGGCCCAGTACACCCGGAAGCACCCGGACCGCTTCGTGGGGCTCGCCGGCTACAACCCGTTCCGGATCAAGGAGAGCCTCCGCGAGATCGAGGCCGCCGTCACGCAGTACGGGTTCAAGGGGGTCTACGTCCACATCTACGGGTTCGACATCCCGCTCCACGACGCGAAGATGTATCCGCTCTACGCCAAGTGCGTGGAGCTGGACGTGCCGGTGTCGATGCAGGTCGGGCACGTGCTCGAGTCCATGCCCAGCGAGCACGCCCGCCCCATGTACCTGGACCGAGTCGCCTGCGACTTTCCCGAGCTGAAGATGATCGGCGCCCACACCGGCTGGCCGTGGGTCGACGAGCTCCTCTCGGTCTGCTACAAGTGGGACAACATCTGGTTCGGGGTGGATGCCTGGATGCCGAAGTACCTCAAGCCCGACATCATCCAGTTCATCGGCAGCCGCATGGGCCAGGACCGCTGTGTCTGGGGGACCAACGGGCTCCCGTGGAAGGAGAGCCTGGACCAGGTCGAGCAGCTCGGCCTCAAGCCGGAGGCGAAGCGGAAGCTCCTCCGCGACAACGCCGTCCAGCTCTTCAAGCTCTAGGCCGGGGGGGGGCGGGCTCCCGTGCGGCCGTCGCCGGGATCGGCGGGGTACGGGTCGCCCGGGCGCGGGGGCCTGCTCCCGGGCGGCGGCTGGCGGGCCTGGCTCGACCCCGACATGCCGCGCCGCCTCCCCCACGAGCGGGCCTGGAACGTCGCGTTCCGGACGCTGCACCTGATGGCGTTCGGGGCGCTCCTGGGCGGCCACGTCTGGGCCGTCTCGCCGGAGCGCCTCGTTCCCGCTCTGTGGCTCACCGTCGCCACCGGGGCCCTGCTGATGGGGCTCGAGCTGTGGAAGAGTGTCCAGTGGCTATTCCTGGGGAAGGGCCTGGCCGTCCTCGCGAAGCTCGGCCTGCTCCTCTGCGTGCCCCTCTTCTGGGAGGCCCGCGTGCCGCTGCTCCTCGTCGTCGTGGCGCTCTCCTCGGTGGCGGCACACATGCCGGCCCGCTACCGGAACTACTCGGTGCTCCAGCGGCGCGTCGTGACCGCCGAGCCGGACCCCGGGGGGTGATCGAGGAGGCGACGAGGTCGGGGGCCGCAGCCCCGGGGCTCAGTCGGGCGGGAGCGAGGACCGACGCGCGGGTGCGGGAATCGGGGCCTCCCGCGCGTCCTCGAACGTCGTCATCCGCGGCGCCCAGCCGGTCCGGGCCTCCCACCGCCGAGCCTCCTCGGTGACGATCCATCCCGCGTGGCCGGGCGCCAGGCAGTGCGCCACGGCCTGCAGCGCGGCGATGGTGGCGATCCAATCCGGCGTCGGGATGTCCGCGCGGTGCTCCATCTCCAGGCGCCAGAGCCAGCGCAGGCACAGCCGGAAGCTCCCCACCCGGGGCCCCTCGTCCGCCCATTCGAAACCCCCGCAGTCGCACTGCCGCGCGTGACAGGGCCCCCGCGGGTGCTCGTGGGCACCGGCCCAGTGGGCGCACGCGAGGCAGCATTCCCAGGTCGGGAATCGCGCGGGTGACTGGCCGTTCCGGGGTCTCATGCCACGCCATTCTAGCTGCCCGGCGCGCGGAGAATCGATAGTGCAGATGCGCTACGATCTCAACGGGAGCCCGGAGGCCGGCGTCTCTCTACTGGCGCAGCTTGAAGCGCTGGGTCTTGCCGTTCGCGGTATTCGGCAGGTCCTTCGGCGATCCAGCAGCGCGCGATCGACCAAAGCGCGCCACCGTCCGGGCGCGACGCGCTATAGTAGGGGCGCATGGATCGGTCGCGCTTCGTGACCCGGCTCCGCCGTCTGGGGGACGACGAGGAGCCGTACGTGGACAGGCTGACGGCCGCCGAGCGTCTGGATCTCGTCTGGCCACTCACCCTGCAAGCGTGGGGTTTCAAAGAGGGGCTGACGGATGAACCGCGACTTCTTCGACATGTTGTCCGCACTCTCCGGGGAGGGCGTTGAGTACCTGGTGGTCGGCGCCTACGCCCTCGCCGCGCACGGCTTGCCTCGGGCCACGGGCGACCTCGACGTCTGGGTGCGCCCGACCACCGACAACGCCGAGCGGGTGCTGCGGGCGCTCCGGTCGTTCGGGGCTCCTGTCCTCGATCTGACGCGGGACGATCTCCTCAGGCCGGACACCGTCTTTCAGATTGGCGTCGCGCCCGCCCGCATCGACCTGCTCACCGGCGTGTCCGGTCTCACGTTCGACGAGGCGTGGCCGTCGCGGATCAGCGTCACGCTGGAAGGCCTGCCGGTTCCGGTGATCGGCTTCGACGAGCTCCTTCGCAACAAGGAAGCGTCGGGGCGACCACAGGATCTGGCCGACGCCGCGTGGCTCCGCAGCCGGAAGAAATAGCCGGCCGTTCCCGCTCCGGAATCAACGCGCTGGTGTTCGAGTGGTGGACGTTCCGCTCGGTGGCGGCCGGACCAAGTCAGCCCCGCAGCTTGAAGCGCTGGATCTTGCCCGTCGCGGTCTTCGGCAGGTCCGGCACGAACTCGATCCAGCGGGGGTACTTGTAGGGGGCGAGCTTGCCCTTGACGAACCCCTTCAGCTCCTCGGCGAGGGCGGCAGAGGGCGCCGCGGGCTCCTTGAGGACCACGTAGGCCTTCGGCTTGACGAGCCGCTCGTCGTCCGCCTGGCCGACGACCGCGGCCTCCAGCACGGCCGGGTGCTGGATCAGGGTCGCTTCGATCTCGACGGGGGAGACCCAGATCCCGCCGACCTTGAGCATGTCGTCCGCCCGCCCGGCGAACCAGTAGTAGCCGTCGGGGTCCTGGGAGTACTTGTCCCCCGTCTGGATCCAGGGGCCGAGGAGCGTCTCCTTGGTCTTCTCGTGCTTGTTCCAGTAGTAGGCCATCGTGGAGTCGCCCTTGACCCGGAGGTTGCCGATTTCCCCCCGGGGGACCGGTTGCCCCTGCTCGTCCACGATCGCGCACTCGTAGCCCGGCACGGGCATCCCCGACGAGCCCGGGCGGACTGCCCCCGGCCGGTTGGAGAGGAAGACGTGCAGGATCTCCGTCGTGCCGATCCCGTCGATCAGCTCCACGCCGAAGCGCTCGCGCCAGCGGGTGTAGAGCGCCTCGGGCAGCGCCTCGCCGGCCGAGATCGAGAGGCGGAGCGAGGAGAGGTCGAAGCGCTTCTCCGCCTCCTTCACGGCGAGCATCCCCGCGTAGAGGGTCGGCACCCCGAAGAAGAGCGTCGGGCGATGGCGGGTGAGCAGCTCGAAGACCGCCTCGGGGGTCGGCCGGTGGGGGTAGAGCACACTCTGGGCGCCCACACCCATCGGGAAGTACCCGGCGTTGCCGAGGCCGTAGGCGAAGAAGAGCTTCGCCGCCGAGTAGACCTTGTCGGTCGCGCGGTAGCCGACGACCTGCTTGGCGTAGGTCTCCGTGCAGACCACCATGTCGTGGTGGAGGTGCACCGCCCCCTTCGGGGACCCGGTGGACCCCGAGGAGTAGAGCCAGAAGGCGGCGTCGTCCCGGGAGGTCGGCGCCGCCTCGAGCGTGGCGGCCGCGCGGGCGACGCGCTCCTCGTACGCGAGGTACGGCCCGGGCTTGCCACCCGCGACCAGGACGTGCTCGAGGAACGGCGCCTGCGGAAGCACCGGGCCCGCCTCGGCGAGGAGCGGCGCGGACACGACGGCGACCCGCGCGCGGCTGTCGTTCAGGAAGTAGAGGTAATCCTGGGCGCGCATCAGCGTGTTGACCGGGATGGGGACGGCCCCGATCTTGATCGCGCCCCAGAACGTCCCGAGGAACTCCGGGGCGTCCAGGCAGAGCATGAGGACGCGGTCCTCCATCCCGGTCCCCAGCTCGCGCAGCGCGTTCCCGGTGCGGTTCGCGAGGTCCTGGACCTCCCCATACGTGAGGACGCGGTCCTCGCAGTGGAAGGCCGGGGCCGCGCCCCGCCCCTCGGCGACGTGCCGGTCCACGAAGTAGGTGGCGACGTTGAACTGCGCGGGCAGGGTCTCGGATGCGTTCATCCCTGGCTCCTCCCCGGGGTGGGTGTCCGTACCGGGCCGCCACGCGCCGGCCCGAGAGTGAGGGTAGACGACCCCTCCGTCGTTCGGCAAGGGGCACCCATCGGCATCAGCCGTCTGGTGCGGACGTGCTCCGGGCGCGCGCCCGTCCGCCAGTCCCCGGCCCTCGGCGTCTCGGCCTGACGATCCCGCGATCGATGATCCTCCGGGCGGACGAGGTCATCCGGTGAGCGGCAGTAGGATCGATCCGCGCCGGATCGAGGTGGGTTGTCGGCCGCCATCCACCAGTCGGTGTGACCGGTCGGCTCTCCCCGTCCCTTTCCCGCGGGCGGGGGAGGGGTGAGGGAGAAGTCAGCGCGGAGGCTGCTCGAGCAGGGCGCGCTCGGCGGCCGTCAGTTCGCCCGCCAGCTCGGGAGCCGCCTCGATCAGCGCCTGGGCGTCCGCGAGGTCCTGCAGGCGCTTGGAGCGTCGCCGGGCCGGATCCGAAGCGGATCGCAGCTTCTCGTGCAGGAGGTCGACTCTCCGAATCACGCGGAGCCCAACATCCTCCAGCCGGACCACCTCCGCCCGATCGATCGCTCCGGCCAGCGCCGGGTCGTCCGTGAACTGCACGGGAATGCCGTCGTCGCTGTCCCAATTCTCGGAGTGGCTGAACCGCCCGGTCTGAACGAATCCGGCTGCCGCGAGCCGATCGCGCGGGATCTCCGCGAGCGCGCGTACCGCCACGTCGATGTCGAGTGTCGTCCGGGGCTCCGCCTGGTGGACCTGGAGCGCCACGCCGCCGATGATCGCGTACCGGACGTCGGCCTCCGCGAGGACCCGGGCCAGGCGCAGCAGAGCGGGCCGCTTCGTGCGCTCCATCTCCCCCCGCAGTCGATACCACTGCCAGTCCAGCAGGAACCCCGTGTCGAGCCCGCGAGTCATGGTGGCGGCCATCATAGCACGCGCGCTCCGGGGCCCCCACAGCCTCTACCCCCCGGACACGCGGGGGGAGAGGGCGGGGGTGAGGGAGGAGGCGTCGGGGCTACGAGGGGTGGCCGGTTCGGGGCCCCTCTTCGCTCTTCGCCGCCCCCCGCGCCGCCGCCAGCATCGCCTACCCCGGGCACGGTGGACCAGCGGAAGGGCCGCGCTGGCTGCAGTTAGGCGCCCCTGCGGAGCCGAGCCCGGATTCCTCGGGGATCGCGCCGGCCGTGGGCACATGCCAGGACAACCACGAACGTCTCAAGCGGCCGATACCAGAGGACGTAGGGAAATCGTCGTAGAAGAGCCCGGCGGGCCCCTTGGTATCGCTCCGGATACGCGAGCGGGTTGTCGGCGATGCGCGCGATCACGTCGTCAACCGCTGCGCGGAACTCGGCGCCGAGGCCTGACGCTGACTGTCATACCAGTCCTCGATCGCCTCCAAGTCGAGCCCGGCAGCTCGACGGAGCAGGACTGGTAACGTCAACGACGCCGCTGCTCGAGGCGGGCTCTAACTT
This sequence comes from uncultured bacterium, assembly GCA_964416315.1. Classification (GTDB taxonomy): domain Bacteria; phylum Methylomirabilota; class Methylomirabilia; order Rokubacteriales; family DASRDR01; genus CAYQDR01. Next base: position 11,567 of record CAYQDR010000130.1, read on the forward strand.
CGGGCCAGGGGCTATGATCTCCGGGATTAGCCTCGAGATCGGCAAGCCGAGCGTCAAGAAGGGCACGTTCCTCGGCCGTAACAGGAATGTCCTGTTCCGAGAGCGTGTCCCACAGTGCCTCGATCAGTTGCAGCCGATCGCTCGGGCTGAGCCTCAGCGCCTCTGCCAGCAGATCCGCGTTCATGGCACGAGTATACCCCTATCTTGCCGGCGACGGGTTCAGGCGTTTAACGCCAGCGCTCAGCGGGCGGGGCGAGCAACGCGAGCCGCGATCCGCTGCAGCGGTCTGTTCGGCGATGTCTCACGACGCAGCCAGTGGGGTCCAGCCGAACTCCAGCTCAAATCGACGACGATAAAGCGTGTCCACCTGACGCGGAGCCATGCGAATGTACCGCTCGGCATTCCGGCGCTGTTCGTGTGGAAGATCTCGCAGGTACTGGACAGCGTCCTCCACCGTCGGTACCCGACCGTCTTCTCCGCGGAATCGTGGCGGCAGGGCTGTCCACACTACAGCACTCAGGCCGAGGCCTTGGGCCCAGACTCCTATGCTCGGCGGCTCGGAGGCGTGCTGGTCGGCGGTCGACCACACCGCGATATTCTTCTCGTGGTTCTTCTCGGACAGCCCCTCTCGTTTGCCGAGCGCCTTCCGAGCTTCCGCGAGCTCGCTTACCGAGAACGGTGCCCATAGGCTCCGAACCTCGGTCCCGGTTGGTAGGAGAACGAGGGTGAGCCGGCCGTCGGACGACTGCCTGGCGAACTCGACTCGAAGTAGCGGGCCGTCCTCGAACCACTTGTCCTGGACTGGGAGCTCTCGCGAGTCCCAAACCAGCGAGCCCCAGCCGAGGCACGCGATCACCATCGATCTCCCCTCAAAGTCGCCGAACGTGAATTCGGCGGAACCATCGAGAAACGGTGACGCAGCGCACGCTGCAGTGTAGTAGCGCCGTAGGGCTCGGAATCGACCGGAGATATCAGCGTGGAGGTTCCACAACTTAGGGCCCGCGCATAAATAATGTCTACATTGTAGAGGTTGGCGTGTACGCTGC
>CAYQDR010000131.1:0-12495 GCA_964416315.1 uncultured bacterium
GGTGCTATTCTCTCCCCGACTCCCAGCGACGGACAGAGTATAAGGACCCGCGGCGAACTCGACGAGGCGCGCCACGAGCCTTGACAGGGCTCGGAGGGGCCCCTACAGTCGCGGGCATGACGGCCGGGGAGCCCCTCGAGCCGCGCGAGACCTTCCGGCGCGTCGCCGCGAACATCGAGACGGTGATGCGGGGGCAGTCCGCCGCGATCCGGAAGCTCCTCGCCGCGTTCGCGAGCGGCGGCCACGTCCTCCTCGAGGACTACCCGGGCACCGGCAAGACGACCCTGGCGAAGGCGCTGGCGCGCTCGATCGGCGCCCAGTTCCGCCGCCTCCAGTTCACGCCGGACCTCCTCCCCTCCGACATCCTCGGCGTCTCCGTCTTCGACCAGCGCGAGCAGACGTTCCGCTTCCTCCCCGGGCCGGTCTTCACGAACATCCTCCTGGCCGACGAGATCAACCGGGCGTCGCCGCGGACGCAGTCGGCCCTGCTCGAGGCGATGGGCGAGGGGCAGGTGTCGGTGGAGGGGCAGTCGCACCGGCTCGAGGAGCTGTTCTTCGTCATCGCCACCCAGAATCCCGTCGAGTTCCGCGGGACCTACCCCCTCCCCGAGGCCCAGATGGACCGGTTCGCGATCCAGTTCAGCCTCGGCTACGTCGCCCCCGAGGAGGAGGTGGCGATCCTCTCGGCGCAGGAGCGCAGCCATCCCCTGGAGCGCCTCGGGGCCTGCGTCACGAAGGAGGACGTCGCCGCCCTCCGGGAGCGGGTGAAGGACGTGCGCCTGAGCGACGAGCTGAAGCGCTACGTCGTCGATCTCGTCCGGCAGACGCGCGGCGCGGCCGGCGTCCAGCTCGGCGCGAGCCCGCGCGCCTCGCTCGCCCTGACGAAGGCGGCGCAGGCCATGGCGCTGCTCGACGGCCACGAGTTCGTGACGCCGGAGCAGATCCAGGAGCTCGCCGTCTCGGTCGTCGCGCACCGCCTGGTGATCGACCCCCAGGCGCGCTTCGCCGGGCAGACGGCGGAGCACATCGTCGAGGAGATCCTCAAGGCCGTCCCGGTGCCGGCGTAGCGGTCAGCTCATGGTCCGGCGGCTCTTCTACCGCGCGTTCCGGCTCCTCTCGGGGATTCAGCACCGGATGCGGCGGCGGTTCACGCCCGCGGGGCTCCTCGCCCTCGGGGCCCTCGTCGCCTCGGCCGTCGTCGGGCTCGACACGAACCAGACGCTCGCCTACCAGGCCTTCGCGTTCCTCGCGGCGCTCTTTGCGATCTCCCTGGCCTGGAGCGCCCGGGTCAGGCCGCGCGCCGAGGCGCGGCGGGTTCTGCCGCGGTTCGGGAGCGCGGGCGCGCCGGTCGCTTACCGCGTCCTGGTCCGGAACCCGACGGGACGACCCCAGGCCGGGCTCACGGTCCTCGAGGACTTCGCCGATCCGCGCCCCAGCTTCGAGGAGTTCAGCCACGCGCCCGAGCCGGGGCAGCCGGGCTACGACTGGCTCGACCGGGCCGCCGGCTACTCCCGCTGGGTGTGGCTCGTCGCGCGGCGGCGGGGCGCGGTCGTCCCCGAGCAGACCGTCCCCGCCCTCGGGCCCCGCGGCGAGGGCGAGGTGCGCGTCGAGCTGACGCCGTCGCGACGGGGGTTCGTCCGCTTCGCCGGCCTCACGCTCGCGCGACCGGACCCCTTCGGCCTCTCGCGCGCGCTCACGCCTGTCCCGCTCCCGCAGTCGCTCCTCGTCCTGCCGAAGCGCTACCCGGTGCCGCCCGTCCAGCTCCCCGGGCGGCGCAAGTTCCAGCAGGGCGGGGTGGCGCTGGCCGGCTCCGTGGGCGACTCGGAGGAGTTCGTCGCCCTGCGGGACTACCGGCCCGGCGACCCCCTGCGCCGGATCCACTGGAAGAGCTGGGCGCGGGTGGGGAAGCCGATCGTGAAGGAGTACCAGGACGAGTTCTTCGTCCGCCATGCCCTGGTGCTGGACACGTTCCTGCTGGCCGAGAGCGACCTCTTCGAGGACGCGGTGTCGGTGGCGGCCTCCTTCGCCTACGCGATGCCGACCCAGGAGTCGCTCCTCGACCTGCTCTTCGTCGGCCCCGAGGCGTACTGCTTCACGGCCGGGCGGGGCGTGGGGCCGGTGGACCGGATGCTGGAGATCCTCGCCTGCGTGGGCGTCTGCCGGGACAAGCCCTTCCGCACGCTCCACCAGCTCGTCGTGAGCCGCTGCGCGTCGCTCTCCGGCTGCGTCGTGGTCCTCGTCGCCTGGGACGAGGCGCGGCGCGCGTTCGCGGACCACCTCGCGGCGCTCGGCGTGCCGGCGCTCGTGCTGCTCGTCACCGACCCCCGACGCCCGGGGACCGCGGACCTGCCCGGGGCGCACGTCCGCCGACTCCAGGTCGGCCGGATCGCCGAGGGCTTGGCGGCGCTGTGAGGCGCGCCGTGTTCCTCCGAGCCCGCGACGACGGAGAGCGAGGCGGCGCCCTTCCCCCCCCGAGGCGGCCGGAGGGACGGGACGTCGCGAGGGCCGCAGGCCCGAGCCGTCCCGGCGATCTGGACGACAGGGGGCGGGGGGGCGGGGGGACCCGATGAACACCCCGGCGGGGCTCGTCGGCGCCGCGGTCCTCTTGTGGGGGTGGCAGACGGGGCTCCTCCTCTTCGCGATCCCGATCGCGGTCCTCCTCGAGGGGTCGCGGCTGGTCGGCTGGCGCTGGGAGCTCTCGACCGCCGACTTCTACCGCGTCGCCGACCTGTGCCGGCTGGTCCTGGTCGCGATGGGCGTGTATCAGTTCACGACCGCGCTCCGGCCGACGCACGCCATCTGGGGCGTGGTCCAGTGGTTTCCGCTCGCCGTGCTCCCGCTCGTCGCCTGCCAGGCCTACACGACCGCCGCCCGACTCGATCCCTGGTCCTTCCTCCTGATCGTCCGCCGCCGCGCAGGCGGCGACCCCGCCGATGCGGTCAACCTGGCCTACCCGTTCTTCGCCCTCGTGATCCTCGCGGCGAGCGCCGCGAACGCGCGCGGGCCGGGCTTTTACGCGGGATTGCTGGTCCTGGCGGCCTGGGCCCTCTGGGCGGCGCGGCCCGGGAGCGTGCCCGCGCCCGTCTGGCTCGGGCTCTTCGCCGTCGCGGCCGTCGCGGGCTACGGCGGCCACGTCGGGCTCTGGAGCCTCCAGAAGTTCGTCGAGCGCACCCTCCTCGAGTTCTTCTTCGCCGACCGGAGGGAGACCGACCCCTTCCGGGCCACCACGGCGTTCGGCCGCATCGGGCAGCTCAAGCTCTCGGACCGGATCGTGCTGCGCGTGGCGCCGGACGGGGTCCGCCCGCCGGTCCTCCTCCGCGAGGCGACCTACAACTTCTACAGCGCACCCCTCTGGGTGGCGACCGACCCGGCCTTCACCGCGGTCCGGCCCGAGGCCGACGGCCTCACGTGGCACCTGCTCGCGGGCGCGGTGCCGCGGGAAAGCCTCGTCGTCTCGAGCTACCTCAAGCGGGGGAAGGGGGTCCTGCCCCTGCCCTCGGGGGCGGCGCGCATCGAGCGGCTGTCCGTCCTCGGCATGCAGGCGAACCCCCTCGGGGCGGTGAAGGTGGAGGAGGGGCTCGGCCTGGTCACCTACCGGGTGGGCTACGGGTCCGCGGGCTCGATCGACGGGCCGCCGACGGAGACCGATCTCAAGCTGCCCGCGCGCGAGGGCCCGCTCCTGGCCGCCCTCGCCGCGGAGCTCCGCCTCGCCGAGGAGAGCCCGGCCCGGCGCCTGCGGACCGTGACCGAGTATTTCCGGGCGCGGTTCCGCTACTCGACCTTCCTCCCGGGCCGGCCGCCGGGCGCGAGCCCGCTGGAAGAGTTCCTCCTGCGCTCCCGCGCCGGCCACTGCGAGTACTTCGCGACGGCGACGGCCCTCCTGCTCCGCGCCGCGGGCATCCCCGCCCGCTACGCCGTCGGCTACTCGGTCCAGGAGTGGAGCGGGCTCGAGAAGCGCTTCGTCGTCCGCGCGCGGCACGCACACTCGTGGACGCTCGCGTGGGTGGACGGCGCCTGGCGGGACGTGGACACGACGCCGCCCGCCTGGTTCGAGGCCGAGGAGAAGGCCGCCGCCTCGATCTGGCAGCCGCTCTACGACCTCTCGGCCTGGGGGTTCTTCCTCTTCTCCCGCTGGCGGTGGGGCGAGACGGAGAGCGGCGTCCGCTACGTGGTCTGGCTCCTCCTCCCGCTGATCGGCTTCCTCGCCTGGCGGCTCCGCTTCCGGCGCCAGACCCCGGCCGGCGCCGCGGCGCCCGGGGGCGGACGGGACGGCGGCCCGCGTCCGGGCGCGGACTCCGACTTCTACGCCATCGAGGCGCGCCTCGGCGCGCTCGGCCTGGAGCGGCAGCCCTGGGAGCCCCCGGCGCGCTGGCTCGAGCGCCTCCGCGCCACGCGGGCCGAGGGGTTCGCGACGGATGCCCTCGCCCCGATCCTCGCGCTTCATTACCGCTACCGCTTCGACCCGCACGGGCTCAGCCCGGCGGAGCGCGAGCGGCTGCGGGCGGCCGCGGCGGCCTGGCTCCAATCCGTCCCTCCCTCACCCTGACCCTCTCCCTCCCCGGGAGGGAGAGGGGGTGTGGGTGCGGGGGGCGGGTTGACAGGCCCCGGGCTTGTCTCTACAGTCGATGCTGTCCTACCGTCCATTCACCCACTCCACGAAGGGAGGAGCGAGCGTGAGAACATCCAGTCGCCTCGTGAGGTTGAGCCTCGCCGCGCTCCTCGTGGCCGGGCTCGTCTGGGCCGCGCCCGCGAGCGCCCAGTGCCAGCTCGGCGTGCCGGGGATCAAGATCGGGGTCCAGGGCGTCAGCTCCGGCTCGCACGCCGACTACGGCCGCCAGATCATGATGGGCGCCACCATGGCGATCGAGGAGGTCAACGCCAAGGGCGGCATCCTCGGCTGCAAGCTCGAGATGAAGTTCATGGATGACGAGAACAAGCCGGCGGTCGGCGTTAAGAACGCCCGCTATCTCGTCACCGAGTGGGGCGCCCACTTCATGTACGGCACGGACTCGAGCGGCGTCGCGATGGCCCTCGGTCCGGTCCTCCAGGAGCTTAAGCGGATCCACTTCTTCACGCACGCGGCGACCCACCGGCTGACCGAGGAGCTGGTCGCCCAGAAGGGCATCCAGGAGATCGTGCGCGTCAGCGTCCCCGTCTACCAGGACGCGGTCACGGCCGCCCTGATCTTCAAGGACCGGCCGGAGATCAAGCGCTGGGCGACGATCGGCGCGGACTACGAGTACGGCTACGTGACCTGGAACCTTTTCAAGGAGACCCTGAAGAAGTACCGGCCGGACGCCGAGTTCGTCGCGGCGGCGTGGGCCCCGTTCCTGACGCTGGACTTCTCCCCCCATATCTCGGCCGTCATGGCACAGAAGCCCGACGCGATCCTCGCGACGCCGTGGTCCGGCGAGGCCGTCATGCTCCTCCGGCAGGCCTTGATCCAGGGGGTCTTCGATCAGGTCCAGGTCTGGTGGCAGGCGATGGGAGGCTCGGTGGACGTCCTGGAAGGGATCGCCTCGGAGGTCCAGCGGGATAGGTTCAAGGGGAAGCTGTGGGCTACGGCCCGGGGCCTGCACAACTGGCCTGACACGCCAGAGAACAAGGCCTTCGTCGAGCGCTTTCAGCAGCGGTGGGGGCGCCTGCCGAACTACTCGGCTGAGACGACGTACTCCGCCATCCTGATCACCAAGGCGGCGGTCGAGAAGGCGCAGAGCCTCGAGACGAAGCAGGTCATCGAGGCGCTGCGCGGGATGAAGATCATGACGCCCGCGGGCGAGCGGGTGTTCCGGAACGAAGACCACCAGTTCGTTTACACGGTTCCCGCCGGACGCGTCGTGTGGGACGCGAAGTACCCGATCCCGGTCCTCGGGGACCTGAAGGTCTTCCAGGCGAAGGACTACTACCGCCACCCGCCGTTCGCGCCGGTCGCGGCGACCAAGTAGCCGCCCGGCATCGAGCGCTTCGCAGCCCGGCCGGCGGCCCTCCGCCGGTCGGGCCGGCCCTCCCATGACGCCGGACCAACTCGCCTACCAGGGGCTCGTCGGCCTCTCGCTGGCGATGTACCTCTGGCTCCTCTCGGCGGGGCTCACGATCATCTTCGGCGTCCTGGGCGTGCTGAACTTCGCCCACGGGAGCCTCTTCATGCTCGGCGGCTACCTCGCCTACACGGCCTACGGCCTCTGGGGGTGGCCGTTCTGGGCGGCCGTGGCGCTGAGCCTGGCCGGCGTGGGCCTCGTCGGGCTCGTCATGGAGCGGGGGTTCCTCAAGCGTCTCTACGGCGTCGAGGAAGCCTACCAGCTCCTGCTCACCTTCGGCTTCATCCTGATCCTCGACGACGCCGTGAAGATCGTCTGGGGCGGCGTCTTCAAGATCCCGCCGATCCCGCGCTTCCTCGACGGCGCCTGGCCGCTCTTCGGCCGCCCGTTCCCCGTCTACAACACCTTCATCATCGCCGTCGGCGTGGCGGTGGCGGCGGGGCTCTGGCTCCTCTTCGAGAAGACGTGGTGGGGCCGGATGGTGCGCGCGACCGCGTCCGACCGCGAGATGGCCGGGGCGATCGGCGTCCGGGTGCCCCGCGTCTTCGCCGGCGTGTTCGTCCTGGGCTCGATGCTCGCGGCCCTGGGCGGCGCCCTCGGCACGCCGGTGCGCGTCGTGGCGCCGGGGATCGGCGCGGCGATGATCATCCAGGCCTTCATCATCACGGTGATCGGCGGGCTCGGGAACCTCCGGGGCGCCTTCGTCGGCTCGCTGATCGTCGGTGTCCTCTCGGCCTACGGGACCGCCCTCTTCCCGGTGTTCGAGCTGTTCCTCATCTACGTGATCATGGCCGTGGTGCTGCTGGTCCGCCCGCAGGGCCTGTTCGGGGGCCACGCGTAGCATGAGCGCGACCCGGCTCGAGGCCTGGCTCTGCGGCGCGGCCGCCCTCGCGCTCGTGCTCCTGCCGCTCGTCGCCGGACGCTATCCGATCTACCTCGCGATGCAGATCCTCATCCTGGCCGTCTTCGCCCTCGGCTTCAACCTCCTCTTCGGCTACACGGGCCTCCTCTCCTTCGGCCAGGCAGGCTTCTTCGCCGTGGGCGCGTACGTGTGCGCGCTCATCCTCCTCCGGGTGCCCTCGCTCCTCCTGGGCCTCGTGGGCGGCGTCGCAGCGGCGGGCGTGACGGCGCTGGTCCTCGGCGCCCTGTCGGTCCGCCACACCCGGATCTACTTCTCGATGTTGACGCTCGCCTTCGGGATGATGCTCTACTCAATCGCCTTGAGGTGGCGGGACGTGACCGGGGGCGACGACGGGCTGGTCGGGATCCCGCGGGCGCCGCTGGGCCCGCCCGGGATCCCCGGGCCGTCACTGGCGACCATCGAGCGCTACTACTACGTCGTCCTGGTCGTGGCGCTGGTGGCCGTCGTCGTCATGCGGCGGCTCGTCCGCTCGCCGCTCGGGCTCACGCTCCAGGGGATCCGGGACAGCGAGAGCCGGGTGGCGTTCACCGGCGTGCCGGTGCGCGTCTACCGGCTCGCGGCGTTCACGATCGCCGGCGTCTACGCGGGCCTGGCGGGCGCGCTCCTGCCCGCGCTCGAGAACACGGTGACGCCGCCGATCGCCCACTGGAGCACCTCCGCGGACCCGGTCCTCGCGACCCTCCTCGGCGGGATCCGCGCCTTCTGGGGACCCGTCCTCGGCGCCTTCCTCTTCTTCGTGATCAAGGACATCATCGTCCGCTACACGGAGTACTGGCTCATCTGGCTCGGCGCGATCGTGGTCGTCCTGGTGCTGGGGTTCCGCGGGGGCGTCGGCGCCATGCTGGGCACGCTCCTCGGCCGGCTCACCCAGCCGGCTTCGGGGCGGGCCGAGGGACCCCGGTGATGCCCGAGCTTCTGCGGGTCGAGGGGCTCGCGAAGCACTTCGGCGCCCTTCGGGCCGTGGACGGCGTGGACCTCGTCCTGCCCGAAGGGCGGCGCACCGCGCTGATCGGGCCCAACGGGGCGGGGAAGACGACGCTGATCAACCTGGTGACCGGCGGGCTCCCGCCGGACGCCGGGCGGGTCTTCCTGCGGGGCGCCGAGATCACGCGCCTCCCCGTCCACCGGCGCGTCCGGCTGGGGCTCACGCGCTCGTTCCAGATCATGAACATCTTCCCGCGCGCCACGACGCTGGAGAATCTCCTCATCCCCGTCCTTGCGCGCCTCCGCCGGACGCACCGGCCCTGGGCGGGGCTCGGAACCGAGCGGGCGGCCGTCGCCGAGGCCGAGGCGCTCCTGGTCGAGCTCGGCCTGGCCGGCTTTCGCGACCTGCCGGCCGCGGCGCTCTCCCACGGCGACCAGCGGCTCCTCGAGCTCGGGATCGCGGTCGCCTCGCAGCCGGCGCTCTGCTTCCTCGACGAGCCGTCGGCGGGGCTGAACCCGATCGAGCGGGGCACGGTCATGGAGCTCATCCGCCGGCTCTCGGAGTCGCGACGGACCACGTTCGTCATCGTCGAGCACGACATGGACGTCGTCTTCTCGCTCGCCGACTGGATCGTCGTCATGAACCGGGGGCGGGTGCTGGCCGAGGGGCCCCCGGCGGAGATCCGCGCGCACCCGGAGGTGCGCGAGACGTACCTCGGCGAGGAGCTCGAGGCGTGATCCTCGAGCTCGACCGGATCGTGACCGCCTACGGCCGGAGCGAGGTGATCCGCGGCGTCTCGCTGACCGTCGCCCCCGGGGAGATCGTCTGCCTCCTCGGCCGGAACGGCGCGGGCAAGACGACGACGCTCCGGAGCATCATGGGGCTCACGCCGCCGCGCGCCGGACGGATCCGGTTCCGCGGGCAGGAGACCACCGGGCGTCCCCCGTACGACGTCGCTCGGCTCGGCATCGGCTACGTCCCCGACGACCGGCGGATCTTCCCCGACCTCACGGTGGCCGAGAACCTCGAGATCGGCCGCCGCGCCGCCGGCCGCTCGGGGCGCTGGGCCGCGGCCGAGGTGACCGCGCTCTTCCCCGCGCTCGAGCGCCTGCGCGACAACCGGGGCTCCGGCCTGTCGGGCGGCGAGCAGAAGATGCTCGCCATCGGCCGGGCCCTCATGGGGAACCCGGAGCTCCTGATCCTCGACGAGCCATCGGAGGGGCTCTCCCCCCTCGTCGTCCGCGACCTCGTCGGCGTCCTCCGTCGCATCCGCGGCGAGGGCGTGACGCTCCTCCTCGCCGACCAGAACCTCAAGTTCGCCCGCCGCGTCGCCGACCGCGGCTACGTCCTCGACAAGGGGACGATCCAGTTCGAGGGAACGCTCGAGGCGCTCTGGGCGAACGAGGCCGTCGTCCACCGGTACCTCGCCGTGTGATGCCGCCCGCCGCCCTGTCCCGCGAGCGGCTCCTCCGGCGAGGGATCCTCCTCGAGGTGGCGACCGTCGCGTGGAACGTCCTGGAAGGGATCATCGCCGTCGCGGCGGGCACGCTCGCCAGCTCCGTCGCCCTGATCAGCTTCGGCGTGGACTCCTTCATCGAGACGGCGAGCGGCGCGGTCGTGGGCTGGCGGCTTCGGGACGAGCTGCGCGGTCGGTCCCCGGAGCGGGCGGAGGCGATCGAGCGCCGGGCGGCCCGGGTCGCCGGCGGGCTCCTCCTCGCCCTCGCCGCGTACATCGTCGTCGATGCCGGTCGCCGGCTCCTCGGGTTCGGTGGGGAGGCCCGCGAGAGCATCCTCGGGCTCGTGTTGACGACGATCTCGGCCGTCGCCATGCCCTTCCTCGGCTGGGCGAAGCTCCGCACCGCGCGCGCCCTGCGGAGCGCCGCGCTGCGGGCCGACGCCTACGAGACGATCTTCTGCACCTGGCTGTCGGTGACGACGCTCGCGGGCCTCGCGCTCAACGCGGCCCTCGGCTGGTGGTGGGCGGACCCGCTCGCCGCTCTCGTCCTGGTCCCGTTGATCGTCCGCGAGGGCCTCGAGGGCTGGCGGGGCCCGGGGGAGGAGGGGGACGAGTGAGGAGCCCTCAGAGTCCGTGAAGAAATCGCGGGCGGGTCCGAAACCCGACTTTCCCCGCCCGGGCTTCTCGCCACGCTCCCGTCATTCGCCTCGCGGCCGTGGCGTTCCGCTCCGAGCCGCGGCTTTGCCGCGGCAACCTCTGGGGGAGGCCCGGGAGGGGGCCGTCGAGGCCCCCTCCCGATGAACTCAGTCCTCGGGCGCCCCTGTTCCGGCGACCCGGCACGCGGCGAGTCCGCCGGCGGCCGCGGCCGCGAGGGTCAGCCCGAGCGCGAGGGCCGTCTCGCCGAGCCCGGGCACGACCGGGCGGAAGGCGGGGAGGCCCGCCACGCGCCAGCCGAAGACGGCGAAGAGCACGGTGGCGTAGGCCAGCGTCGCGGCCACCGGCCGCCGCCGCGCGTCCACGAGGACCATCGCGGCGGCGGGGACCAGCATGTAGAAGCCGAGCCCCCCGATCCGGCCGGGCTCGGTCCCGTTCTTCCGCGCGATCGCGTTCGCGAGCGCGATGGGCGAGGCCGGGTCCTTCGCGATCTCCTGCTCGAGAGGCGTGGACGAGCGATCCGACGCGCATCCCCGGGGCGGTGTGGCTGCCGCTCGAGGAGGTCCCCCAACGGGCGCGGGAGCTCCCTGCCGACACCCACCTCGTCCTCTACTGCTCCTGAGCCGGCGAGGCGACCAGCGCCCGGGTGGCGCGGTGGCTCGTGGCGCAGGGATTCACGCGTGTCTCCATCCTCCTCGGGGGGATCGCCGGCTGGCGGGCCGCCGGGCTGCCGACCGAGAGCTTCGACGGTGTCGCCGTGGCCGAGGGCGCGGGAGCGCCCGCGACGGCGACGCTCGCGGAGCGGCGGGCCGCGTTCCTCCCGAGCCTCGCCGACCGCTACCTCCGCGAGGGCGGGGTCCCGACGCGCCGGCGGCTGACGACGCTCTTCGTGGACATCGCGGGCTCCACGCGCCTGCTCGTCCACCATCCGCCGGAGCGGGTCCTGGCGGTCGTCCAGCGGTTCCTCCGCCTCGTCACCGAGGTGGCCCTCGCCTACTGCGGCGACGTGAAGGACTACGAGGGCGACGGCGCGCTCCTCTACTTCGAGTCCACCGCGGAGGCGGTCCAGGCCGCGCTCGCGATCCGCGCGGCCCTGGCCCACGGCACCTGCGACAAGGAAAGGCCGATCACCGCGCGGATGAGCCTCACCGTGGGCGACGTGGTCCTGGGCGTCGTGGGCTCGGCGATGCGCCAGGCGGTGGCGCTCGTGGGCCCGAGCGTGAGCGTCGGCGCGCGGCTCCTCAAGCAGATCCCGCCCGGGGGGATCATCGCGAGCGGCGCGGTCGTCGAGACCCTCCGCGCCGAGGCGCCGGCGCTCGCCGCCGAGTTCCAGCTCCGGGACGCAGCCCTCGAGGTCCCGGGGGCCGACGGCGTCACCGTCGCCGCGTACGCGATCGCCTGACCACCTCCTTCGGGCCGCCCGCCCCTCCGGGTGTATACTGGCCGCCGTGCCGCTGGCCGCCCTCGCCGTCATCCTGCTCGCGCTCGTGCCGCTCCCGGCGGCGGGGGCCGAGCTCTACGTCACGAACACGCACGCCGGGCTGATCTCGATCGTGGACACGGACCGCGACGAGGTGGTCGGCACGATCCCCCTCGGCGGCGGTGTCCCGAACCGCGTGGTGGCGACGCCGAACGGGCGCCAGGCCTGGGTCATCCACGACAAGACCCGGAAGATCAGCATCGTGGACACCCAGGCGCGGCAGGTCCTGCGTCAGGTCAAGATCGGCCAGAACCCGTACAACATGGCCTTCACGCCCGACGGCCGCTCCTGCTGGGTCCTGGACTGGGGAGACGTGAGCCAGCTCGTCATCTACGACGTCGCGAAGGACGCCGTGGAGGCGACGATCGAGGTCAGCACCTGGCCCGCCCACGGGATCTTCTCGCGCGACGGCCGGCTCTTCTGGGTGACGAGCGAGACGGCGGGGAACGTCGCCGTCGTGGACGTGGCGCAGCGGAAGGTCATCCAGACGCTCTCATCCGGCGGCGACGCGATGGGGCTCGCCCTGACGGCGGACGGGCAGTATCTGTTCGTGGCGAACGGCGAGGAGAAGACCGTCTCCAAGGTGGACACCCGCGCGCACAAGATCGTGGCGTCGGTCCCGCTCAAGAGCGTCCTCCACGACGTCGCGCTGACGCCCGACGGCCGGTTCCTCTACGTGACGCTCCGGAAGGCGAACCAGGTGACGGTGCTCCGGACCCACGACCTCGAGGTCGCGGCCCAGGTGCCGCAGCCGGGCTACCCCGACCTCGTCGTGATGGCGGCCGACGGGGTCAAGGCGTACGTGACGAACCGGCACGCCAACGTGCTCTCGGTGATCGGGCTCGCCGACCACCGGGAGCTCAAGCGCATCCCGATGGCGAAGGGGCCGCACGGCATGGCGCTGATCCCGCCCGCGCGGCCGTGAGGGGCCGGGCCGATCCCCGTCGCATCTCGGCGTCCTCCAGCTCGCCGGGACGCGCTCGGCCTGCGGCCTCGCGGCCGTCCCGTCCCTCCGGTCGG